>CANHTS010000280.1 GCA_947463435.1 Flavobacteriales bacterium | reverse complement strand
TGGTTTCCCGTAATAACTTCCTTCAAAGTGCAAAGGCAGGTTGCGTACACCCTTTGCAATGGTTCAAGCACCGTGGCAAGCTTTGGGCTGAATCATGGTTTGGTCTATTGCAAACAGATACGATTCTTTTCTATAGCCCCCATCCGGTGATGACGTCTATGCAGCACCCTGAACACAGCAGCGCAGCGCTCAGGCAAATAAGACCAAAGCACGCAGCACCTGTTACATATCGAGCCGGCAAGGTGAAAAGAGCCTTTACATATCAATCGCGGCTATTGAGTTTGCTCAGCAAGCGCAGGATTTCCAGGTAGAGCCAGATGAGGGTTACCAGCAAACCGAAGGCGGCATACCATTCCATCCAGGCTGGTGCACCCTGTTCAGCGCCTTGTTCGATGAGATCGAAGTCGAGCAGGAAACTCAGGGAAGCTATCACCACCACAAACAGGCTGAAGACAATACCGGCGATGCCATTGCTGTGCAGGAAAGGCACTTCGATGCGGAAATACGACAGAATCCAGGCCAGCAGGTAATACACCATGATGGCTGCGATGGCAGTGGTGAGTATGGAACGAAAACGCTGCGTTACTTTGATGATGCGCGTTTGGTAAAGCGTGAGCATCACGGCAAAGATCAGGAAGGTGAGCAGCATGGCCTGGCTCACGATTCCGGGGTAAACGGATTCGAAATAGGCCGAAATCACGCCCATGGCCACACCTTGCGCCGCGGCATATACTGGAGCCAGCCAGGGAGCCAGGTTCTTGCGGAACACCAATACCAGGGAAATGATAAAGGCCACGCCGATGGCGATGAACATGCCCGTGCGCAGGGGCGCCGGATTGTTGAGGCTGCTCAGTTTCCACCAGGCCCAGGCGGCGGTGGCGAAGCTGGTGGCCAGCAAGAGAGCGGTTTTGCGGATGGTTCCGCCTACAGTCATGCCCTGGCCTTCGGCCTGCTGCGGGAGCCCTTCGTAGGTTTGTTCGTTGAAAGCGGGGTTGCCGCCACGGAAAATCGACATGGTCAGTTTGTTAGCGATGGCAAGTTAGGTTTTTCTGTTCACAGGAAGGCGCTTGCAAGGCCGGAGCGCACTTTTCCCGCCTGTCATCCCGTTAAAGAAAATAGGAAATCAGGGCTGTCTGGCCCATCACAGCTTTGGCTTCGGCTTCCAGCACACCGCCGATGACTTCGGCCGGTTCACCGAAGATGCGCCCCAGTTCGCGGAGTTTCGCATCCGTCAGAATCGGCCAACGCGAAGCGCCACCCATGTGCGGAGAATACATGCCAAAAACCACGCGTTGGATGCGGAACTCGCGGATCATAAAGGAACACATCGGACAGGGTTCGCAGCTCGTGTACAGGGTCAGGCCTTCGAGGTTGGAATGGCCGAGCTTATCAGCGGCGAGGTTCAGCGCGATGATCTCGGCATGTTCGTTGACACGGAAGTTCTTGTTGTTGATGCCTTCGCTGATCAGTTCATCGCCGCGGGCTATCAGGCTGCCGAAGGGCGCATCGCCGCGTTCGAGTGCTGCCTGCGACAAAGCAATGCAGCGCTGCATGAAAGCGGTGTCGGTGAAATTGAGGGAATGCATGGTGAAAATCGGACGGGAAAATACGTGCGATGGTGTCAATAAATCCTGACCCGAATGTTGGCCCGAGGCGCTATTATTGGAAATTCATTGATGCAATCCTTTTTTCAATCCCTCCGTCGGACGAAGACGACAGCGCAGGTGCTGTCGCTCCGCGACGATGAAAACCCGCATGGCGGTCTGCAACGCGTGCTGGGCGTGCGCGACCTGACTGCTTTTGGCATCGCGGCCATTATCGGCGCCGGCATCTTCGGCACCATCGGACAGGCTGCATACGACGGCGGTCCGGCCATCATCTTTCTCTTCATCTTCACCGGCATCACCTGCGGACTGTCAGCTGTCAGTTATGCCCGTTTCGCCGGCATCGCACCGGTGAGCGGCAGTGCCTACACGTATGCCTACCTGGCCTTTGGCGAATTGCTGGCCTGGATCATCGGGTGGGATCTGCTGCTGGAATACGCCATCGGCAATATCGCAGTCGCCATTTCCTGGAGCGATTATTTCACCGGACTCCTTTCCGGCTTTGGCTGGCATGTACCCGATTGGCTGAGCATGGATTTCCTCAGTGCCCAACGCGCCTTCGACGCCGGTGATTCCGGAAGCGCCGGCTACATGGCCTGGACAAATGCTCCGCGCATTTTCGGTCTCCCGCTCATCTTCGACCTGCCCGCCCTGGGCATCGTGGTGCTCATCTCCTGGCTCTGCTACCGCGGCATCCGCGAATCGCGCCGCGCCTCGAACATCATGGTGCTGCTGAAACTCGCCGTGATTGTCATGGTGGTCTTGGTCGGAGCCTTTTACGCAGATCCCGGCAATTGGTCGCCCTTCGCGCCCCATGGCTTTGAAGGCGTGATGAAAGGTGTTGCCTCGGTATTCTTCGCCTATATCGGTTTCGACGCCATCAGCACGACCGCCGAAGAATGCAAAGACCCGCAGCGCGATTTGCCGCGTTCCATGTTTTATGCCCTGCTCATCTGCACGGTCTTGTATATCCTCATTGCGCTGGTACTCACCGGCATGGTGCCGTTTACCGAGTTGCAGGTCGGCGACCCGCTGTCGCATGTATTCGGCCTCCGCGGATTGCAAGGCATGGAAGGCATCGTGGCCTTCAGCGCTGTCATTGCCATGGCCAGTGTCTTTCTTGTTTTCCAGCTTGGTCAACCACGGATCTGGATGAGCATGAGCCGCGACGGACTCCTTCCCCGCCGTTTTTCCAAACTGCACCCGCGTTTCCGCACACCAGGTTTCTCGACCATCGTGGCCGGCTTCCTGGTGGCGGTGCCTGCCCTTTTCATGAACCTCACCGAAGTAACCGACCTCACCAGCATCGGCACCTTGTTCGCTTTCGTGTTGGTGAACGGCGGCGTGATCCTGATGGACTTGCGCGAACCGCATCCCAATGTGCGCTTCCGCATTCCCTTTATCCGCGCCTGGTATGGTTTGGCTCCTTTGCTC
>CANHTS010000279.1 GCA_947463435.1 Flavobacteriales bacterium | reverse complement strand
ATCTGGTTGAAGCCACAGGTAACAAAGTCAGCAAACTGCATTTCCACCACAGCTTTCTGACCCTTGATGGCCAACCCATAGCCCGCACCGAGGATGCTGCTTTCCGTGATGGGTGTATTCCGCACACGGCCTTTGCCGAACTGCTCCACAAAGCCTTCCGTGATCTTGAAGACCCCACCGTATTCTGCCACATCCTGCCCCATGATCACAAGGTTCGGATAACGTTCCATGCAAAGCCGCAGGCCATCGCTCACTGCATCGACGAGGCGCTTCTCCGTTTCCGGACCGGCCGGGGCGGTATCCTCCATGTCGAACGGGGCATATATATCATCCAGCTCTTCCGCCAGATCGGGAACAATTTCAGGTTCACCAAAAACGGTTTCCAAACCGCTTTCGATTTCCTGCATCACCGCATCGCGGACCGATTGTTTCACGGAAGCGGTGAGGAGTCCCAGCGATTCAAGCCAGCGTTCGTAGTTGTCAACCGGATCTTTGATTTTCCAGGTATCGAACAGCTCCTGCGGCACATATTTGGTACCGCTGGCCTCTTCGTGGCCCCGCATGCGGAAGGTGAGGCATTCGAGCAGGATGGGGCGCGGATTCTTGCGCATGTCTTCGGCGAGTTGGCTGACTGTCTGGTACACCTCGAGGATATTGTTTCCATCCACCTGCACTGCTTCCATGCCGTAGCCAATGCCTTTATCGATGAACTGGCTGCAGCGGAACTGCTCGCGTGAGGGCGTACTGAGGCCGTAACCGTTGTTTTCAATCAGGAAGATCACAGGCAATTGCCAAACAGCAGCCACGTTCATGGCTTCATGGAAATCGCCTTCCGAGGTACCGCCGTCTCCGCTGAAAACCACGGCAATTTTTCCTTCTTCAGCCAGAAGATGCGACAGCGCGATGCCATTGGCGACGCCCAGCATGGCGCCCAGGTGGCTGATCATGCCGACTATATGGTATTCGTTGGTACCGAAGTGGAAACTGCGCTCGCGGCCTTTGGTAAAACCGCTTTTTTTACCCTGCCATTGGGCAAAGAGTTTGGAGAAGGGAATGCCGCGCGAAGTGAACACACCCAGATTCCGGTGCAGTGGCAGGATGTATTCGTCGGCGTGCAATGCCTCTGTGACTCCGACCGAAATGGCTTCCTGGCCGATGCCGCTGAACCATTTTCCCACTTTGCCCTGGCGCAGCAGTATGAGCATTTTCTCTTCAATGATCCTGGGTTTCACCAGGGAACGGTACAGGTTCAGGAGAGTTTCATCACTCAGGTTTCCGCGCTCAAAGTTCATGCGGCCGCAAAGGTAAGCAGAGGGGCCGAAAGGCGGGGCTTCAGCGCGATTTCACCCATGCGCCTATGTCTTTGATCAGCTGCTCGTCGGCATGCAGGTTGGGGCGGCGGTATTCTTTGGGCGACAGGCTGCCGTCGCTCTGTTGCAGCAGGTGGTTGAGTGTGGGGTATTCGCGGAACGTGCAGGCGTTGGCAGCTTTGCGCACTTCGCAGTGTGCCCGCAGCGAAGTATAAAAGCGGGGCGGAACCTGGTAATCCATCGCCGCATTGACCACCAGGTGCGGAACAGCATCCAGGAACCCGGGCCTGAACATGGTATCGATGCGGCGCCACCAGCCCACTGAAGCGCCGAGCACCACGGCGTTCTCGGCCTGATTCGGGTCGTAGATGGAGCCCAGCGCATGGAGCATGGCGCCCGATTCTTCCGAACCTGCGCTGCCGTTTTGCATGTTCAGGTGCCCGATCTGGTATTCCACGATGCGGCTGAGCGAATCGGCCGTACCGCATAGCATCACCACGCCTGCGATATCGTGCAACAGGTCATTGCGCAGGGCCGCGAAACGCGGTGCCATCAAAGCACCCTGGCTGTGGCCGATGATGAAGATGCGGTTGGTATCGACCCAATCCTGCTGCTTGGCCAGATCGACCATGGCCCAGAGGTCGGTATAGACTTCTTCCTCGGGCGTGAGCAGCTTGTCTTTGTAGCGCTCGGGGTACTGAAAGGTGCGTTTGTTGTAGCGCAGGCTGCCGATACCCTGCCCGGCGAGACCCAGGGCCAGGTCTTGAAAGACGCGGTTCGGGCCCATGCTTTCGTCCATATCGTTCGGGCCGGAACCGTGAACGAGGATACAAACCGGCAGCCGCGCGGTATCAAAACGGGCAGGCCAGAGCAATTGCGCTTTGAGCGGCCAGCCGGAAACACCGTGCTCCCGGTCTTTTACTGAAACCGGAAATCCGGTTCCATACGGCGGTTTCTTCCATACATTCGGTTGCTCAAAAGGGCGCAGGAATAGTCCGCTGATCAGGTCCTTCTCCACCCCGATCAGCAAGGTGAAACTGTCTTTTTCCATCAGCAGCCGGTAGCGATACACCTCCACACCCTCGGCCTGTTGTTTCGCTTCGTAGCTAATTTTCAGGATACGGCCATAGGTTTGCTGCACCTTGTCCATGAAGCCTTTCACCTGTTCGGCGCTGAGTTGTTCCCTGAACTTGGGTTGGCAATAGCGCGAAAAGGTCTTGTACTTGCCTTTCTGCAGCGCAGAGACTGCCTTTTGTGCCACACGGGGCGGTTCGGCCGGCAGCGCCGCAACGAGCAGCAGGAGGAATGCGGTAAAGAGGGGTTTCATCATTTCTGGCTTTCGAAGGCACCAATATCGGGCGGAAAGCTGCGCAAACGGCCCAGCACATCGAAATCGAGCGGAGGGGAGAGCATTTTCGCCTTGTCTTTCGCCGCTGAGAGCGTATCGAGACCATAGTTATGCTCCTGGATGGACAGGAAGCGCGGATCCAGGTTCAGGATATTGTCGTTGATGCGCAGGGCGTCGTCGTTGCTGCGAATCAGGTTGTTTTCGAGGAAATGCGAGAAGGCCGACTGGCTGCTGTTGTCGAAGCCAAGCTCTGTTTCATTCGGCCCGTAAATCAGGGAGTTAACGAAATAGCTTTGAACGGGCTGCGTTTGCAACAGATTTCCGTTGCCATCGCGCAAAGTATTGGTAACCGCTACATGCGGATCGCGGCGACCTGCACCGGTAT
>CANHTS010000278.1 GCA_947463435.1 Flavobacteriales bacterium | reverse complement strand
CAGGGATCCTGATTTCCCGGCCCAGCATGTCTTTTACCAGGCGCTGCTTGCCTTCCGGTATCATTTCACCACGCGAAGCGGCTGGCTGCGCAGTTCGATAACACGGCCCGGGTTCTGCGGATCAGACCATTTCAGCATGAAATAGAAGCGGGCATTGGCAAACTGAGGCGCCTTCAGCATCAGCAGGGAGCCGCCATTGAATTGCAATTCACGACCGCTTTGGATATTCTGCAATTGGTGTTTCCAGGCGATAAAAGTAGTATCTGCTGTCCAGCCGGTGAGCATGAACAGGTGCTTGGCCCGGGCGATGTCTTCCAGCGAACTGCCTGCGGGGTGCGCGGCGTCCCAGTCATCCAACGCGATGATATCCGCTGAATCAATGTTGTGGATATAGTATGGCTCAACCGGAGAACAGGCCACCGCTTCCGGAAAGAAACTGAAGCCTTTGCTGCGCTGCTGCACGACGTTCTGTGCGATGAAATCGGCCCGGAAAACCAGGCTGTCGTTTTGCACCTTCACCGAATCGCCGCTTTGTTGTTCGAACAGGTGACCGTTCACGCGGATCGGAACCGCATCTACCCGGGTAATCTGAAAGGCCGGATTATAATCGCCTCCACCGCAGGGATGGCAGCCTGACATGGAGGAGAGCGCGCTGAATATCAGCGGCATTGCGGCAAAGAGGAATATGCTTTTGGAATTTTTCATACTGGGGTTGTTTCGCTGTAGGAGAACTTTTGCTCTGCTTGTTCAAATAAACTGCTGGCAGGCGGTTCATATTTCCCACAACCTGTCATTTTTCAGTACTTGTTAAACATACGTGAGACCTGACTCTTCAAATCGTCTAAATCGTTTTCAACAATCGCCCAAACAATGGCATTGTCAACACCCATGTAATCGTGGACCAGTCTATTTCTTAATCCCCGGATCCGATGCCAGTTGACTTCTGTATGAAGCTCCCTGATTTCCTCCGGAATGCGATTGGCTGCTTCACCGATAATCTCAAAATTGCGTACAACGGCATCTGCAGTTTTACTGTCACTCATGAATGCCTGTTGCGTATAGCCACGGGTATAGGATTCAATTCTGGAGATAGCATCAAGTATATCCTGGAGCAACAATAAAGGTTCCCGTTTAGACATACTGTAAATCTTCTTCAATGGCCTTAAAATGGTTTTCCTTTATTCCACCCCGCGAAACAAGGTCTACTTTCAGGCAAAGGAGCTGCTCCAGCTCGTCTGCCAAATCGATGAATGCAATGCCTATGGGCCGATCGAATTCAACCAGGATATCAACGTCGCTATCATGGGAATGTTGATTGCGCGCATAGGATCCAAAGACTGCCATTTTGCTCAGTCCATATCGCTTCACCCATTCAGGCTTATGTTGCTGTAATTGCCATCTTATCTGTTCAAGATTTGCCATTTCAGTCTTCAATGTTGCATGCTTTTTCATTGTTACACCATTTCTGCCCGACCCGACATTTCTCACCCACCCAATGCCGATATGATATCGTAGCGGGTGATGATATGCCAGTTGCCGCCGAGGTCCATCATCAGCACGGCGTTGTTGTCTTTGTTGATAAGCGCTGAAACGCTTTCAATCGGCGCGTGGTAAGGCACGATGGGATACGGCGGCCGCATGATGGATTGAACCGGAGCTTGCATCAGATCGCGGTTCAGGATAAGCTCGGCATACAAGTCTGAATCTTCCAAAGAACCGATAAAGGAACCATCCGCTGCTTTCACCGGAATTTGTGAAATGTCATGTCGCTGCATGAGGTGGAAAGCTTCCTCGCAGGTATGATCAGCACGCAGGGCCACCAAAGGCAGGTTCTTGTGGTTTTCGACCAGATCGAGCGCAACGGCTTTGGGTGCGGGGTTCAGGAAACCGCGGTCGCGCATCCAGTCGTCGTTGAACATCTTGCCCAGGTAGCGCGTGCCGTGGTCGTGGAAGATCACCACCACCACATCGCCGGCTTTGAACTGGTCTTTCATTTGCAGCAAGCCTGCCATGGCCGAACCGGCGCTGTTGCCGGCAAAAATCCCTTCCTCGCGGGGAATGCGGCGCGTCATGATGGCGGCATCGCGGTCGGTCACCTTTTCGAAATGGTCAATCACGTTGAAATCGACATTGGCCGGGAGGAAATCCTCGCCGATGCCTTCGGTGATATACGGGTAGATTTCGTTCTTGTCGAAGATGCCGGTTTCCTTGTATTTCTTGAAAACCGAACCGTAGGTATCGATGCCGAGCACCTTGATGGCCGGATTCTTTTCCTTGAGATACTTTCCGGTGCCGCAGATGGTTCCGCCGGTGCCCACGCCTACGACCAGATGGGTGACTTTCCCTTCGGTCTGTTCCCAGATTTCAGGGCCAGTCTGCTCGTAATGTGCCTGCGAATTGCTGAGGTTGTCGTATTGGTTGGGCTTCCAGGCATTCGGGATTTCATTGGCCAGACGTGTTGATACACTGTAATAGCTACGCGGATCTTCAGGATCCACGTCTGTAGGGCACACGATCACTTCGGCGCCAAAAGCCTTCAGGGCATCCACCTTTTCGCGGCTTTGCTTGTCTGTTGTAGTGAAAATACAGCGATACCCTTTGATAACGGCTGCAATAGCCAGGCCCATGCCTGTATTGCCGGAAGTGCCTTCGATGATCGTTCCGCCGGGCTTGAGCAGGCCGTTCTTTTCGGCGTCTTCAATCATCTTGAGCGCCATGCGGTCTTTGATGGAATTGCCCGGATTGAAGGTTTCAATCTTGGCATAGACTTCACAGGGAAGCTCCCGGGCAATGCGGTTGATGCGCACCAGCGGCGTATGACCGATGGTTTCGAGGATATTGGAACACACCTGCATGATGCAAAGGTAAGCAGCCCCCTCGGAAAGCCGGATTTATTCGCCTTTGCGGAGGCTGTTGACAACTTCGGCCGCCATCAGCAGGCCGAACAGCGGCGGTATGAATGAAATGGTGCCGTAAAACGACTTTTTGAAATTGTTGCCGTCGGTAAGTTTCAGGGAGCTGTCTACCACCGGCGCTTCAGACCAGAT
>CANHTS010000277.1 GCA_947463435.1 Flavobacteriales bacterium | reverse complement strand
CGGAAATCAGGGCGCCAAATGCATAACCCAGATCGCGCCAAAGCCGGAAGGTGCCGATACTCTCTGCGCGTTGTTCGGGGCGCGTCCCTTTGGCAATGGCGGCGAGGAATGTGGGATAGACGAGGGCCGTGCCCAAGCCAAGTAAGATGTTCAAAGCCAGAATTGGTCCGAAAGTTTTTAACTGCGGCAGCAGGATAATCGCCAATCCCTGCGCTGTCATGCCTGCAAAGAGCAAGGGTTTATGCGCAAAACGATCGGATAAGGGTCCGGTGAAAAGTTGCGCCAGTCCCCAAACCAATGGATACGCAGCTGCCAGTATTCCGACCGATTCGGTGTCCATGTGCATAGACAGCAACCAGGCCGGCAACAGGCCCCAGATCATGCCATCGTTGAGGTTGTTCACCATTCCGGCTTGGGTCACAGCGCTGAGTTTGCGGTTCCGGAGGCTGGTGTCGAGGAAAACATTGGATAATGCAGCTTGTTCGCTTCGTTTGCTTTCGCTGATCACAAAGCCGCTGGTTTCCTTCACAGAAAGCAGGCTCAGGAACAGGCCCAGGAGCGCAATGAAAATTCCGAGGTAGAAAGGCTCGGGATGGATGCCGTATGCTGCGGCTATCCGCGCCGTGAGCCAGGCGCTCAACCCAACGGCGAAGTAGCCTGCAAATTCGTTCAGCCCCATGGCCAGTCCGCGGTGTTTTTCCCCCGCCAGATCAATTTTCATCACCACCGTGCTGCTCCAGGTAAGCCCCTGGCTGATACCGAGCAACAGGTTGGCGGCTACAACCCATGCCCATGAGGGTGCCCAGATCAAGAGAAGTGGAACAGGCAGCGCCAGAACCCAGCCGGCGATGAGCAATTTCCTGCGGCCGTAGCGATTGGCGAGTCTGCCGGTGAAGTAATTCGCCAATGCTTTGCTCAGCCCGAAGGCCGCGATGAAGCTGAGGATGGCGGTCTGGCTGTCGAGCAGAAAGTGTTCCGTTGCAAAAGCCGGAAGTATACTCCGCTCCAGGCCTATCATGGCCCCGACAAGGGCATTCACCAGCACCAGGAGCGCGAATTGCCTGCGGTTGTGCCATAGCCCGGTTTGGGCGTTAATAGCTGCTTCTTCGGCCAGTACTTCTTTCACGATGCAAAGGTCTGAAGACTAAAAATCCGGCTACTTTACAGATGATAAGAAATGCGGGTTGGTACCGGGTGGATGTTTTGCCCAGGATTACAAAGAAGGCAGAATTCCGTGGTGAAATCAGCCCAGTTCGAAACTGGTGATTCCATAGATCATCTCCATCGGCAGGGCCGGAGCATTCCCGAGATACATGCGGCCGCATTCGAAGATGAACTGACCACCATGTTTCTTTGCCAGTTCCCTGGCGGCAGGATTGGACCCCGGCGTGTCCAGATACATTTTGTCTCCCGGAACTGCATCCATACACGCTTTCAACAGGGCGTTTGCAGTTGTTTCTGAAGCGGAGAACAATGGGCCAATTTTCCAACCAGAACGGGCTTTGCGCATCACAATGAAACCACCGAACGCATCACCCGTACCAAACTGAAAAACCTTGGCGTCGGGTTGTAGCAACCAGGCTTGGAGAAAGGCACTGCGGTTATACCCGAAACACTGCAAATCCATTTCCAATAGATGGCTCATATCGGAAGCTTGCAGCGGCATAACCTCCGGGTGCCTTTCCATGGTCGCGCCTGTTATTTCATAGCGTTCATCTTTAAAAGCCAGTTGAAAACCGCCTTTGCTGTAGAAGGCTTGCATGCCAACAACGCCATCCATTCCGATTGGCGCACCCGGGTTCAAACGACTGAGCAGCAGATCCCGGCGCAGGTACCACAGGTCGCGCCCGAGGCCGTTTCCCCGGTATTCCGGTTTTACGATGAAAAGCCCCATGAAACCGAATGCGGAACTGTAGCTTACCAATGCGCCTCCGGCGATCAGTTCATTTCCATCAAAGAATCCGTAAAAACCTTCCGGATCGGTATCATAAAACAGATCGGCATCGTGCAAACCCGGGTTCCAGCCTTCCAATGCGGCCCATTCCAGCAGCAGATGAACCTGAGATTGGTTGAGTAAGGTGAAGGCAGGGAGCTTGCTTGTTTCAGGCATGTTTCGGCTTGTGAAATTAAAGCAATGCCAACTTTTGAAGCATGCGTCTAAGCAAGCTGTTTGTTTGACATGTGACTAACCTTCAAGGGATTCGAACTTCGCCCCCCGGATAGCTGACAACAAAAAGGGAAAGTGATCGAATATGCGGCGGACTAATGACCAGATCAGCCGTTCATGCTCACCAGGAACTCCATATTGTCTTTGGTTCCTTCCATGTATTTGAGCATCATGTTCATGGCTTCTTCGGGGTTCATGTCGGCGAGGTAATTGCGCAATACCCACATGCGTTGCAGGGTCAGCTTGTCGAGCAACAGGTCTTCGCGGCGTGTGCTGCTGGCCGTGATGTCGATGGCAGGGAAAATGCGTTTGTTGGAAAGCTTGCGGTCGAGCTGCAGTTCCATGTTGCCGGTGCCTTTGAATTCCTCGAAAATCACTTCATCCATTTTGCTGCCGGTATCGGTGAGGGCCGTGGCGATGATGGTGAGCGATCCGCCGTTTTCGATGTTCCGCGCAGCGCCGAAGAAACGCTTGGGTTTGTGCAGGGCGTTGGCATCGACACCACCCGACAGGATTTTGCCGGATGCAGGTTGTACGGTGTTGAAGGCCCTTGCCAGACGGGTAATGGAGTCAAGGAGGATGACCACATCGTGTCCGCATTCCACCAGGCGCTTGGCTTTTTCAAGCACCATATTCGACAGCTTTACGTGTTTATCGGCCGGCTCGTCGAAGGTTGATGCGATTACTTCTGCCTTAACGTTGCGGGCCATATCGGTTACTTCTTCCGGACGTTCATCGATGAGCAGGATCATCAGGTAAACCTCGGGATGGTTGGCGGCAATGGCATTGGCGATACCCTGGAGCAACCAGGTTTTGCCGGTTTTGGGCTGGGAAACAATAAGTCCGCGCTGGCCTTTGCCAATCGGACTGATCAGGTCGATGATG
>CANHTS010000276.1 GCA_947463435.1 Flavobacteriales bacterium | reverse complement strand
TTTCCTGAATGATATCGAGCAATCGGTTAACGGAAGCCCCGGTGAGATCGAGCCAGGGCTGAGGGAAAAATCCAATGGCCATGATCAGCGCAGCAATGACACCGAGGGCCACGAGTTCGTGTGCTTCCACATCGCGGAAGAGATAAATATCTCCCTTGCGCTGGCCCAGCATACTGAACTGGAACATGCGCAGCATATAGACGGCACAAAGGATGATAGTGAGACCGGCAACAATTCCTGCTGCAGGATGGTATTGGAAAACAGACTGTAGCAGCAGCAATTCACCGGGAAAACCGTTGGTGAGCGGCACGGCTACTGTTCCGAGTGTCACGAGCATGAAGAGGATGGTAAAAATCCGGGCCTGTGAAGCAATGCCGCCCAGTTTGGCTAAATCGCGCGTACCAGCGCGGTTTTCGATGATGGCGATACAGGCAAACAGCCCTACGATGTTCACACCGTGGCTGAACATCTGCAGCATGGCACCTTGCATACCGGTGGCGCTGAGCGTGAAGATACCGGCTGCGATTAAACCAACGTGCGACATGGATGCGTAAGCACTGATGCGCTTCATATCCGATTGGCGCAGCGCTATGATTCCGCCGTATACCACGCCAATCAATGCAAGCGTTCCGGCGATGGGAAGCTGAACCGCCATGGCTTCGGGAACCATGGGCAAATACCAGCGTACGAGTCCGAAAAGACCCATCTTCAGCATAATACCGGAGAGCAGCATTGTTCCGCTGGAAGGCGATACGGTATAAGTATCAGGCTGCCAGGTATGGAAGGGGAAAATCGGAATCTTGATAAAGAAAGCCAGCAAAAGTCCGGCTCCAACCCACATGGCTTCATTGCCGCTGAGGTTTACAGCGCTGAGGGCTTCCCAGGAAAAGCTATGCGTTCCGGGCGTGTGGAAATAGAGATAGAGCAGCGATGCCAGCATGAACACACTGCCGAGGAAGGTGTAAATGAAAAACTTCAGGGTGATGCGCAGGCGGTTTTCTCCACCCCAACGGGCACAGATGAACCAAACCGGAATGAGCGCGAGTTCCCAGAAGATATAAAACACCAGGCCGTCGAGTGCGGAGAATACGCCGGCCAAAGCAGCCTGCATAAGCAGAATAAGCCCGAAAAAACCGGCGTTATCCGCTTCATCGCGTTTCCATTGGAGCAGCACGATAACAGGAATCAGCACATGGGTGAGCAATACGAGCAGCATGCCGATACCGTCGAGCCCGGTGCGGAAGCGGATTCCGTTGTTCAACCAGGGAAAGTCGGTGATCAGGTGAAACTGCCCGTCGGTATTGAATCCGCTTAGAACGGTCAAGGTGTACGCCAGGGTGATAAGCGAGCCCAGCAGGGCCAGCGGTGCAGCTTGTTTCCTTCCTCCGAAGAAGACCGCCAACGCGCCGATGAATGGTATGATGATCAGTTCCAAGTGCTCAGATGAATAGGTTTAAGGCCGCAAGAAGTACAAGTCCGCATGCCATGGCAAGCAGATACCAGGAGATATTTCCGCTTTGTAAGCGTGCAAACAGCGCCGCAGCTTTGTTGCTCAGTTTGCCGATGCCGTTTACGATGGCATCAATCAAACCAGTATCAACACTGCGGTGCAATCCGGTTGAAACGCTTTCAAGCGGGCGGGCAACCGCGCTGTCGTATAATTCATCGACACGCATTTTCTCCGCCAGGAACAAGCCAGCGCCTTGCATTGCTTCATCCGCTTCAGGCACCACATTGCCCTGATGGTAACGGCTGCGGTTGTAAAGGAACGCCGCAACCAGTCCGGCGAAGGCCAATGCTGCCAAACCGATTTCAACACCCATGGAAACATGCACGGGGTGATAGGTATCCATATACAGCGGAGTCAGGCGGTGCTCCAGTGCGCCGGCCAGTGAACCGGCCCAGTGTGGTAAGTTGATCAATCCGCCTGCAATCGACAATATTGCCAAAACCATCAGCGGTAAGGTCATGATGATGGGCGATTCATGCACATGCGACGCTGCTTCCTCACTCCCGCGGAACTTGCCGTGGAAGGTCACGAAGAAGAGGCGGAACATGTAGAATGCTGTGATGAAGGCACTTCCCAATCCAATGGCATACAAAACAGGGTTCTTTTGGAACAAGGCAATCAGGATTTCGTCTTTGGAGAAGAATCCGGAAAAGAATGGGAAACCGGTGATGGCCAGGGTTCCAATCAGGAAAGTCCAGTAAGTAACAGGCATTTTGCTTGCCAGCCCGCCCATTTTGCGGATATCCTGCTCTCCGTTCATGCCGTGTATCACACTGCCGGAACCGAGGAAGAGCAGCGCTTTGAAGAAAGCGTGGGTTACCAGATGGAAAACCGCAGCGGTATAGGCACCGGCTCCAAGGGCCACAAACATGAGACCGAGCTGGGAAACGGTAGAATAGGCCAGTACTTTCTTGATATCGTTTTGCTTCAGGCCAATCAAAGCAGCCATCACACTGGTAGCGAGGCCGATGTACAGGATGATATCCAGTGCAAGCGGACTGTAGCTAAAGAGGTGATTGCAGCGCACGACCATGAAGATACCTGCGGTTACCATGGTTGCGGCGTGAATGAGCGCCGATACAGGTGTAGGTCCGGCCATCGCATCGGGCAGCCAGGTGAACAGCGGAATCTGCGCACTTTTACCGGTAGCGCCAATAAAGAGCGAAATGCAGATTGCGGTAATGATCTCAGGCCTGTACAAACCTGCGTCCACTTTGGCAAAAACCTCGCTGTAGTTGAATGTTCCGAATTGGTACCAGATGAGGAACAAGCCGACCAGTAGACCCAGATCACCGATTCGGTTCATCACGAAGGCTTTGCGTGCTGCTTTGCCGTAGCTCTCGTTTTCATACCAGAAACCGATGAGCAGATAACTGCAGAGCCCAACGCCTTCCCAACCGAAGAACATGATCACGAAGTTGTTGCCCATAACCAGCAGCAACATGCTGAAAACGAACAGATTCAGATAAGCAAAGAACTTATGGAACCCTTTGTCGTGGTGCATGTATCCGATGGAATACAGGTGAATCAGGAGACCTACTCCTGTAAT
>CANHTS010000275.1 GCA_947463435.1 Flavobacteriales bacterium | reverse complement strand
GACTACGTGTGGACACATTTCACGCTGAAAGCCGATGAACCCTTGCCCAACGGTCAACAGGTGTATGTTTGGGGCGAATTGAGCGACTGGCAATTGAAAGACCGCATGCGCATGCACTGGAATGAAGCACTCAAAGCTTACGAATGCACGGCCCTGCTCAAACAAGCTTATTACAATTACATGTTCGCTGTGGATAAGGGCGATGGGCTGGCCGATCCGACCGTTTTCGAAGGAACCCACGCCAATACGGAGAACACCTATCAGGTAGCAGTTTACCACCGCAACCAAAGCATGGGCTACGACGAACTCATCGCCTTCGAAAATCGCAGTACCTTGTCGGGGCAGCGCTGAGAGAATCGTTTCCTGGTATCGCCTGTCCACCTGCGTTTCACGCAAAGCGCGCATAGACAACCTGCGCATAACAATAGGCATGAGAAGCCTATAACCTACTTACATCAACCAAATCCCCTTAATACGCAAAGACATCCAGAATCTGCCACCTCTGCTGGCTTTGTGTATTTTTCCCTTTGCGTTCTCTGCGTGATTTCCCCTTTGCGCTCTCTGCGTGATAGCATTTGCTTTTTCTGTATCGCGTAAACCTCGCCTCACCCATCTCACATACCCGAATTCCTGTGACCCGTCCCTCCGGGTCACATATCCTAACCCCACGATTCATACGCGAATCCCGACCCGGATTGTCCGGGTCGAATATCTAGCGCACCCGAATTCCTGTGACCCGGCTTTCCGGGTCACATATCCTAACCCCACGATTCATGCGCGAACCCGACCCGGATTTTCCGGGTCGAATATCTAGCGCACCCGAATTCCTGTGACCCGGCTTTCTGGGTCACATATCCTAACCCCACAATTCATACGCGAACCCGACCCGGGTTTTCCGGGTCGAATATTGAAAACACACGAAAATCTTATTTTCAGCTCTTGCGGATACCTTTCCCGCAAACGTTCCTTCTCAATAAATCCCTGCGCCGATCTTCAAACGCACATACCAACCTTGTTGCTTCAAATCCGGACCATTCGTCAACGTGGTTTCCTGGGCGTTCCAGGTGGTTGTGCCAAGGCCTTGTATCCAACCGGCCTGCCAGCCAAAAACATACAAAGGAGCCTTACCAACCTTGAACTCGGAGTTCAGCGAAAACGACATCACTGCCCCTCCACCGCTGATTTCAACACCCTGACCAGGCCGTGTGAGCAGGGTGTCAAATGCCATGCTGCCGCCATCGGGTCTGATTTTCACTGAATTGCCAACGCCACCGAAGCCGATCAGCGGGTAAATGCTCATCTTCCGCTTACCGAACATGTACCCGACCTGGAAAATTCCGCCGCCTCCCGACCAAGTGCTCAGATAGCCATCTGACTTCTGGTCTCCTCCGCTCAAAGCCCAGCCTTCACCGCCAATTACAATATTCTTGATTACCGCAATGCCTCCGCCACAGGTGCTCAGGCCGGAACCCGTATGCGTCGGATAACCAAACTGCTGCAGACGTTCATTCAGGGCCGTAAGCTGCATGCTCTGGTATCCGATGCTGAAGTATCCATATCCGCCGTTGCGCTTGCGTGGGGTGATAGGTTCCATACCGCCGCGCTCATATTCCTGCGGATCGAAATCAGGCGGTTGAGCCGTCAATGGGAAGGCGCAAAACAGACATGCCAACAGGAGCAGCGAAACGGGGAATTTGGTCATAGCCTGTCGCTGATCAACCGTTCATTTCTGCGAAGTAGTAATGGAACCAGGGAATGGTTTCAATACCCTTGTAGAAGTTGAAAAGTCCGTAGTGTTCGTTGGGCGAGTGGATGGCGTCGCTGTCGAGACCGAAGCCCATCAACACGGTCTTGATGCCAAGTTCCTTTTCAAACAAGGCAACAATGGGGATACTTCCGCCACCGCGGGTTGGAATGGGCACTTTGCCGAAGGTCTTTTCCATGGCGCGTGCAGCAGCGCGGTAAGGAACCGAATCGGTAGGCGTTACCACCGGCTCGCCGCCATGGTGCGGGCGCACTTCCACTTTCACACCAGCTGGTGCAGCCTTGCGGAAATAGTCGGCGAACAACTCGGTTACCTTGTCTGAGTTCTGATTGGGAACCAGGCGCATGGATATCTTGGCGTAAGCCTTGGAAGGCAATACGGTCTTGGCACCTTCGCCGATATAACCGCCCCAGATTCCGTTGACATCGAGTGTCGGACGGATGCCGGTGCGTTCGAGCGTGGTGAAGCCCTTCTCTCCCATTACATCGGCAATGTCGAGGTCTTGCTTATAGGCATCGAGGTCGAATGGCGCTTTATTCAATTCCGCGCGTTCGTCGGCACTGAGTTCATTCACATCGTCGTAAAATCCGGGAATGGTGATATGCCGGTTTTCGTCGTGCATGCCGGCGATCATCGAGCAAAGCACATTGATTGGATTGGCCACGGCACCACCGTATACGCCTGAATGGAGATCGCGGTTCGGACCGGTTACTTCCACTTCCACATAGCTCAGACCACGCAGGCCGACGTCGATGCTTGGGATATCGTTGGCGATCATGGATGTGTCGCTGATCAGGATTACATCGGCTGCCAGGCGTTCGCGGTTATTGCGACAGAAGTCGCCGAGGTTATTGGAACCCACTTCCTCTTCCCCTTCGATCATAAACTTCACGTTGCAGTGCAGGTTGCCGGTGGCGGCCATCACTTCAAACGCTTTCACATGCATGTACATCTGGCCCTTGTCGTCGCAGGAACCGCGAGCGTAAATTTTGCCGTCGCGCACTTGCGGATCGAAAGGCGGGGTAGTCCACAAATCGTCTGGTACGCTTGGCTGCACATCGTAGTGTCCGTAAACGAGCACAGTTGGCAGATTTGGGTCGACGATTTTCTCACCGTACACAATCGGATGCCCGGAGGTTTCTTCGATTTGTGCGGTATCGCAACCGGCTTCCAGCAATTTTTCGCGGACGAATTCAGCGGCGCGGCGCACATCGCCTGCAAAACGGCTGTCGGCGCTGATGGACGGAATGCGGAGGAGATCGAAAAGTTCTTCGAGAAAACGCTCCCGATGGGTATCGAG
>CANHTS010000274.1 GCA_947463435.1 Flavobacteriales bacterium | reverse complement strand
GCGCGTTTCCGGCAGCCGAGCGCGGTGAGTTCATTCACCGCCACCATGAAGGCTGAAACGGAAGTGTTGAAACTCATCTGCTCGATATCGCCCTGCACCTTGCGGATGGTCTTGTGCAGGATTTTTAATTCTTCCGGCGTGGCTTCTGCCTCTTCCACAACCCAATTCTCGCCCTCCATAAAGAGGCGCCAGAATTTATTGAGGAACCGGCTGACGCCTTCAATGCCATGGGTGTTCCAGGGTTTACTATCGGTAAGCGGCCCGAGGAACATTTCATACAGGCGCAAGGTGTCGGCACCATAACGGGCGCAGACATCGTCCGGATTTACCACGTTGCCCCAGCGTTTGCTCATTTTCTGGCCGTCTTCGCCCATGATCATGCCTTGATTCACCAGGCGGCGGAAAGGTTCGTCCCATGAAATGTAACCGAGATCGAAGAGGAATTTCGTCCAGAAGCGGCTGTACAACAAATGGCCGGTGGCATGTTCGCTGCCGCCGACATACAGATCAACCTGGTTCCAATAGTTGAGATTTTCTTTGCCTGCAAAGGCTTCGCTGTTGTGCGGATCGGTATAGCGCAGGAAATACCAGCTGCTGCCTGCCCAACCGGGCATGGTATCCGTTTCGCGGGTTCCTGAAGGTGTGGTCACCCATTCAGTTACTGCCGCCAGCGGACTTTCACCGGTCCCGGTTGGCGTATAACGCTCCACCTCCGGTAATACGACAGGAAGCGTTGATACCAGTTGGGGTATGCCTGCAGCATCAAACACAATAGGGAAGGGTTCGCCCCAATAGCGCTGGCGGGCAAAACCGGCTTCGCGCAGCTTGTAGTTCACCTTGCGCTTGCCCAGGCCGCGGCTTTCCATTTCGTCGATGGCTCGGCCGATGGCAGCTTTCACGTCTAACCCGTCAAGGAAACCACTGTTGAAGCAAAATCCTTCCTTGGCACTGTAGGCTTCGGCAGACAAATCGGGCAGGGTGTTTTTGTCTGCCCGGATTACGGGAATAACTTCGAGAGAAAACGCATGTGCAAAGGCATAATCGCGTTCGTCGTGCGCCGGAACCGCCATGATGGCGCCGGTACCGTAACCAGCCAGCACATAATCACTGACCCAGATGGGAATATCTATTCCGGTGAAAGGATTGCGTGCGTATCGGCCGGTAAACACACCCGTTTTGCGGGTATCGGCCATGCGGTCGATTTCGCTGCGGTTGCGGGCTTGTTCGGCGTATTCCACAACGGCGCTGCGCTGTGTTTCGGTACAGAAGCCGGCGAGGCCTTCGTATTCCGGAGCGAGCACCATGAACGTTGCGCCGAAAAGGGTGTCCGGGCGGGTCGTGAAGACGCGCAAGGTGCGGAGTTCCCCATTGGCATCGCTCACAAAATCGACCTCTGCGCCTTCGCTGCGGCCAATCCAGTTGCGCTGAATTTCTTTGATGGAATCGGCCCAATCGATGCGTTCGAGCCCTTCCAGCAAACGGTCTGCGTAAGCCGTAATACGCAGCGACCATTGCTTCATCTTCCTGCGTTCCACGGGAAACCCTCCACGTTCGCTCTTGCCATTGATGACTTCTTCATTGGCGAGCACCGTTCCAAGCTCGGCACACCAGTTTACGGACGTTTCGTCGACGAAAGCCAGGCGGTAATGGTTCAGGATATGCTCTTTTTCACGGTCGCCGAACGCTGTCCATTCGGCGGCGGTAAAAGCGGGGTGCGGAGCACAATGTGCACCCAAACCGCTGCTCCCATTTTTTTCAAAATGGGCCAGCAGTGTTGCTACAGGCTGCGCTTTGCGGTTCGACTTGTCGTACCAATGGGTGAAGAAGAGGGAGAAAATCCACTGCGTCCAGCGGTAGTAATCGGGGTCGCAGGTACGAACTTCGCGGCTCCAGTCGT
Organism: Flavobacteriales bacterium; assembly: GCA_947463435.1. GTDB lineage: Bacteria > Bacteroidota > Bacteroidia > NS11-12g > UBA955 > REEB481. Next base: position 1,190 of record CANHTS010000274.1, on the reverse strand, counting down.
AGCAGAAGCCCATGCGGTCGAGCTGTTCGCGGAAGCGTTTGATATTGGCCGCCGTTGTTACAGCGGGGTGCTGACCGGTTTGAATGGCGTACTGTTCTGCCGGCAAACCAAAAGCGTCGTAACCCATCGGATGCAGCACATTGTAACCGCAAAGCCGCTTGTAACGCGAAACGATGTCGCTGGCGATATAACCAAGCGGATGGCCCACGTGCAAACCGGCTCCGGAAGGGTAGGGGAACATATCGAGCACATAATACTTGGGGCGGCTTTCGTCGCGTTCAACCGTGTACAATCCCTGTGTACGCCAGTTTTCCTGCCAGCGGTTTTCTATCTCCTGAAAGGGGTAAGACATAATCTGATCGTGCGCAAATTTACGTTGCAGAACCCAAGCGGGACGGGCGGGCGACAGGGCTAAAAAAAAGAAACGGCGACGCTTGTTGCATCACCGTTTCGAGCGGGCCTGAATCCAACTTAAAGGCACCGCAAAACTGCAGAATTACACTGCAAAGCTTTCTCCGCAGCCGCAAGTGCGCGCTGCATTCGGGTTGATGAAACTGAAGCCTTTTCCGTTCAGTCCGTCGCTGAAGTCAAGCTCCGTGCCGCAGAGGTACAAGAAGCTTTTCATATCGCAGACAATCTTCACATCGCTGGCCTGAAATTCCATATCGCCCGTTTTGGCTTCGTTGTCGAAATCGAGGTTATAGGTCAAACCTGAACATCCTCCACCTTTCACACTGACGCGGAGGAAATAGTCGGCGCCAGAGATCCCGGCGTCGCGCATGAGGTCATGCACTTTTACCAGGGCCTTGTCGCTGATCCGGATATCTGCGTCGGTGCCAATCATCAGTGGATGGATTTTTCCTGCGGAATGGGTTCGAGCCCCTGTTTAACGCGGTAGTCGTTGATGGCAGCGCGGATCGCGTCTTCGGCCAGAACACTGCAGTGAATCTTCACCGGAGGCAGTGCCAGCTCTTCCACGATGTCCATGTTGTCGATCGTGAGGGCTTCGTCGATGCGCTTGCCTTTCAACCATTCGGTGGCCAACGAAGAAGAGGCGATCGCAGAACCGCAGCCAAAGGTTTTGAATTTCGCTTCTTCAATCACGCCGGTTGCTTCGTTCACCTGAATCTGAAGCCGCATCACGTCGCCACACTCAGGTGCGCCTACCAGGCCGGTGCCAACGTTCTTGC
>CANHTS010000273.1 GCA_947463435.1 Flavobacteriales bacterium | reverse complement strand
TTCAATAACTACCGCATGTATGCCGGCTTGTCGTTGGGAGATGCTTATGTAACCAGCAATACAACCGGTTGGAGCGCAGGCCTGCAAATGCGCATGGAAATCAACCATATTTTCCAGGTGCAGAGTGGTGTGTATACCGCTGAAGCTTATTACCGTCCCTTTATCAATACCCAACGTGGATTACTGGAACGCACGCGCATAAATCAGACCATCGTTCCCATTACAGGTGGCTTGCGCTTCGCTCCGGGAAATGGTTTCCAGCCGGAGTTTATGCTCGGTTGGCATGCCATCTGGCGCTCGGCGCAAACCGAATTCTTTTCAGATCGCGTGGTGCGCAGCGGAGAGCAACGCAGCTGGCCAGCTTTGGCCCTCTTGCCCGTTATTCAGCTTGGATTGAGCAAAGAGCTTAATAAGCATTGGGTGATAACGGCCGATTTCCTGATGCGTTTTGACATGAAGAACCGCACCGATTATAACACCTTTACCCAACAACAATCGTTTGGATTAGGGCTGCGACGGAAAATCGGAGCCTGAAAACAAAAAACCCGGACATTGCTGCCCGGGTTTCCATGTTATTCCAATTGGGATTATTTCTTACCCTTGGCTTCTGCTGCAGCAGCAGCTTCTGCCTGCATGGCAGCACGGGTCATTTTGCAACTTACTACTGCATTTTCACGTGCGTCGAGGATTTCGAAGCCATTAGCCGGCAAATCGCGCACTTTCACACTCTGACCGATTTCGAGGGTGTCAATATTCACCGGAATGAAGTCGGGCAGGTTGGCAATCATACCGCGCACGCGGATTTTAGCCATTTTGCGCACCAGCTTACCACCGGCACGCACACCGGGTGCATTGCCTTCAATAGCGATCGGAATGTTCATGATCACAGGCTTGCTTGGGTCAACTTCGTAGAAATCGGCGTGCAGAATTACTTCTGATACCGGATGAAACTGCATGTCGGCGAGGATGGCGTCGAAATGACGTCCATCCACATCCAACTTCACTTTGTACACATTGGGCGTGTAAACGAGGTTCTTGAAATCAGCCGCATAGATGGCAAAGTGTACAGGCTCATTCTGGCCGTACATAACACAGGGAACCTTCCCTTCGTGGCGAAGCGCCTTCGATTCTTTGGTGCCGAGGCTCTTCCGGCCTTCGGCTTTCAACAGTATGGTTTTCATGGTATGATCGTAGTTGGGTATTATTCGGCTTTGCTGTCAGCGCCCAGGTCGAAACTGCCCTGCACCGGCTGTTGAATGCGGAACAGCGAACTGATGCTGCCGTATTCGTGCACGTTGCGGATGGCGCGGGCAAAGAGGGGCGCGACACTCAGCACTTTGATGCGCTCGCTGTGGCGGCGCAGCGGTATGGTATCGGTGATTACCAATTCGGTAAGCACAGAGTTTTCAATATTTTCAATGGCTTTGCCGGAAAGCACGGGGTGGGCGCACATGGCCCGCACGCTCCGGGCGCCTTTTTCCATCAACAGGCTGGCAGCTTTGCAAAGGGTTCCGCCGGTGTCGATGATGTCGTCTACCAGCACGATGTCGGCATCTTTCACATCTCCAATCACGGTCATATTCGCGATTTCATTGGCGCGGCGGCGCTCTTTATCGCAAATCACCATCGGCACGTTCATCTGCTTGGCCACCTCGCGGATGCGGTTACTGGCTCCAACGTCGGGAGCTGCGATGGTGAGATTGGGCAGGTTGAGGCTGCGGATATAAGGGATGAAAATAATGCTGCTCTCCAGATGGTCAACCGGGATATTGAAGAAACCCTGGATCTGCGGTGCGTGCAGCTCCATCGTCATCACGCGCGATGCGCCGGCTGCAGCAAGCAGGTCGGCTACCAGCTTGGAACCGATGGAAACCCGGGGCTTGTCTTTGCGATCCTGACGTGCGAAACCAAAATAGGGAATTACAGCTGTGATGTAATTGGCGCTGGCCCTTTTGGCCGCATCGATCATCATCAGCAGCTCCAGCAGGTTGTCGGCTGACGGATAGGTGCTTTGAATAAGGAAAAGATCGCAGCCGCGGATACTTTCATTAAAACTGGGCTGGAATTCGCCATCGCTGAAGCGATTGACGGCCATATTGCCCAGTTCTTTTCCGTAATACTCTGAGATGCGAAAACTCAGATCGAGCGATGCGCTGCCTGAAAACAGCTTGACGGGGTTGATGAGCGAAGACATATACCGCTGTGAATTTACTGTCGCCGGATGAACCGGCTATCATCAATCAAGGGTTAATTTAGTTGTCCGACCAGGGCTCGAACCTGGACTCTTCTGAACCAAAACCAGACGTGTTGCCAGTTACACCATCGGACATCAGGGCCGCAAAAATAAGCACAGCGAACAAATTTGCAAGCGGCTTGTGAAAAGTATTTTAAAAACCCGGTCGGGGCGCTGCAGAGCGCGTAATTTTGCCGTACCATGGACTTCGAATTCAGCCGCTCCTGGGCCGATGCTGCCGACAATGCCGATGAACTTGCAGGTTTTCGCAGCCGCTTCCTGATTCCGCTGCACAACAATGAACCCCTCGCTTACTTCTGCGGAAACTCACTCGGCCTGCAACCCAAAGCAACAGCCGAATACATCCGCCAGGAACTGGACGATTGGGCGCAATGGGGCGTTGAAGGGCATTTCCACGGCAAACGGCCCTGGTTCCGCTACCATCATTTCTTTAGTGATAAAACCGCCCGGCTCGTAGGCGCGCTGCCGCACGAAGTGGTGGTGATGAACAACCTGACCGTCAACCTTCACCTGCTGATGGCGAGTTTCTACCGTCCGGAAGGGAAACGCCGGCGCATCCTCATGGAAGGCGGGGCATTCCCGAGCGATATGTATGCGGTGGAAAGCCAGGTGCGCTTCCATGGGCTGGACCCTGAAACAGATATTATCGAAATCGTGCCACGGGAAGGTGAATTCTACCTGCACACCGAAGACATCCTCGCGGCTATTGAGCGCGAAGGCGAAAACCTGGCACTGGTATTCTTCAGCGGCGTGCAATACTATTCCGGGCAAGCCTTCGATATCCCGGCCATAACTGCAGCTGCTCATCGCGCAGGTGCCATTGCCGGCTTTGACCTGGCCCACGCCGCCGGAAATCTCTTGCTGAAC
>CANHTS010000272.1 GCA_947463435.1 Flavobacteriales bacterium | reverse complement strand
GAGCCTGATTTTCACGGCTGCAAAGGTGTGGCAAATGCAGCGATTTGAACGCCTGCCTCCGAAAAAGAAATGAGGTCGGATTAACTTTGCCGTTCCATGTCGCAGGATGCCACACCCAAGCGCATCTGGTTTTACCAGACCGGCGCTCCCGCTGCAGGCGGCCGCCATGTGCGCTGGCACGAGCGGCTTTACACCCTGTGGTGGGACGAACAACAGCAACTCTGCCGTTACGAAATCACAGAAGGTGAAGTAGAACCGGCCATGCCCGATTCCATTGATATGGATGCCGATGCGGTGCTGGTGCCCGCGCTCTTCCGCGAAGTCAGTGCTTTGCCATGGACCGGCAGCCGGATCATTGAAACAGGTGCCAGCGGTTATCTCATGCAGACCGACGCCGGCGAACATGCCCTCCCTCCTGCCTTGCTTCTGGCCGATACGGCCCTGGAACGCGCAGCGCAATCGGCATGGCCTGCTTATGCCTTGTGCTGCCGGATCGACGGCCGTGTAATCTTGGTGATGGTAAGGCAACAGCGCATTGAATTCCTTCAACGCCAGGAAGCAGATAACGAACATGCCCTGATGTATTGGGTGGTGGCGGCCATCCGCGACCGCGGTCTTGAAACGTCAGACACCGTCTGTGAAATCCTGCTGAACGATCCGGCCGAGTGGGACAACCTGGCTTCCTTCAGTCCGTATTTCCGCTACCTGGGTCTGTTTCCGCTCGACAGCGTTCGCCGCCTGGCCGGTGAAGATTTCCCGCCCGACCCGCTGGTTTTGTTCCTCCTGGCCCGCTCGATCGCATGCGCATAAGCAGAGGCAATCTGGCCGGAAAAAACCTGAATCTACAATTTCCGCCAACCGTAAAACCTACCACCGAGCTGGCCCGCGAAGCGCTGTTTGCTTTGCCGCAGTTACAAGAACGTGTAAAACCCGGCGCCTTGGCACTCGACCTCTTCAGCGGCTCAGGCATCGTTTCACTCGAATTCCTTTCGCGCGATTGTAAGGTCCATTCGGTCGATGCCGACCGGTCCAATATCCGCTTCTACCAGCAGCTCAGCAAAGCCTGGCAGCTGGAAGACTGGAGTTGGACTGCTTCCGACGTGCACGCTTACCTGCGCCGCGCCAAACCCGAAAGTTTCGACCTCATCTTCGCCGACCCGCCTTACGATATGCCCGGGCTGCAGGCCCTGCCAGCCCTTTGCCTGCCCCTGCTGCGCCCCGGCGGATTGCTCATCATCGAGCACCGTCCTGAACTGCTGTTTCCCCATCCGCAACCCGAGGAACAACGCTTGTACGGGCGGAGTGCGTTTGGGTTTTGGGGTTCCGCCGGTGGTTGAGCTTGTCGAAACCAGCCGCGTCGAAACCAGCCCCGTCGCATTTCCCCAACGCTTCGCTACAGTCGGGACACGGCGACTGCTCTCCACTTCGTTTCTAGCGCTCAATGACCGGGCTTCACAGCCTGCCCCGGCTTTTTCAGTCGGGGCTGCGTTGTGACCGCTCCATAATTGAGTACTTCAGGCCAACAATTTTTCCAATTTGCTTTTCCACCGAACCCAGTCCTTCATTTCTTTGGTCTGCAAATCCATGAATTTCTGTGTATGATCGTGATGCACCAGATGGCATAGCTCATGGATAATCACATACTCAATACAGGCTTTGGGCGCTTTGATCAATTCAGGGTTCAAAATGATCTTCCCCTTGGGCGTGCAACTGCCCCAACGCGTCGACATTTCGCGTAGCACCAGCGCAGATGGTTCCACTTTATACCGCTTAAATCGCTCAATCAAGGGTGAAGCTATCAGCGGAAACTTTTCTTTTGCGTGTTCCAGATACCAGTTTTTAACCAAGCCTTTTACCTTGGTCATATCCGAAGCTACGACTTCCAGAAACTTCCCTTTTAATTTGACCGACTCAACAGGGCCAATCGTCACAAGAAGCCTAAACTGACGTCCCATATACAAATGGGTTTCTCCACTAACGTACTTGCGAACCTGTGTTTTGGGGAAATACGCAAGAAATTGGCTCTGCTGCTTTAAAATCCAGGGAGCCCTTTTTCTTACCTTTTCCCTGATAGCTTCCATCGATGCATCGACCGGAGCCCGCACAATTACCTCCATGTCTGGCGTAACGGTGATGCCGAGCGTTTTCCGGTCGGAGAACTCCAGCCTAAAAACAATGGTGGCACTGCCGAACTGAACCGATTCTATCATTACCGATAACGGACTTTGGCCACATCAAGGCAGGCTTCGGCAATTTTATCCATATCCTGGAAGGATAGATCCAGATGGTATTTGTCTCTTACCTCGTCAATCAAGTAATCCCCTATCTCAATCAGGAGTTTGCCGGTAATGCTCGTTTTTACCTGCCAGTCAACCACCGGCATTCCCTGATCGAGCACATGGCGACGGATGATATCATCAATGCTGATGGCACTCGCAGTAGCAACTGATTTTGCCTCTTCGCTTGCTGTAAACTTTTCGGCCAAGGCTTCCAGCGTCAGGCCAAAAAAGGCCTTTGCTATATCTCTGTTCTGTAATTCAGCCGGTATGTCATTATCGGTATGGGCCAGCACCTGATCCATGATGTCCTGAACGCGCATCAGGTAATTGGTTTCTGAAATGCGCTTCGACTCATAATCAGCGATGGTTTCTTTCAGCAACTGAGAGAACTTTTTGTAAAAAGCCGGATCTTCATCCATCCTCTCTGTAATATGCCTGGCGGTCCGGCTGGCTATTTTATCTGCTTTGGCTGCAACACCTGTTGTGTTTTCGACTTCCTGCCGGAATTTGTCCTTGTCAAAAATATTCACCAGCTCGGTGATGGTCTCTATTCCTTCTGCAGTGATATGGGTATCTATGAGTTTCTGAATCTGCCCTTCGTATTGTTTGAAATCAACCTCATCGCTGTACCTTTCAATAACAGCCAGCCTCAACTTCAGGAACATGGAGAGATCATCCGTATATCTTTTGATAACCGCAGCTTCAGTTTGACGGTGAAATTCCATGCTCGATAAGGCCAGCTTCAATGCCTTGGCAAAAGTTGCCAGCTTGCTGTAGAAAACCGTCCTGATCGCCTCGTCCTTCAGTAAGTGCTGATAGGCTTCCGCATCGCGTCGGTTGGCAATGGT
>CANHTS010000271.1 GCA_947463435.1 Flavobacteriales bacterium | reverse complement strand
AAGATAAACTGAAATGAGCTAAATCACCAAAACAAGTGTAGTTGCGCAACCTGTCGGCACGCATTTTGGGGATTTCGGGAGCCAATTCGGAAACGGAAAGTCAATCCATTTCGCGAAACGACGCTAAATGGCCTAATCTTCTTTGGGGCAGGCTGGTTAAAGCCCTGCCCAGAACATGGCACTGGCAACCACCACGGCGAGACCCGTATAGCGAATCACACTCGACCAGATGAACGCCTTCAGGTAATCTGCAGGGTAGGCATGCTGCTTCAGGATTCCATGGCGCCGCCAGGTACTGATTCCGAGGAACAAGACCAGCGCTGCGAAATAGCCGTACGTAAGCCAACTGGTGTTCTTCAGGGTTTGCAGGCCGATGGCAAAGGCGACTATAATAGCTACCAGTATCAGGGTGGTGACCGTCCGTTCTTTGTTGAAAATGGTGAACAGATCGGAGCGCTGTTCCTGGCTGAGTGCGGCGGTGGCTTTTTGCATCATGCGCGCAGCCAGAATCGTGGCGCCGAGAAAAACCAGAATTCCTGCTATAAACCCTATTTCCATGCGGTTTCAAATGTAAAACGGCTGCCGCAATTTATTGCGACAGCCGTTTCTTGCTTTCCTTGAGATAAGGATAGACTTACAATTCGTCTATTTGTTCCAGCGCGCCTGGATAAGCATGCTCGTCCGGATCGTATTTGCGGCCGAACCAACCGTAAACCCGCACTTTCAATTTTTCGTTCAGCAAGTACATCGCCGGAACGAGAATCAGGGTGAGGAAGGTCGCAAACGACAAACCGAAGATCATCGTCCAGCTTAGCGGACCCCAGAAGGCCACACTGTCACCGCCGAAGAAGATATGCGGATTCAGGTCGGTGAACAGCTTCGCAAAGTCCATATTCAGACCAACTGCCAGGGGAATAAGGCCCAGGATGGTGGCCGAAGCCGTTAGCAATACAGGCGTCATACGCGTTCTGCCGGCTTCGATAATGGCGTCTTTCAGCAATACACCGCGGCTGCGCAGCAAATCGGTGAATTCAACCAGCAGAATGCCGTTTCGCACCACGATTCCGGCCAGCGCCACGATTCCGACACCGGTCATAACAATCGAGATACTCATGTCGAAGATGCTCAGGCCCAGTAATACGCCGATAATGGAGAAGAAGATTTCGCTGAGAATCAGAATCGGTTTACTGATGCTGTTGAACTGGGTTACCAGGATGATCAGGATAAGACCCAGCGATACAAGCATGGCCGTGCCAAGGAAAGAAGAAGTTTCCGCCTGTTGCTCCTGTTCTCCGGTCAATACTACTTCGATGCCTTTGGAAGGACGGAAATCGCGGATGGCATTCGTTACTTCTGCAACCACTTCGTTCGGACTGTAACCGGTCAGTACATTGCTACTGAGTACGATTACGCGCTTCTGGTTGATGCGGTTGATGCCGCCGTACGTATTGGTGTATTCTACATCGGCCACGGCAGACAATGGCACCTGCCTGAACATGCCGCCCATATTCATGTCGCGGTATGCGATGCTCATGTTCATAAGCGCATTTACATTGTTGCGCTGGTCTTCGCGGATCCGCACCTGGATAGGATAGTCTTCATTGTTGTCGCGGAATTTACTGGCTTCGGCACCGTAAATGCTGTTCCGCAATGCCATGCCGATCTGCCCGGTACTGATGCCCTGGCGGTTGGCGCGTTCGCGGTCAATCTTCACAACTATTTCCGGCTTACTCGAAACGAAGTCTGATTTCAGTTCTTCCACTCCGGCAATGCGCTTTTCGTCCAGGTAACGCTTCAGTTCGCCTGCAGTGCGCACGAGGGAGTCGAAGTCGTCGCCCCGGATTTCAATATTCACCGGTTTGCCGGTCGGCGGGCCGCCGCGTTCTTGCTCCACGGTGATTTCAGTGCCCGGAATGCCTTTGAGTGCCGTGCGGATACTGTCCAGATAAACCGTAGTGCTCTTGCCATCGCGCTGGCTGAACTCAACAAAGGCTACAGTAACTTTGGCGCGGTGCGAGGCCACTGTGCGATCGCCGGAGCTGGGGTCGTTCGCGCCAACAGCCACGTTGCTGATGACACTTTCCACCAAGGGATTATTGGGGCCGATAACCTTGTAAATTCTATTTTCAACGATCTGTGTAATGCTATCGGTAAAGGAAGGCTGGCTTCCAACCGGCACGTTCAGGTACACGTAAACAAAATTGGGTTCTGCTTCCGGGAAAAATACTACCGATGGTTTGCGGATGGCTGTCACCACGAAGGATACAAACAGCAGGAGAACAGTGCCGATAAGCAACCAAACAGGCCTGCGCTTGGCAAGGCACCAGTTGAGCAGCTTGCCAAACCGACGCTGCACACCAGGCCAGGTATTGTTTTGGAAGCGGCGGATAACAGCTTCGAGCCATATAAAATGCAGCGCATATACGCCCCAAATGATCAGGATGAAGTTGGCTATGCCGAAGTTGCTGCTGCCAATGAAGCCATCACCGGCCGAAAGGATGTAAAACAGCGCTGCCAGGCCAAGGGAGAAGATGCTGACTTTTTTGAAGGTCTTGCGCTTGCCGGCCTTGTCGTGATCCGGGTTGTGCGGTTTCATGAACTGCACCGCAAACACCGGATTGATGATATAGGCTACCAACAGCGAAGCCAGCAGCGTAACTATCAGGGTGACTGGCAGGAAGAACATGAATTTGCCGACAATTCCCTTCCAGAAAGCAAGCGGAATAAACGGAGCAAGGGTGGTAAGCGTACCGCTGAGTACCGGCAGGAATACTTCGCCGGCTGCAGTTTTCGCAGCCTTGACGATGGGTACCTTGCCGTTCTTGAAGATACGGTGCGTGTTTTCGATCACCACAATGGCGTCGTCAACCACAATGCCGAGTGCCAGCAGGAAGCTGAACAATACAATCATGTTCAGGCTGAAGCCGAGTGTGGGCATCACCAGGAAGGCGAGGAACATGGACAAGGGAACCGACAAGCCGACGAAAATGGCATTCGTGGCGCCCATAAAGAACATGAGAATCAGCGTCACCAGGATAAATCCGATGATGATCGTGTTGATGAGATCGTGCAGCGTAACCCGGGTCTCGGTGCTCTGGTCGCCGGTCAACACGACGCTGAGGTTCTTT
>CANHTS010000270.1 GCA_947463435.1 Flavobacteriales bacterium | reverse complement strand
CAGGCCGCGTACACCGGGCGCATGGATTCCAAGCAAATAACCGGCGCCGGTAAAAACGGACGGTTCGTTGAGCACCATCCAGTTCTTCACGCGATCGCCAAAATAGCGCCCGGCTACATAAGCAAACTCTTCCAGCCGGTGGATGATATCGCGTTTGTGCCAGCCGCCTTTTGCTTGCAGCGCCTGAGGCAAATCCCAATGGTACAGGGTAATCCAGGGCATGATACCGCGGGCCAGCAAGTGGTCGATCATCACATTGTAGTAGGCCAGTCCGCGCTTGTTGAGGTATTTACTGCCTGAGGGCATAATGCGCGGCCATGAGAGAGAGAACCTGTAATGTCCAAACCCTGCCCCGGCGAGCATGGCGATATCTTGTGGATACAGGCGATAAGAGCCACAACCACGGAAGGGATCGCCTTGTGTATGTTGGATGCGTTTGGGGTCTTGGTCATAGAAGTGTTCCCAGATACTTTTTCCTCGCCCGCCTTCCTGTATAAATCCTTCCGTTTGCAGGGAAGAGACGGCAGAGCCCCATACGAAACCCTTGCCAAAATCTTCTCGCCTCATCCTGGGAAAACGGGGTTTTGGTGTGGATATACCGGAGCCGCTGAACCCTTTTCAAGGCGGCCACTGATTTCGACAGCCAGATTTGCTGTTACTTCTGGGAACGCCATACGCAACGCCTTGCCTTCGTCCAGCCAAAATCGTATTTGACGGGCTTTGTCGGCGTGGAATTCCGGCAATACTGAAACCCCTTTTCCGGCTAGCCAGCGGGCATTGAATTGTTGCTCAAGTTGGGCCTTCATTGGAATGACCAGCATTTTTTTGCCCAGGTGCAATGCTTCAGAGGTGGTGCCGAAACCGGCTGCGCAAACCAATCCGCTGCAACGCGTCAAGGCTTGCTGGAATGTGGCAGCTTCAACCGGAAAGAAACTTGCATTGTGTGTTTCGTAGGGGTGTTTCAACCTTTTGGAAAACACTTTCCAGCGGTGGAAGGGGAAAAGACGGGTAACAGATTCGACGTATGAATGATGACAAGCGGGGAGGTACACGAGAATAAAGCCTTCATCATCTACCGGCAGCTGGCGCAGGGCCGATGAGATATAAGGGGTGGTAACTTCAGGAGCGAAGGCTTCATAGAAATAAGCCAGTCTTTGTTCTGCGGGTGCATAGTGCTGCAATACGGCAGCTCCAATCGGGTCAAAATAACGGCCCCGCTGAAAGTTCGGATGGAAATACGCGTATTGGTTGCTGATACCCAGGGTTGGAATTCCGGCGCGGGCTGCGCTGAACAGGCTGAGCGGCTCAAAGTCGCTGACCACGGCATCGTATTGTCGGATGGGAATGGAGGCTATATCGCGTTTCAATTGTTTAAAGTTCCATTGCTTCCAGGTTTTGGGAATATGAATTCCGCCTTTGTTGCCGAATACGAAACCCATTCCGTTGTAGCGAAAGGCAATGTCGATCGGAGCGGTAAGTTCACAATCGTTGCCGCTGATGAGCACGTCTACAGACGCAAAGCGCTGCAGTTCCTGAATCAGGGCGAACGAACGGCCCATATGTCCGTTACCGGTTCCCTGAATGCCAAAAAGTATCTTCACGTTCTACGTTAAAGAATGAAGCTGTTATAAGCTGTTATTTGACTGTCGCCTGCAATCCGAATTCGTGCAAGAGCCCCTCGAAGAGCATACCTGAACCCGGTTCTTTTTCTTCTTCGAGCTTTGCTTCCTTGCCACGGGTAAAGTGTTCGTCGTAATGGAAGATATTCCATTTACCGTCATTGTATTCAAGCGAAGTAAGGTTTTCTACCCAATCACCTGAATTGAGATAGGTAATCGGAGTTTCATAACCTTCCACTGCCTTCATGGCGGGTTGGTGTATATGGCCGCAGATCACATAACTGTATCTATTGGAAGCGGCTAAATCGATGCAGGTTTTTTCGAAATCACCTATAAAACTAACGGCGCTTTTCACCCCGTTCTTTATTTTTTTGGAAAGTGATATTCTGCCGCCGCCGAGTTTTTCAGAGAACCAGTTCACTGCGCGGTTGATGAGGATAAGGGTATCGTAACCCACGGCCCCGAGTTTGGCAAGCCACCGGGAGTGTTGCATGCACACATCGAATACATCGCCATGAAAAAACCAAGCGTCTTTGCCGTCGAGTTTCAATACCAGTTTGTTGACGATGCTGATGCCTCCGAATTCGAATCCGCTGAAGCGCCGCAGCATTTCGTCGTGATTGCCGGTGATATAGTACACCTTGGTGCCTTTTTGAACAAGCTGCAGGATTTGGCGTACCACTTTCATGTGGGTGGAAGGCCAGTATTTTTTGCTGAATTGCCAGATGTCAATGATATCTCCGTTAAGCACGAGTACTTCCGGGTCGATGCTTTTCAGGTAGCGGTTCAGTTCGCGGGCGTGACAGCCGTAAGTACCGAGGTGCACGTCGGAGATCACGGCGAGTTCAAGTTTTCTTCTTTCCATCAATGCGCATGGATTTGCCGGTACAGGCGCTGCATCAGCCGGGTGGTCCAGGCATGAAGCAGGCGAAAGAGAAGGCTGTTTTCTTGCATGATGTGCAAAGCTCAATCGGGTACAATATGCCAGCATTACGCAGAGGTTAGGCTTTAGTGAATTGTTTATCGGGTGTATGCGATGTTTCCGGGAGGTTGAGGCAGGTAGATACTGTGAAAGGGTATCTCGGCCAGCGGTCAAAGTGAACCTTGTGGTTAACTGCTTTTCTTCGGTTTCAAGATGGTGGGGCAGGGTGGATTGTTGAGGTGTATTTCGGGTTTGGGCTATTTCGGGGGAGTTTAGATTCTGGTGTGGAGATGCGGAGTGGAGATGAAGAAGGGGTGGGGAATGAGTGGATTGTGGTGGTTATAAAATAAAAAACAAACGTTTATAAGCGTGTAATTTCGGGCCAGATTAGGCGCAAGCCGACTCTGGGCCTTTGCGGTGTCTGTTTTGACCCCTATATTGCGTCTGCATTCTAATCACTTTTAATTATGGACTTTGTTACTTTTATCCAAACTTACAACACCGAAGAAAGCTGTGTACTTTTGTGGAAGAATTTGCGGGATAAGCATGGTGTATTCTGCAACCGCTGCGGCAACAATGAACATCTG
>CANHTS010000269.1 GCA_947463435.1 Flavobacteriales bacterium | reverse complement strand
TCTGCTGCACCTCGGCGCGTTCCTTGCCACCGAAAGGCGGATTGGCCAGCACGACATCGTAGCGGTCTTTTTCCTGGATATCGGCGAGGTTCTCAGCCAGCGTATTGGTGTGCACAATGTTCGGCGCTTCTACACCGTGCAGGATCATGTTCATGATGCCGATGATATAGGCCAGCGATTTCTTCTCCTTGCCGTAGAAGGTGCGTTTCTGCAGGGTTTCCCAGTCTTTACTGGAAAGTCCGGGCTTGTTCAGGTAGGCAAAAGCCTCGCAAAGGAACCCTGCACTGCCCACTGCGCCGTCGTAAATCTTGTCGCCGATTTTCGGGTTGACAACCTGGACGATGGTTGTAATGAGCGGCCTGGGCGTATAGTATTCGCCGCCATTGCGCCCGGCATTGCCCATGTTCTTGATTTTGTCCTCATACAGATGGCTCATTTCGTGCTTCTCGGCATGGGTGCGGAAACGGAGCTCGTCGATGCGGTTGATTACTTCGCGCAGGTTGTACCCGCTTTGGATGCGGTTCTTTAACTCGCTGAATATTTCCCCGATCTTGTATTCAATGGTGTCGGCGCTTTCGGCGCTGGTTTTGAATTTCTTCAGATAAGGAAACAGCTTGTTGTTGACGAATTCTGTGAGGTCATCGCCGGTCAGCGCCTTGTGGTGGTCCAGCTTGCCGTCCCGGTCTTTCGGCGCAGCCCAGGCAGTCCATTGGAATGCCGGTTCGATGATGGGTGTATAGGATTTGCCGGTGAGTTCGGCGGCGGTAGCGCGGTCTTTCTCGAGATCGTCGAGGTATTTCAGGAAAAGCACCCAGGAAGTCTGCTCCACATAATCGAGTTCGCTGCCGCAGCCTGCGTCTTTGTGGAGGATGTCATCAATATTTTTAAAAGTCTGTTCGAACATGTAAGCAATAGTTTTGAATAGGGTGGTAAAAATAGCGCATGGCAGGCGAGTGGGAAAGGGGTGCGGCGGTTGAGCGCCGCCCCGACAACTTTCGTCGGGGAAACCTGTTCACGCTTTCCTAAAGGGTTCTTAGAATACGTAATCTCATTTCGACGAGTCTTCGACCGCGAGCAACGCCTCGCGGCTCAATGACCCGCAGATTCCAAGCCAATTAGAATCCTGCCAAATTGAGATAATTTGAAAACCGGGCATTATCCCTACCTGCGATAGGCGCACGGCGCTGCGGCTACTCAACGACCGCGTGGCTGTAGTATGAATTCCCGCGTTTCACCAACGCTTCGCTACAGTCGGGGCGGCTACGCAACCACCGGACGGCGGGAATTTCGGATCTTCAGCGTTTCCTTTTCTGCCTACCTTCTTTCGGTAAAAAAGAGCGCGATTTTTGGGTTTCAGGCAAACAGCCTGTGCGGTAGGGTGTTTTTTTGAGACGTTATGAGCACAAGCATTGCAGGTAACAGGATCGATCAGATACGCAGCAAGGTTGAACCTTTGCGTGCAGCCATTTCTGGTCACCCACTCTACAAGCGCATTACCGGCCCGGCCGAAGTGCAAGTGTTTATGCAGCATCATGTTTACGCGGTATGGGATTTCATGTCACTCCTGAAATCGCTCCAGAATGCACTGACCTGTACCCAGGTTCCCTGGGTTCCGGTGGGCACGGCCGAGACGCGCTATCTCATCAATGAAATCGTTTGTGGTGAAGAATCAGACGTAGATCCCGAAGGCCGCCGTATGAGCCATTTCGAGATGTACCTGGCTGCCATGGAACAGGCAGGCGCTTCGACGGCCGAAATCAGTGCCATGCTGAAAGCGATAAACGCAGGCGCAGAACCTTCCGCGGCGCTTCAAGCGGCCCAGGCACCGCCAGCAGCCCATAGCTTTGTGGATTACACTTTTCAGGTAATCGCTGGCAACAAGCCCCATGTCATGGCCAGTGTCTTCACTTTTGGGCGGGAAGATCTGATTCCGCAAATGTTCTACGGACTGGTGCGTGATCTTGGGCAGCGCTTCCCCGATCGCTTCGGTTTATTCCAATACTATCTGCAGCGCCATATTGAAGTGGATGGTGATCACCATTCCCTGCTGGCCATTGAAATGGTAAACCAGCTCTGCGGCGATGATCCTGTTAAATGGCAGGAAGCCGAAATTGCTGCCATACGCTCACTGGAGTGCCGGCTGGAACTGTGGAATTCCATACACGACCAACTCTGAGTGCTCAGCTAACCTTGTCCTTCTTATCAAGCCTTTCCCTGCGGAAAGGCTTTTTTGTTTCCGTAGCTTGCAATTCGGTTTTTTCGCGCGGGAAATTTAGTAATTATAGTAGACTATTCATGCTTAAATTGGTCGGATGCGGGAGTAAAAACGTTGTAATTGACAAAAAAATGAAGTTTTGGTCGCACAAAAGAGACCCAACGATGTTCCTTTGACGTACCCAAACTACACACAATGGAAAATCAAGTACTCAAAATCGCAGCCGACAATTACGTGGCATTCACGTTCTTCATCGGAACCATGGCCATGATGGCCGCGTCGGTGTTCTTCTTCTTCGAACTGAACAACACCAAGCCGCAATGGCGCACCTCGGTGCTCGTATCGGGCATCATCACCTTCATCGCTGCCGTGCATTACTACTATATGCGCGGTTACAATCTGGAAACCGGTGATTCACCAACCTTCTTCCGCTACGTGGATTGGTTGTTGACTGTGCCGCTGATGTGCGTTGAGTTTTACCTCATCACCAAGAAAGCAGGCGCTAAATTGGGCTTGCTGTGGAAATTGATCGCTGCGTCTGTTTTCATGCTGGTAACCGGTTACATCGGTGAGGCTATCTATCCCAACGAAACCCAAAGCTGGTTCTGGGGTGCTATCTCAGGCGCTGCTTACTTCTACATCGTGTACCTGATCTGGGCCGGTGACGTGAAGAAACTGGCTGCTTCAAGCTCTCCTTCGGTTGCAGCCGCTGTGCGCACCCTTGGTTGGTTTGTACTGGTAGGCTGGGCGATTTATCCCTTGGGATACATCCTCGGAACCAAAGGTGGACTCTTCGGCATGGAACTGGTAACAGACCGCGCCGCTGCAGTAGCTGCCATGGATATCGTGTACAACATCGGCGATGCAGTGAACAAGATCGGTTTCGGTCTGGTTATCTACGCACTGAGCCGTAACGACGACTAATCC
>CANHTS010000268.1 GCA_947463435.1 Flavobacteriales bacterium | reverse complement strand
CCTGAAAAGTCCGCTCCAGAAGCGCGAAATGACGTATTCTGCGCTCCGGAAGCCGGCATCGGTACGGTTCACCGTGGCCGTATACACCCGAACCAGCACCTCCTTGCGGCCTGGAACGGGTTTGGGGATGTCTTTGATTTGCACAACCTCCGGCGGACCGTAACGGGTATGTACGGCGGCTTTCATGGCAGCAGGTTTTTATGCGTGAAAGAAAATAGAGGGCCGACGTCCTTGATGCGTCGCAGAGGGGTTTTGTGCAGATTCATAGGGGGGAATGCAGGTGCAAAATCGTGCAGAACCCGGAATTTTCAAGTCTGCAGCCTGCGGTCTTCGTCTAATGGACAGAATTGCAGCACGAATACCGGATATGCCGGTGACCGACACCTGCAGCCGCTATTTCCATTTCGCTATCCATTGCTTTTCTGCCTCGCTTAGCAATTTTATATCGGGTCGATAGCCTGGATTTGGTATATACCAGTCCATACCCCGGAAAAAAGCGTCCAGCTGCCGGTCTTTGAAGACATACCCGCGGCGTGCAAAGGGTAGGTTCCTCAACGCCTTGCGCCGAAAGGCGTCTGCCGGTTCTGCAATACGGTCTTGCTGGTAATAGGAAAAGGGGAGGTAGGTGGAGTCGTAGAAGTAGCCGTAATTCTCCGCAAAAACCTGCAATTCGCCTTCCGGTTTGAAGTTCTGCTGCCGGAAGATGAGGATACCTTTCTGTACGTGGAAGCGCAAGGCATGGGGTCGAAAGTATGTTTCACCCATCCCTTTCAATTCCCGGACTTTGCCAATTCCCTTTATCAGCCATTGGCTGGAATCGCGGAAGAAGGTTTTTTCGATGTTGAAGGTCTCGAATTCGCCTGGGTCGATGAGCAGGGTGAAATCGTCTATCTGTTTGTTAGCCCAGCGATTGGCCGCCGTCAGCACGTAGGCGAAATCGTAGTGATAGGCGACACTGCCGGAAAGGGCATAGCTGTAGGTGTGTCGGATGATATTGAGTCCTTTTTTGAAGGGCGCCTGGAAATGGTACACGTAGAAAAAGTCTACATGATTGCCATCGGTTGCTCCCTTGAAGGTGTCGAGCTTCATGGTCTTCACCTTTCCTTTATCGGCATAGAGCGAATCGGCCACAAAGGCTACTTCATACGGCAGGAGCGTCTTGTTCATGTTCACGGTGAAATCGCGCATGAACGGATGCCTGCCCTTGCGTGGTGAGGTTTCCACATCTCCCGAAGGCGATGCCGCTTCAAATCCGACCGTAATGGTTTTCGCGTTGCCTGGATTGTAGAATTCGTAATAGACGGTGACTTCGATGTGCTGATTGCGGACTTTTTTCAGGCTGAGTATTTCTTTCCGGACACTGATATCGGTTTCTGCTACGGGTATCAGCTGATTGCCCCGGGCATAGAAGACGCCGTCGTTGGCTTTGGTATCCTGCGCAAGGCTGAAAAGGATACACGAAATCAGGCAAACGCGCAGGGTCTGCGCCGGGTTGACTATTAGGTTCATCGGGTTTAATGGTTGGTTTTGTGGTGTTCCGCTTTCAAGGGCTGCTTGGCGAAACGAGCAGGGATACGTGTATACAAATATACCCAAATACCAGGTCTGAAATATTGCTTCACTTCCGGTGTTCAGGTTCTGCGGTTTGCCAGCAGCAGCGGTGCACTGCCGTCGAAAGGGTTGTCGTCGCGGCCGATGCTGCGCGCCATCATGCCTTCGACGCGCATCACCGAACGGTCGCCGTAGCGGTTCCGGATGCTGTCCATCGCCTGGTACAGCTGCATCATCTCGTGCGTGTCTTCGAAGAGGTTGATCTGATAGGCGCCTTCCACAAGTTCGCTGAAGCGCACGCCGATGAGCCTTACCAGCAGCCGGCGGTTGTAGAGCCGCTCGAACATTTCTTTCACCTTCGGGATGAGGTGATGGTCGGCCGAGGTATAGGGGATGCGCTGTTGCAGGGTATGGGTATTGAAATCGCTGTAGCGCACCTTCACGGTAACGCATTGGGTGAGTTTGCCGCCCTTGCGGAGCTGGTAGGCCAGGCTTTCGGTCATGGCGGCCAGGATGCCCTTGAGCTTCGCCACGTCGATGGTATCGCGGTCGAAGGTGCGCTCCGAACTGATGCTCTTGCGCTCGTGCCAGGCGAGCACCGGGCTGTTGTCGATGCCCTGGGCTTTCTTCCAGATGTCGATACCGTTTTTGCCGAGGGTGCGCTCCATGAGTTCGGAAGGCATTTCCTGCAGGGTAAGGATTTTCTCGATGCCAAGGGTGCGCAGCGTCTTATAGGTCTCGGCGCCCACGCCGGGTATTTTGCGCACGGACAGCGGGGCGAGGAAGCCTTTCTCCGTGCCGCGCCCGATCTGCAGCTGCCCTGCGGGCTTGGCCTCGCCGGTGGCTACCTTGCTGACGGTTTTGTTCACCGATAAGCCGAAGGATATGGGCAGCCCTGTTTCCTGCTTGATGCGCTCCTTCAGGTCGGCCGCGATGCGCAGGCAGCCAAAGAAGCGGTCCATCCCGCTCAGGTCGAGATAGAATTCGTCGATGCTCGATTTCTCGTACAGCGGCACCGTATCGCGGATTACATCCGTCACCAGGTTCGAATATTGGCTGTACAAGCCGCTGTCGCCGCGGATATACACGCCATGCGGACACAGCTGCCGGGCGGTCTTCATCGGCATGGCGCTGCTGACGCCGTAAGCCCGGGCCTCATAACTGCAACTGGCTACCACCCCGCGGTTGCTCTGCCCGCCAATGATCACCGGCTTGCCCTCCAGGCTGCTGTTCTGCAAGCGCTCGACACTCACGAAAAACGTGTCCAGGTCCATGTGCGCAATACTTCTTTCCATGATAAGTAATTTGACAATTAATTGCTATCAAAATAATCAAAACAAGCTTATTGCGCAAGCCCGGGGAAAATAAAAAAGTGGAAAAGTAGTGGGTGGCTTTCCCCGTAACTTCATGTACTGGAAATAGGAAAGGGCTATTTTTACCCGAAAAAATTACTGACTTCTATGGCCAAACATCCCAAATTCGAAGTGTACACCGGCAAGAACGGAGAACATTATTTTCGCCTTACCGCCAGTAATGGCGAAGCCATCCTCGGCAGCGAAGGTTACAAAAGCAAGGAAAGCTGCCTCAACGGCATCGACAGCGTGAAGCGCAACGGCGCAGAAGATGCACGCTACGAGAAGAAGGAAACAGCTG
>CANHTS010000267.1 GCA_947463435.1 Flavobacteriales bacterium | reverse complement strand
TGATGCTGCAGATGCTGCATGTGGATGTATGGCCGGAACATTCTGGATTCGAATCACTTGAAGCCAGCATTCGCGCAATCGGACAAAACAACATACTCCTGCAGGAGATCATCGAAGTTCTGGAATACCTGAATGACAGCATTGGATTTGAGGAGCTATCCGCAACGCTACCATATGCACTACCGCTCAAGGTAAATGCCCGCTACACACGCGATCAGATTTTGGCTGCATTTCGCCTTAGTAAATTTGGAAAACGTTCGTCAAACCGTGAAGGTGTGGCCCCGCAAGAAGAGCTGAAAACGGAACTGCTTTTCATAAACCTGATCAAGTCTGAAGAGAACTTTTCACCCACCACTATGTATGATGATTACGCCATCAGCGAATCGCTGTTTCACTGGCAGACGCAGAATTCAGCCGGGCCGGATACGCCGAAGGGCTTGTCGTACATCCATCATAAAAAGAACAACAAGAACATTCTGTTATTCATCCGCGAGAAAAAAACCGACGAATTCGACCAGACCATGGGCTATGTGTTTGTGGGAAGCGCGGTGTATGAAGACCATTCAGGTTCCAAACCCATGAGCATCCGCTGGAAACTGCATACACCTTTACCGCATTACCTCTGGAAGCAGGCGGCCAAGCTGAGGGTCGGCTAAGTACCCTGGTCCCTTACAGTCCCTTCCCGTCCTTCTTGTCCTTACAGTCCCACTGCTGGTTTCCAAAGCCCACCCCACCACTGCCGCCCGCGAGAGGGATAGCAGCGGAAAGCCCGGAGCCGCCGAAGCATGAGGCAGCGAGGACTTGCAGCGGATAGCCCGGCCCGGCCGCAGGGAAAGGGCTCGCCATAAAAAACAAACCCGGTTTCATCTCTCGTTAGCGTTGTGTCGAAAGTTGAAACCGGGTTATCATTTAATCATCGTCTTACCTGAACAAGGTCAGATCGCTGGAAACGCGCTGCTGGAGTTTCTTAGGATCGTCGCCGCAGACTGTGCTGTAGTCCACCACCACTACGTAAGTGCCTGGAGGCAACAAGGTGCCGTTTACGCGGCCGTTCCAGCTGCCTTCCTGCAGGGTGCTGCTGTTCGCTCCGCGCCATTCCCAGACTTTGCCTCCCCAACGGTCATAAATGGCCATGTTGTATTCAAGGACGGTGGCAGTCATAGCCGGTTTGTATATGTTGTTCAACAGGTCTCCGTTTTCGGGCGTAAAGGCATTGGCGAGCCAAACACGGGGTGCATCAACCACATTGACCAATTGTTCGGAGGTGTTTTCGCAGCCCTGATCTGAAACGATGCGATGCCTTACCCGATATGAGCCGGATAACTTGAATACATGCTGGAAATAAGCAGAGTCGGACGCCTTGATGTCGTCTATGAACCATTGCGAACTGCTTCTTCCACGCCACAGCGGGAAGAAGGCAAGTGGTTCGTTGGCGAGGCTGACTTTGCAACCTTGGTGGATGTCCATGCCTGCGTCGGGCTTGGGATTCACCTGTACGAACCATTCCGAAGAGTCCATACAACCGAAAGATGTTGTACCGACTACTTTATAAACACCTTGATTCTGGCGCCCTGCCTGCGGTATTTCATAGAAGGTGGAAGTGTTCTGTGTGCGCGGCAAACCGGGTCCGGTCCAGACAAATCGTTCTGCATCGGTATTCAACACCAGGCGCAGCGGACGGTCTTCGCATATCTTCCCGGGGGAATAATCGCGTAGGTTCACTACCGGCTTTTTGAATACGCGGACGAAGGTCTGGTAATTGCCTTCGCAGCCAAATTCGTCGGTGACTTTCAGTCGGTAGCGTCCGGAATCAGCAGATTGCAGGTCTGCGAAACTGAGTATCGGATTCTGTATGACCTGACCTCGTGGGGTTTGCCATTCGTAGAAACGAGCACCGGTTGCCCTGATCTGGAACAAGCCGCCTGCACAAAGTTGGGTGTCTCGCTGCACGATGACACTATCCAATCCGGTTTTCACGCGCACTGTTGCCGATGAAGTGCAGCCATTCCGATCCGTGCCCAGGAGCAGATATATGCCGGTATCGGAGCGCTGGAAAGGCGAGAAGACCAACTGGGTTGTATTGGAAATGGTATCCCATACCCCAAAGGCACGGTTAAAGCGCAACCAACGGTAATCAAAAGCGCCGTTAGCACGCAATGCAGCGTTTTGGTTGTAACAGAAGACTGCAGGCTGTGCTGAGGAAGTAACTGCAGGCAAGGCTTTCATGCCGACAAACACCCGGTTACTGTCGCGGCAGCCGAACTGGTCTACACCGACAACTTTGTACCAATTGGATTTTGTGATGTTGAAGGAGTCGATCCGCAAGGGATTTACACCCCAGGGATATTGTTTTCCATCCGGATCTGTCCACCGGAAAGATGCGGCCTGGTTCATGGCAGCAGTGAGTACGGCGCTTCCTTTTTCGCAAACAAACATGGAGTCGTTGGCAAGCGTTACTGGATTCCTGGGCCGTTGTGTGAGGGTAATGGCCGTGTCGGCGCGGCAGTTTTTCCGATCCGAAGCAAACACCCTGTACGTTCCTATGCGAAGTGCGGCAAGACTGCTGTCGACAACCGGCACCGGCAATACCTGCCACTGGTAGCTGTAGCGTCCGTTTCCGCCCACAGCAGCTACGACAATCCGGCCGTCGTTTCCATCGAAACAATTGATGTTCTCATGGCGTGTCACCTTCACATACATTTGGGCTGGCTGGCGAATCAGCGCCACATTGGGGAAACTATCCCGGCAGCGGTTAGAATCACTCAACAGCAGTGAATAGCTGCCGGCTGTCATACCGGTAGGGTTGCGTTCAATGGATACCAACTGGTTTCCGGCATTGTACCAGCGATAATCTATTCGGCCTGTGCCTCCGGAAGGAGTGGTGAAGATGCGGCCATCGGCTACGCCGAAGCATGACACATCGCGTACCGAATCAATGCGCACCCTCGGCAATACCGGTTGTGTAATGGTAAATGCCGTCACTACAGAACAACCATTGCTATCGCGTACTTCTACGAAGTGATTACCGGCGGTGAGCTGATCGTAAACGCTACCTGCTTCGGTAATTCCGTTCCAGAAATACCGATAGGGCTTAACGCCACCGATTACCACGGCTTCCACACGGGCAGTACTTCCGAAGCAAGGTGAAGGCCGCAGGATGTCAACCTTGGCCTGAAGTCTTGCCGGTTCGCGGATAATCATCGAATCTTTCAGCCGGCATCCGAGCATGTCAGTAACCAGGAGATAGTATTTA
>CANHTS010000266.1 GCA_947463435.1 Flavobacteriales bacterium | reverse complement strand
CTTCGCGGCGGCAGTATCGTTTTCAAGCTGCGCCAACGGAACCCAGGTTTTGAGCAGCCCAAAGGCCACATACGCCTTGTCGCGCTTCACTTCGATGAGTTCGCCGCGGGTACCGGTTTCGCGCATCCGCACCAGGTGGCCGGGCAGTAGTTCCGTTGCTTTGAGCAAAGGCTGGGTTGCCGTTTCGACTTTCTTTACAGGTTTGGCCGGCGCCGTCTTGATGCGCTGGGTTTCGATTTTTTCCCTTGCTTTCAGGCTGCTCTCCTTGTCGGCCTTGCCTTCGCGTATCAATCGGATGGCCAATTCAATTTCGCTGTTCGCGTTTTCAAGCAACTTCCTGGCCTCGGCCTTGGCCGCTTCGAGATAGGCTTCCCGCCGCGTTTCGATTTTTTCTTTGAGCTTGCGGTATTCGGCCGTAAGCTGGTCTGCAATCTTTTCCTTCTCCTCCAGCAGGCGCAAACGCGATTCGTACTGGTTCTTCTCGCGCTCCAACTGGGTGAGCAGTTCTTCCACCTCGGCCCCGGTGCCGCTGGAGAGATTCCGCGCCCTTTGCAGGATCGGCTCCTCAAGTCCGGAACTGCGCGCCAGCTCGATGGCAAACGAACTGCCGGGCTTGCCCATCACCAGCTTGTACATGGGCCTGAGCTGTTCCACATCGTAGGCCATGGCGGCATTGGCCACGCCTTCGTTGCGGTTGGCAAAGGTTTTCAGGTTGCCGTAATGCGTGGTTACAACGCCCAAGGCACCCGAGGCCAGCAAGCGCTCGAGGATGGCTTCGGCCATGTAACCGCCTATCTGCGGATCGGTGCCGGTACCCATTTCGTCGATGGCATACAAAGCACGGGGAGACGATTTTTCGAGGAAGCGCTTCATCGCCGCCAGGTGCGCACTGTAGGTACTGAGGTCGTTGTCGATGCTCTGGTCGTCGCCCAGGTCGAGCAAAAGGTGGCGGAACACCGGGAATACCGAGCGCGGATCGGCCGGCACCGGCAAACCGCATTGCACCATGTATTGCAAGAGCAGGATGGTTTTGAGGGCGATGGATTTACCGCCGGCGTTCGGACCCGAAATGATGAGCAGCTTGTTCTCTCCACCCAGTTCCACGTACAGTGGCACCACTTGCTTGAGCGGCTGTGCGGCCCGCAACATCAGCACCGGATGCCGGGCTTCGATGAGCTGCAAGGAGTTGTTCTTGCCGATTTCCGGGATGCCGGCGTGGAGGCGTGTGGCGAGTCTTTCCATCGCCGTCAGTAAATCGAGCCGGGCGTGCAGGCTGCCAATCGATGCGATGCCGTCGAGCCAGGGGCGGAGCTTGTTCGCGGTTTCGCGGAGGATGCGTTCCTTTTCCCTGCGGCGGTCCAGGTATTTCTGTTTGAGGAGGTTATTGGTTTCAAAACTGGCCGTGGGTTCCACATACAGAATGCGGCCGCGGGCGGATACATCGTGCACCAGTCCGTCAACCTTGCGCTTGTGTTCGGCCAGCAGCGGAATTACCAGGCGCTCTTCGCGGACAGTGAGTTCGGTTTCGGCGGTGAGGCCGGCATCGCGGGCTTGTTGGAACACGGAGAGCGTAATGCGGCGCACTTCGCGTTCCAGGTCGCTGATTTGCTTGCCCAGCCTGCCGAATTCAGCCGAAGCATTGGGGCGCATGCGGCCGTCAGGATCGATGACCGCCTGGATGATGGCCAGGGGTTCTGCCACCCGCACTTGCGCCGCGATCAGCGCATGCAACAACGGGTACAGCGCCTTTTGTTTTTCGAAGAAGCGGCAGAGCTGTTCGAACAGGGATAGATGCCTGCGTATATCGTGCAGTTGTTCTTCGGATGGGCTGGCGCCTTCGATGCGCAGGTATTCAAGCAGGGCGCGGAGGTCTGGCACGGCAGCCGGCGCAGGCCACGATGGATGCTTGCGCGCCATGTCGATGAACTCGCCCAGGAGGGCAAAATGCGCCTGCAGATCGCGCGCCTCTATGCGGAATTCTACTTCGCGCGCCAGATCGCGGCTGTGTTCGGAACTGCAATTGTCTTCCAGCAGCTGCCGGATGCGGTCGAAACCGGTTTTCCGTTCAAAATCTTCCGGAAAAATCACGGTGTTTTCTTTTTCATCCCGGCTTCGCGGCTTTGCAATTCGGTGATGGTCTGTTCCATGATGCGCTGAAACTCCGAAGGGCGGCTGAAATAGTGCCGGTAGCTCTGCCTGAACTGGCTGTCGTTCACGTTGTGCTTGCGGAATACTAAGCCATAATCGGCCTTCCAACGCTCGGGCGTCAGGGCCTGCTGATTGGAATCGAGGCTGTTCCCGGCTTCGAGCAGGCGGAGATCGGCCATGATCAGCACCATCTTATCGGACGGAATGATCTCGTTCCCGCTAAATTTGCAGGCAGGAAGCAGGAGGAACAGCAGGAAAAGAATGCGCAGCTTCTTCAATACCGCAAATTTATGTCAGCCATAGCCGATAACCTCGCACAGATCAGGAGTGAATTGACGCCGGGCACGCGGCTCATCGTCGTGTCGAAATACAGGGAGGTGGAAGAGATACAGGCCGCTTTCGACGCCGGGCAGCGCATCTTCGCTGAAAACCGGGTACAGGCCTTGCTCGAACGCCGCGAGCAGTTACCGGAAGCCATCGAATGGCACCTCATCGGTCACCTGCAGCGCAACAAAGTGAAATACATCGCGCCTTTCATCGCCATGATCCACGCGGTAGACAGCGCCGAGCTGCTGCGGGAAATCGACCGGCAAGCGCAGAAATACAATCGGGTGATTCCCTGTCTCCTGCAGGTGCATGTGGCGATGGAGGAGACCAAATTCGGGTTTTCTCCGGAAGAACTCCTTGCATTTTGCGCGGATTTCGGGAACGAAGAATACCCAGGCATTCACCTTGCCGGACTGATGGCGATGGCCAGCAACACACCCGATGAAACACAGGTGGACCGGGAATTCGCACAGGTGGAAGCGCTGTTTCACACCTTGAAGAACGGCGCCTTTGCAGGCGATGCCGGCTTTTGCGAGCTGTCGATCGGCATGAGCAGCGACTACAGGATTGCCATGCGGCATGGCAGCACGATGGTGCGCATCGGCACCCGCGTTTTTACCCGCTGAAAAAGAAAGGTTTTCTCCTATATTTGCAGCCCCGTTGGCAACAAGGGGGAAAAGGTCGGATGGCCGAGAGGCTAGGCACAGGTCTGCAAAACCTTCTACACCGGTTCGAATCCGGTTCCGACCTCTGAAAAGAAAAAAGCACTATCTACACGATGGTGCTTTTTT
>CANHTS010000265.1 GCA_947463435.1 Flavobacteriales bacterium | reverse complement strand
TCACCTTGTACAGGAAAGGCTGCCGGTTTTGCTGTGCATGCAAAGACCAACCTGTCAACAGGAAGGCAAAGAGCAGGCAGCGTTTGAAGCGTGTCATCAGGTTTGTTAACGGAAAAATCCGTGCCATTATTTCAATATCCGGCCAGCAGCCTGTGAGCTTCGGCAAGCAGGCGTTCCGGGTCGATTGGCACCACGCCGGTGTATTCACACACGATGCCTCCTGCCAGGTTGCTAAGGGCGGCCAGCAATTTGATATCGGTGCTGAGCGCCAGGCACAGCGCGGCAACGCTGACAACGGTATCGCCTGCACCCGACACATCGGCAATTTGGCGTACATGTGCCGGAATGAGGTATTCCTGACCGCGGCCCTGGATCAGAACGCCCCGTTCAGACATGGTGACCATGGTGATTTCATTCCCCAATTCCGCTTGAAGGCGTGCAATGGCTTCACGCACCTTTTCCGGATCGTTCAATTCTTCAGCAATGTTGAGCCCTTCGCGGATCTCCTTCAGATTGGGCTTGAAGAGGGTTACGCCCTTATAGGCCAGGAAGTTGCGTTTTTTGGGGTCAACAATTACCGGCACACCGGCTTCGCGCGCCAGTTGGATAATCTGGGGAATATTACCGGCGTGCAAGACGCCTTTGTTGTAGTCTTCCAGGATGAGCACATCTGCCTGTTCCAGTTCGCGTTTTACGGCTTCCAGGAGCAGAAAGCTCTCCATTTTTGCCAGGTCGTCGGTGAGTTCGTGGTCGATCCGTACGATTTGATGGCGGTTGCCGATAACACGTGTTTTGGTTGTGGTTTTCCGCACGTCGCTGGCGATAAGACCAGACTCGGTCATTCCCTGGTCGTGCATCAGGCGACGCAAAACCTGGCCTTCCGGGTCGTTTCCTATCACAGAGCACAAAACAGGCTGGGCTCCCAGGGCATGGATATTGAGGGCTACGTTGCCGGCTCCGCCCAGGCGCGATTCGTATTTTTCTACCTGAACTACAGGCACGGGCGCTTCGGGAGAAATGCGTTCAACGCCACCAATATAATAGGCGTCCACCATCACGTCGCCCACGATGAGCACGCGCACGCTGCGGAATGATTTAAAGAGGGCGTCGAAATCGGTATGCATGAAACTTATGAGGGACAAAAATAATCAGGATTCTAAGCGCGATAAGGCAGATTTGATGCGTTCGCAGGCGCGGGCCAGGCTGGCCTCGTCGGTAGCATAGGAAAGGCGCAGGCAATCCGGGCTGCCGAATGCATCGCCGGCTACGGTCGCCACATGGGCTTCTTCCAATAAATACATAGCCAGGTCAGAAGCATTGCCAATCAAGCGATCGCCTGCCCTTTTCCCGAAGTACGCTTTCACTTCAGGGAAGAGATAGAATGCCCCCGGAGGAACGTTCATCTTCAGTCCCGGTATACCTTGCAGGTTTTGCAGCATGGCATCGCGGCGCAGCAGGAAACGATCGCGCATTTGCCGGGAAGGCGTCTGATCGCCATCCAATGCTGCGATACCCGCTTTCTGGGCAATGCTGTTGGCACCGCTTGTGAATACGCCCTGAATTTTCTCGCAGGCGCGGACGATATGTGCCGGACCGGCCAGGTAGCCGATGCGCCAGCCGGTCATGGCATAGCCTTTGGACAAGCCGTTCACCACGGCCGTTCTTTCCCTGAAACCTGGCAAGGTGGCGATGCTGATGTGGCGGCCTTCGAATTGTATTTGTTCGTAAATCTCATCGCTAACGATCAGCATTTCCGGGTGTTGGCGAAAAACTTCGGCCCAGGCAAGCAGATCGGATTCAGTAAACACCGTTCCACTCGGGTTGCAAGGGCTGCTGAAGAGGAACATGGTGGTTTTGGGCGTGATGGCCGCTGCGATCTGTTCAACAGTCGGTTTGAAATCGTTCTCCACCGTGGTTGGCAGGATTACCGGAACGCCGCCGGCAAATTCAACCATCGCAGGATAGCTCACCCAATAGGGCGCCGGGATGATGACTTCATCGCCCGGATTGATCATGGCCAGCATGAGGTTCACCAGCGATTGCTTGGCGCCGGTGCTTACGATTACTTCCTGGATGCTGTAATCGAGCCCGTTGTCGCGTTTGAATTTGCGGACAATGGCTTCGCGGAAGTCGGGATAACCGGGGACAGGCGTGTAATGCGAATGGTTATCGCGGATGGCCTGCATGGCTGCCTCCTTGATATGGTCTGGCGTATCGAAATCGGGTTCACCGATGCTGAGGTTGATCACGTCGTGGCCCGCTTCTCTAAGTTCGCGCGCCTTCCTGGTCATGGCCAGGGTTTCGCTTTCCACCATCTCATCGATGCGTAACGCGGTTTTCAGCATGTGCCGGCAAACTTAAGGTTTTTCAGGCAGAGAAAATGCCCGCTCACTACCCTTCCTGTAGTGTAGGGATTAACTTTGCCAGCGGTGAAAATCCTGTTTGTCGCAAACCGCTTCCCCTACCCTCCTTTCCGCGGAGACAAACTGAAGATATGGAATCTGGCGCGCCGGCTTTCCGCAACGCACGAACTGCACCTGATCACTTTTCTTGAAAACCCGGACGATGCGCAATACACGCCGGAACTGGAATCTGTTTTCAAGCGCATCCATCTCGTGCCCTTGCCGCGCTGGCGTTCTGCGCTCTCCTGCCTGAGCGCCTTGCCCGGTTCGATGCCAATACAGGTGGCGTATTTTAAATCGGCTGCTTTCCGTAACAAACTCGATGAGGTGTTACACGAGGGTTCTTTCGATGCCATTCATGTGCAACACCTGCGCATGGCACAATATCTGGAACCTCCATTCCGTCAAAAATCCATCCTCGACTTGCCGGATGCTTTTTCCTTGTATTGGGAAAGAAGGCGTCAGACGGCCAGACCCTGGTATCTGCGCTGGTTTGAAAACATGGAATACAAGCGTGTTGCCGGTTATGAAAGCATCCTGCACCGCTATCCTTTAAACCTGGTTTGCAGCGTGGAAGACCTGGCTTATCTGCGGGAAAAGCAGCCCGGCGCTAACATCGAGTTGCTGCCGAATGGTGTCGACACAGCGGCCTTCCCTGAAAGAAAAGCCGGCTCAGCGCAGGCCGGACGCATATTGTTTACCGGCAACATGGATTACGCGCCCAATGTGGATGCGGTGCGGTATTTCGCCCTGGAAGTATTTCCGGAAATCAGGAAAACCTTGCCCGAAGCCACTTTCGTTATTGCGGGCCAACGCCCTGTGGAGTCGGTGCGCACACTGGCCGGACCGGGCATTGAAGTAACCGGATTCATCCCGGATTTGTCGGCCACCTATGC
>CANHTS010000264.1 GCA_947463435.1 Flavobacteriales bacterium | reverse complement strand
TCCAGGCTCCAAAATCCGCGCGAATGGATTCTTCAACATGAGCGCGACCAGCAGTTTGGAGCGGGTGATACCGTAAGTGGTTTAATCGGCGTCAGGAGAACAGATAAGGCATATGCCGTGGTCGCGCATTTCTTGGTGCAACTGTGAAGGGGAGGGGATAAAGGGATGCGCCCAACGCTGGTTTAATCATTGCGAGGCGCATCATTTTGCTCATATCAGAATGACCGTTGTTTATCGAGGCCTTGGAGAATTTCCATGTGTACGTTTTGAGGACCCTGATCCGCGTCAAAGCACAAGATGTTTTCACTGACCGCCAGATCCTGAATCAGCTGTGCGTAAAGGGAATGCACCCGGCTCAGGTTGTCCATCGTCTCATACAATTCTCGGTCTTCCCGGCCTTTGCGGATGCGTTCCAGTGCTTTGGAGGGAGATAAATCGAGGTAAATATGCAGGTCGGGTTTGAGCAAGGAAGCGGCGAGGCTGTTGGCCTGTATCACCCAGTCGAGCGGCATGTGCACGCCCTGATAAGCATAAGAAGAAAGATAATATCGGTCGCAGAGTATGGTATAACCCTCGTTTTGGGCCTTGCGCATGCCATTTTCAGCATGCAGGATATGTTCCAGCCGGTCGGCCACAAACAAACCGGCCACTACGCGGTCATCGGCCGGATACGCGCCGGAAAAAACCTGCCGTATCAGCTTCCCGGCCGGTCCGTCGCTCGGTTCTGCGGTGCGCAAAACCCGGTGCCCGCGCGCAGTCAGATATTCCTCCAACAGACGTATCTGTGTGCTTTTTCCTGAACCGTCGATTCCCTCGAAAACGATGAAAGGGTTGCTGCGCATGGAAGGGCGAAAATAGGCCCCGACCTTATCTTTGTGCACATGGATATTACCGCCTTATTGATTGGACTTGTTCTCGGGGTGTTGGGTGCCGCGCTTTGGTTTATCATGCAAAACCGCAGGAAAGAATCCGAATCGGCCAACCTGTTGCAACGCTTGTCAATCCTGGAAGAGCAGCGAACTGCGCTCGATAACGAAAACCGCGAAAACCGCAACCGCCTGCAGGAAACGGGTGCTGAATTGGCCGCAGCCCGTGAAAATGTGCGCAACCTCAACCAGCGCTTGGCCGAGAAAGATGCTGAAGTGCAGAAAAACGAACAACAGCTCCGTGAAGCCTTCGGCAAAATGGCTTTCGAAAATGTGCAACGGCAGAGCCAGGTGTTGCGCGAACAACATACCGAAACGCTGAAAGGCTTGCTGGAGCCTGTGCGCAGCAAACTGACGGACTTTGAGAAGCGCGTGAACGACACCCACGGCGAAAGCCAGAAGAGCGTTACCGAGCTCAGGGCCCAGATCGAAATGCTCACCCAACTCAACCGCCAGGTAACAGAGGAAACCCATAACCTCACCCGGGCGCTCAAAGGCGATACGAAGAAGCAGGGAAACTGGGGTGAAGTAATCCTCGAGAAAGTGCTGGAGCGTTCCGGGCTTGTGAAAGGCCGGGAATACGAAACGCAGTACCAGACTGCGAACCAGGCCGGCGATACCATCCGTCCGGACGCTGTCGTAAACCTTCCCGACAACAAGCATATCCTCATCGATGCCAAGGTGAGCCTTACCGCTTACGAAGCCTTCACAGCCGCCGATAACGACGTGGAGCGGGAACGCCAGCTCAAAGCGCATCTGCTGTCTATGCGTTCACATGCCAAACTGCTGGCGGAAAAGAATTATCCGAGCGGGCAGGGCCTCAATGCGCCGGAGTTTGTGCTCATGTTTGTGCCCATTGAATCGTCGTTTGCTTTGGCTGTGCAGGGCGACAGCGAGCTCTTCTCCTATGCCTGGGATCTTCGTGTGGTGATTGTGAGCCCCAGTACCTTACTCGCCACCTTGCGCACCATTGCCAGTATCTGGAAGCAGGAGAACCAGAACCGCAACGCGCTCGAAATTGCCAAGAAAGCCGGCGATTTGTACGACAAGTTCTCCGCTTTTACCGAAGACCTGCTCAAGGTTGGGCGCCAGCTCGATACCGCCAAAGACACCTACAGCGAAGCCATGAAAAAGCTCACCGACGGCCGCGGCAATCTGGTGCGGCGCGTGGAAGAACTGCGCAGCATGGGTGCGAAAGCAGGAAAAGAAATCAATCCGGCGTTGCTTGCCCGGGCAGATGAAGGCGATGAAGCGGCTGAATGAGCTGTGACGGAGCGCTTGCGGTGAGACGTAAAGTGCTACAAAACAAGATGTTAAGACAGGGTTTTAGGTTTTACTCAGTATATTGAGTAAAATTACTCAGCGTACGGAGTAAATCAGCAAAAAACAATCTGACAAATGGATTAACAAGGATCCAGGGTTGGAGATTGGAACTCAGCGCATTTCCAGTTTCACCTTCATCCGTTCCCAGAAATTGGGGGCATACACCATGATATCGTCAGCAGTATAAGGCATATTGTCCGCGCCGGCATATAATTGAATCAGGTTTTCGGTATCAAAAACCATGGTTGAAAACAACGTGGCCGTTTCTCCTGCATCGGGCATGATGAGTTTAACAGGTGTGAAGCGATGGCTGCGCACCACCATGGCCCGGTTGAAATCTGACGTTGGATAGGGGAAGTTTGCAGAGGGCTCAATCAGTTCCCGGTTGCGGTTATATATAAAGCTTGAATCGGTATTGCCGAAAACGAAAGTCGTGAGATAATGCCCGTCGAAAAGCCTGCTCGTAAAAGGAGCGTTCCGCGATCGCAGCCTTGTACCGTTTTTCATCGTATCGCAGATATAATTGCTTCCACCGTAACCCCATGCGATGAACTCTTCATAGTATTGATTGAACTGAGTGAGGTTTACGTCTTTGTATTGAGCAGGCAGTTCCAGTTCCTGATAAAAATAGAAAATATTGAGACTGAAATAGATCATGTCAACTTCTTTTTGCCTGAACAGTGCTGCCGATCCTTCATCAGATTCGATGAGGTCGCGGCTCCCGAGCGTAGCTTTCAAACTGGTTTCGCGGTTGCCGGAGAAATCGGCATATAAAGACACTTCTGAAGAATCCTTTGCGCTTACATAGCCTACGCCGTGAAAAGCAGGATCATCCCAGTTCCAGCGATCGGTATAATGCATCATATTCAGCTTGGCCGTGAACCTGAACGGGGTGATACTGGTGATATACGTGCCGTATTGCTGATAGGTTGAGTCGTTCCCCTGGGTCTTACGGAACACGTTGCGGTCGGTGGAATAGCGCATGCGGTGTTGCAGACTGCCGTATTTGTTCTTCTTGCAAGAGGGCAAGGCCAGCAATAAAGCAAACGGCAATAACAACAGGGGAGTGATTTTCAGACGAGACATAGGAATGA
>CANHTS010000263.1 GCA_947463435.1 Flavobacteriales bacterium | reverse complement strand
TGTTATGGTAAGGTTGGCCATCGGGCTCACTCCGGCAGACTGGTGGGTTAGCAGCGCGGCTTCCAAAGGCCTGCGCGACCTGAATGCCGCATACAGCCAGGTGTTCGGGCAAGGGTTATTCATCATTGCCGGTTCACTGACGGCTTTCCTGGTCGGGCAGGTAGTGGATGCGCGCATCTTCAGGATGTTGCGTCTCCGGACCGGAGAAAAAGCCATCTGGCTGCGTGCCACCGGCTCCACATTGGTCTCGCAACTCCTTGATAGCTATGTGGTGCTGCTGATCGCTTTTTATTGGGGAGCAGACTGGCCCTTGCATCGTGTGATTGCCGTTGGCACTATGGGTTATATCTACAAATTTTCCTGTGCCATTCTCCTTACACCGGTGCTGTATGGCGTGCATGCCATGATCGACCGTTACCTCGGCAAAGAACTCAGTGCCGAGATGATGGAAGAAGCGGTAAGCTGAGAGGGCGTTTACGCTTTCACTGCTTCCCATAACAGGTTGCTGCCGGCTATCCGATGTGCTTTTTTTAGGTGCAATGAACTGCCCAACAACGATTTCCATCGGCTGATTTCCGCTTCATCTTTCGGAAGACTGTTTACGAACAGTTTTCCCTCTGAGGCGAGGAGCCTTGCCAAATGGGCCAGAAACTCCGGCTGCATGCAAAAGTCGGGCTTGGTAAGATCGATGAAAACATCTTCGATGATGAGATCATACGCACCGGCCGGAGCATGTTGAACAAACGCAAATGCAT
Organism: Flavobacteriales bacterium; assembly: GCA_947463435.1. Classification (GTDB taxonomy): domain Bacteria; phylum Bacteroidota; class Bacteroidia; order NS11-12g; family UBA955; genus REEB481. The sequence goes on along the minus strand of CANHTS010000263.1, from coordinate 2,614 downwards.
CAGCTACATGCAGCTTCCGGAAGGCGTTTTCCTGAATACCGAAGACGGATTTTGCCAAACGCATCACTTCCGGGTCCGCATCGACCGCATCAATCGAAAGCACCTTTTGGGGAATCGATTCAAGCAATCGCAGCGCTGAGCCGCCGCCAATACCCAAGAGCAGAATGCGGTGTTGCTTGCCGCTTGGTATGCTTTCAATGACGCGGCGCATCACCTTGTGGAGGCTGCCGTAGGAATAATTGGCCAAACGGGAGTTCAGCACCAGTTTGCCGTTTTCCCAACGCCATTCCAGTTCAGGATTCAAGGCCGAAGAGCTCCGGCCTTCGGGTATTGGCCACAGCCAGCTTAATATCTTCTTCCAATAGGGGGGCATTGGGTATGCAATTTCAGGCGATTCGCGCATTTTTGCCCCATGCATTCCCTGCCGGAAACCTTCCCGCCTTTGATACTCGCCAGCCGTTCACCCAGAAGGCGCAAGCTGCTGAGCGAAATCGGCTTTAACCTTGAAATCGCCGATATCGATGTGGATGAATCTTTCCCGGAACATTTAAAGGGTGGGGAAGTGGCCGCTTACCTGGCCGGAAAGAAGGCCCTGGCTTACGGTGTCATGCCGGAAGACAAGGTGTTGGTTTGTGCAGATACCATTGTGGTGCTGGGCGAAGAAGTAATCAACAAACCGGCTGATGCAGCCGATGCCGCGCGCATGCTAAGCGCCTTATCCGGCCATACGCACCGCGTTTTTACCGGGGTTTGCCTGCGCAGGGGCGATGAAATCCTGGTTTTTACAGAAAGTACGGAAGTGGAATTCCGGGCAATCAGACCCGATGAAATCGACTACTATATCAGCGAATACCAGCCTTTCGACAAAGCCGGTTCTTACGGCATCCAGGATTGGCTTGGTTACACCTGCGTGACAGCAGTGCGCGGTTGCTTCTACAATGTTATGGGCTTCCCGATGGCGCGCTTTTACCGGGAGTTGCAGGCGTTTTGCAAGGGCAAGGACTGAAAACTTGGTAACATTGCTTTTTCCGGGCTTGTATCCTGGCTGAGATTCAGGTTCAGAACATCCTTTGCCGTTTCATCAGGAAGGGCAGGAGCACTTGTCTGAAATCGCCGGCTGTATCGGCTTCCACGAAATCAATCCGGTATTGCCGGCAGCGTGTGCGCACCGATTCGAGCATTTGCGCCATACCTGCGGCATAGGCATCGCGGAATTCTTCTGCCTGCAGCTTGATTTCTTCGCCGCTTTCCATATCGGTGAATTTGTATGGACGGTTGTCGAACTGCAGTTCCAGTTCGCGGCTGCGGTCGGTGATATGGAAAATGATGACTTCGTTCTGCCCGTATTTCAGGTGTTGCAGGGCTTCGAAAAGGGTTTCGTCGGGTTCGTCGGCGAAGAGATCGGTAAAGAGCAGGATCAGGCTGCGCCGGTGCTCTTTTTCGGCAATTTCATGCAGGAGTGTGGCGATGCGGCTGCCGCCGCTTGGTGCCGGTTGTTCCAATATTTGTCCGAGTTGGTGCAAGAGCGCAGCAAAATGGGAGGGAGTTGAACGGATTGGACTCTCGCTCAGGATTGATTCGCCGAAAGTCGTCAGTCCAAACGCATCGCGTTGCCGGCGTAACATGAGCAAAACTGCTGCCGCTGAGAGTACACTGAAATGCAGCTTGGGTTTGCTTGCATCGGGAAAGTGCATGCTCGCGCTGGTATCAATCAGGATGCGGCAACGCAGGTTGGTTTCTTCCTGGAAGCGCTTGATGAACATGCGGTCGGTGCGGCCGTAAAGCTTCCAGTCGAGGTAGCGCACCGATTCTCCCGGGTTATAAGGGCGGTGTTCGGCGAATTCCACTGAAAAGCCGTGGTGCGGACTCCGGTGCAGACCGTTGATAAAGCCTTCCACCACCTGGCGGGCCAGCAAATCGAGGTTACGGAAATCCTGTACTTCACGCAGCAGCATGGGGCGAATTTAGGCATGAAAACAACGCTCAGACTCGCGTTGCAGGAAGCTTACATGGGCACAACATCCGCTGCCCTTGATCAGGCAAGCAATCAGCAGTTATAACCAGGTGTACACCAACCGGCCGCATCCGGCTGACTTTGCAAGTCGTCGTGAACCTGGTAATTCGGACTATGGAGGCGAATGTCTTTCAAGTAACCCTGGACCCAGTTTAAATGTGTTTGGATCATGGCAGTACCATTTGTGCCTAAAGTTTGCAATGCGCGTTGGATTAAAACGCCCCGGTAGATGACTTGAAAATGTGGGATAACGTGGACAAAATTCGGAACCAAATGTATGGCACCTGCTGCCATGAAATCGCTGTAATGCAGGCTGAGGAACTTCAGTTGCTGGCCAAAGTGGTTCTTCAGTTCCTCTTGTTCTTTCAGGGCCATATGGGAGCGGCCATCAAACCGATCCCAAACCAACAACAATACAAGGTGATCGCACTGGATCAGTTCTTCCAGGATGTTATCGGGTTGTACTTTAATAATCATTGTAGCTTAGTTGAAATAAATTTAGTAGTACTATCCGGCAAGGTAGTGGCTTTCTCGACGAAATAAATTGAAAATTGGGCTAACAGGCAAGCTAAATGCTTACCTGTTATTAAGCGTGGCTTT
>CANHTS010000262.1 GCA_947463435.1 Flavobacteriales bacterium | reverse complement strand
CGTTCCAGAAAGGCAACATAAACCGCTGCAGGGTATCGCCCGTGCAGTTGAAGACATTGCCCGTGTAATTCACTCCCGGCAGCGCGTGGATGCGCACACGTGACTGGAAAGTATCGCGGCAACCAAATTGCGAAACCGCAGTAAAAACGACGAGGTAATCGCCGGCCGCGGTATAGCGCGGAGCGGAGTTCGTTCCGGAAGCCGAAGTGCCGTCGCCGTGATTCCAATACGCTGAATCCGGATTTTGCCCGAACCAGTTGACGGTGGCGCGCATCGGCACGGCCTCGCCCTGGCAGGCGTTGTTCATGCTCAAGGTGGCCGCAGGCAGGGCATACACGGGAAATTTCCCGCTGAAACTGTCTTTGCAGCCGGCGCTGTTTGCAAGCTTGAGCGCCAGGAACTGAGGTCCGGGAGATGTCATGGGCAGGTTCAGGCTGCTGTCGCTTCCCAGCAGGGAATTGTTCAGGTACCAGCGCCGCGTTCCGCCAAGGCCGGGCAAGCCGAAACCGCCGTTATGGGCCAGGCGCAGGGTGTCTCCGACGCATAGGAAGTTGGGCAGGTTGATGCGCGGATCGGGCGCCGGCAAAACATGCACGGTATCGCGGTAGGAATCCACACAGCCCAGGCGGCTCGAGCCTGACAAGAGCAGCGGATAGAAACCCGGAGGCTGCGGGCCTGCACGGAAAACCGTTCCGCCGGAAGGGCTGCCGCGGTAAGACCACGACCAGCCGGCCATGCCCGACAGACTAAAAAGCTGAGCCGGGATGCGGATGGAATCGTACGCGCAATAGGCATCGGCCGGTTGAAAGCGCAGGCTAATGCTGTCCATCCGCAAACGCACCGAATCGCGGGTTTGGATGCCGCAACCCGGGTTATTGAAAAGCCCGACATAGAGGCCCGAATCGCGCAGGCTTACGCGCGGCAGGTACAGTGAGGGCGATTGAATCCGCCGCTGATCGGGCAGGATCCATTCCGTACCCGCGCGCCCGGGTACATTGAAGCTCAGGCGAAAAGGTTCACCGGCGCATGCCGCCACCAATCCGGCGAGGTTGAAACGCGGCTGCACCCGGCTGAAATCGGAGAAATAGCCGAAGCGGCAACCGGAGCCCAAAGCCTGCCCGTTGATGATGCCGCAGTGGAACACCACCGAATCGTTGCTCACCCGCACATTGGCGTTGGCGCCGAAATCGGATGTAAGGTTGATGGTCGCGTATTTCCAGCGGTTGCCGGTGCCGGGAATGAAGGCGAACAGCGCTTGCCGCGCCGCGGAGAGCATGTTCCCGTTGATCCGGAAGCTCTTTTCATAGCCGGCGGGCACCAGCAGGTTGATGGAAAAGGTAGTGCCAGCGGTACCGTCGGAACGGGTGAAGGCGGCCGATTGGCTGCCGGTGCATTCGAGGTTCGGTATCAGCGCCATGCCCAGCTCGCAGCCGAAGCCCGAAATCTGTGCCACTGCCACCGGCTGGCTCGTTTCGACCAGTGTGACGGTTTCAGTGGCCGCCATCATGTGCGTATAGGTTTCAGACTCCCGCATCCAGCGTACGAAGCTTCCGTTGATCTGCAGGCGGGTACTGTCTTTCACCGCCGTGATGAACACGATATCGTTGAGCGGCGCGTTGAGGCCCGGCCCGCGGATGGCCACATGCGTATTGCCGAGGAACGACACGCCCACGGCCTGGTCGCCGCAGAGATCGGCACAGCTGCCCACAGAACTATTCCAGTCGCGCGGGAAGACCGAATCGTCGTAGAAAGTCACAGCCACCGGTTTATTGGATGCGATGCGCGTACCCGCCAGTTTGGCCCCGCGGGTATTGTTGGTGGAGCGCAGGAAATACACTTCACCGCGCTGCAGCGTCACCTGGATGGTAGTTCCTGCCGGGCGGCCATTCACCACCACCGGCGACCGAAGCCGGATCACAGTATTGTTTTCAGATGCCTGGATGAGCACCCCGTTGTAATAAGTCTGCCCGGGCTGGATGCTCCAGTTGGGCAGCAGGTTATTGCCCGGCACATAGAACAGCGTATCGAGCGCGTTGCGGCCTTTGAGAGTGAAGATATCCGTATTGCGGTTATCGCCTACCACTTCGTAATAGGCCTGGATGGCGCGGTTGGATTCAATCTTGAGTCCGCTTTTGTTGACTGCATGCGCATTGCGTGTCTCCACACTTGTAATCCTGCTGGTCAGATCGACGCGCACCACGCTGTTGGCAGCCACCGACACATTCATCGGCGTGAACGAAGCATTGGCCGGCTGATAGATTTTCACCGTCGCATTCTGGCTCAACCCGATCAGTTTCAGTTCGATGGGCCGCTCGTTGTGGTTTGCGTTGATATCCGGCGCCGCGAACCAGAAGGCGGTGTCCGTTTGCGCGAACAGGCCATGCAGGCCGCTGCCGAAGCAAAGCCAACACAAACCCCAACACAATCCGCGGCGCAGCATAGAGCGATCAAAGTTAGGGGTTGGCACGCCAGGGAAGACGAAGCAGAACGGTTGGCCGTTGCACAAGCCCTTGGATATTTATTCAAACGCGCTGAAAACAGGGTTAACCGCGACCAAAAGAGCCCGGTGGTTGAGCGCTTGAAGCGCAGCGGAAAGCAGTCGAAACCCCCTCCTCTTCGGAACTAAACCCTCTTGCCCCGACAACTTTTGACCGTGAAATGCACATAGGTGGTTTCCCCGACCGAAAAAGTCGGGGCAGGCGGCTCATCCACCGCCAGGTCATTTTGAAGGAAAATGGTTTCCCCGACCGAAAAAGTCGGGGCAGGCGGCTCAACCACCGCCAGGTCACTTTGAAGGAAATTGGTTTCGACGGGGCTCAACCACCGCCAGGTCATACCGCATCGAAATTCAGTAAGAATTCCACTTCACATAATAATATCCCTGCATTCAGGGATATTCTAACCTTTTGTAAGTATCAGTTTTGCCATTCAAACCCAACCAACATGCAATACTTCCTATCTACCGAACATTTCAATGCCCAATGGCAATTCTACACAGAGAACGAAGTCAAGGAGCTGGCCAATAAGGATGTTTTTACTATCGACCATTATGCAGACAGTGAAATATTCAACCCGGATATTCAAAACTTTATCCTGGAATATGGCGATCTCTTCAGAACGGTGAGCGCAGAAATGCCGGATGCATGGGCATTGGGTTTGCGTGAAAAAAGGCAGTTAAAAGGAATGGACCCGCAAATCCAGTTGCGCTTTCAGCAGTTGAAAACATGGTTGAAGCAAGTCATCTGCGAATTGCTTGGTTCGATTGACTGGGAGAACAAAAGCACCAAAGAAATCATCCTCCTCATTATTACAACCACGATACCCTACTTCGCTGCCACCGGTGGATTGCCTTTACCTGCAGTAATCTTGCCTATCATG
>CANHTS010000261.1 GCA_947463435.1 Flavobacteriales bacterium | reverse complement strand
TTCGAGCAGGCCCTGGATGGACGCGTCTTCGCCCCGGTGCCCGTGGAGCGCCAGGAAGGCAAAATCCATCAAACCGGGCAATTCGTCGGTTTGCAGCACACGGCCCAGCTTTGACAACATATCGCGGCTGGCTTCGCGGGTGCGCGCCAGCGAATCGGCGTAATACTGAAAGCGGCTTTCAGGCAGGTAATCGACAGGCGGAAAAAAATCGCGGATACTGCCTTTGTAGATGTATTCCCAATCCACCAGCACGAACTGCCCGAAGTGATCCACAAAAATGGGCAGCGGCTCGAACAGGCGCTTGTCCAGGTTATCGTAGACGGTGCGGCCTCCGGCAAAGGAAACCTCCCGTTCGCGGCTTGGTCCACCAAAAAAAATTCCGACCCGCAGTTTCATCCGGTTGCGAATTTAGCCCCGCGCGGCCGAACTGCCCCCTGCGATCTTTTCCCTCTGTTAACTATTCTAAACAAAACACATTCATGGCATACAATTTGAAGGTGAAAGGCAGCGATGAAATCAACTTTCTTTATTTGCCTCACCGCAGCCATTGCATGGGCTACCCCTGCTGCAGCACAGACTTCCCTGCCGGCCATGCAGGTAAAAGACATGAACGGCACGATGCACAACCTGCGCGATCTGGCAGACAGCAACCATCTGACCATCATCTCTTTCTGGGCCACCTGGTGCGGGCCCTGCATCAAGGAACTCGACCAGATCATGCAGGTGTACGAAGAATGGCAGACCAAGTACAGCGCCAAACTCATCGCCATCAGTGTGGACGATTCCCGGAATTCGCGCAAAGTGAAACCCATGGTGATTGGCCGCGGCTGGAAATACGAGGTGCTGATGGATGAAAACCAGGACCTCGCCCGGGCCATGAACGTTAACAACCCACCGATGACTTTCCTTGTAAACCGCAAGGGCCAGATTGTGTACACGCACCAGGGCTATGTTCCCGGTGCGGAAGACGAACTCGAGAAGAAACTTCAGGAAGCTGCCGCGCAGCCCTGATGATTTGTTCATAGTGTGTGTGTGGACCGCCTCCCGGAAAAGGAGGCGGTTTTTTTACGCAATCCCGCGAAGGCGAATCGGGCGCTTGCCGTAATTTTGCCCTATGCTCAGTCCTAAAGTATCTGCTGCCTTAGCCGAACAAGTTGCCCTCGAAGGCCATGCCAGTGCCCAATACCTTGCCATCGCCTGCTGGATGACCCAACAGGGCTTTTCCGGATCATCCGCCTTCTTCTTCCGCCAAAGCGATGAAGAGCGGATGCATATGCTGAAAATCATCCATTATATGCTAGACCAGGATGCGCCTGTGGCTGTTCCTGCCATCGAAAAACCTTCCGGGGAATTCCAGAGCTATCACGATTGTTTCCAGTCTGTACTGGCCTCAGAACAACGCGTTACACGCAGCATCCACGAACTGGTGGGCCTGGCGATGGAAGAAAAAGATTATGCCACCCACCATTTCCTGCAATGGTATGTTGGCGAGCAGATCGAAGAGGAAAAACAGGTGAAAGACATTATGGACAAGCTGCGGATCATCGGATCAGACGGCAGCGGACTTTACCTGCTCGACCGCGAACTGGCAACCCTGGCAGCTGCTCCGGTAGCCCCGCCGACGGCTGCAGAATAAGCGCTCAATCGTTCCATTCCAGTACCAGCCCGTCGTGGGCCAGTGCCATGCCTGCCGGCAACGAAGCGTTCAACTCGGCATGCAGCCCGATCTGATGGCTCATGTGGGTGAAGAATGTCTGCTCCGCTCCTACCAGCTTCGCCACTTCCACGGCTTCGTCGAGCGAAAAATGTGAAATATGGGATTCGCGCCGCAAGGCATTCAACACCAGCACCTTGCTGCCTTTCAGTTTTTCCAGCTCGCGTTCGTGGATATAGTTGGCATCGGTGACGTACGAAAAATCGTTGACACGAAACCCCAGCACCGGCAAACGGTAATGCATCACTTCAATGGGAACGATGCGCTGCCCTTTGAGATCGAAAGGCTCGAGCCCGATCTCGTGCCAGCGTATGATAGGAATGCCCGGATAGGGATTGGGGTCGAAGATATAATCGTAGTGGAGGTGGAACTTCTGCAATACGCGTGGGTGCAGGTAGGCATCAATGGCGTCACCCTGCATGTAATTGAAAGCGCGGATATCGTCGAGCCCGGCGGTGTGGTCGCGGTGTTCGTGGGTGAAGAGCAGTCCGTCGATGCGTTCGATACCTGAACGGAGCATCTGGTAGCGGAAGTCGGGGCCGCTGTCGATCACCAGGCTGAGTTCGCCGGTATGGATATGGACGGAAGTGCGGAGGCGTTTATCGCGCGGGTCTTCGGAGCGGCAAACTTCGCTGTGGCAGCCGATGGGCGGGACGCCCTGTGAAGTACCGGTGCCGAGAAATTCGATGCGCATGCCGCGGCTAAATTACTCGTGCGGTTTGAGGTTTTCTACACCGCAAATCATACATCGGAAAATCTATTCAGGTTTCAGGCTTGCGGAGCGGGAATGGCCTTGTTCAGCAGGTCGCTCAGCATGCGCGCCACACCATAGCGAAACTGTTTGCCCTGGTATTTGGCTACGCAGCGTATGCCTTTCACCACTGAAGTCAGGAAAATTTCGTCGCTGGCAATGAGGTCATTCTGGCCGATAGGTTGTTCAAACACTTCGTACCCATAGGCTTTGGCCGTTTCCATCACCACGCTGCGCATTACGCCGTCCAGGCAGTATTCGCTCAGGGGCGGTGTGATGATTTTATCGCCATCCACCTTGAAAATATTGCAGCTCACGGTTTCAGCCACCCGGCCGTAGTCGTTGTAGACCACGCAGTCGTCGAAGCCGTGCCGGCGCGCATGCAGTCCACCCATCACATACAGTAGCGCGGAGGTGGTTTTTACCAGGCTCAAGTAATTGGCGTTCTTGGTGAGTTCGGTGAAATCGCCGAGTTGAATACCAGGTTCGGGTTCGGCATAGAGCGGCTCCTGCCATGCCTGCACTTCAATAATGAAGCATACAGCGGCTGTTTCGGGCGCGTATAGTCCATTGCCTTCGCGGAGGATACTCAGCCGTATGCGACCGTTACGGGCATCGGCGGCCTTACAGGTTTCAAGAATGGTTTCGCGCAGCAGGTCTTCGCGCAGGCGCTGATCGAGCACCATACCCAGGAGCATGGCACTGCGCTGCATGCGGCGATAATGGCGTTCAAAATGCAAGACATGGCCATTGGCCAGTTTCATGGATTCAAAGAATCCGTCGCCGTAGCGGTAGATGCGGGAAGCCGGGGTTATGATGGGTTCGTCGGCGCCGCAGATGGTTCCGTTTACATTGTAAAGGACAGGCAAGGCTGGATCAGTCCGGGTAACGTGAGAAGGTGAAGACCGTTCCGTTCTCGGTG
>CANHTS010000260.1 GCA_947463435.1 Flavobacteriales bacterium | reverse complement strand
TTGCTCTCCGCTGCGCACCACGCGATCTGAAAAGAATTCGGTTTGCGCCGAGCGCCAGATGGCATGCCAACCGAGCATAAACTCCGGCTGGAAACCATTTCCCGGAGCGAAGCGCAAGCCACCTGTAATAGGAACGATGGTCTGATTTATGCGCGTGCGTTCCAGCAATCCACGTTGGGTATTGATAAAGGGACGGTAATAGGCTTCAGCGGTATACACACCACTCTGCCCCTGGAAAATATGGTTGATTTCCATGCGCATTTGCAGGCCTGCGCTCCAACCGGTTGTATTGCTGGTTACATAAGCATCTCCCAACGACAAGCCGGCATACATGCGGTAGTTATTGAAATCAGCCCGGCCTGCCGGCCCAACAGAAAACTGGGCACAGAGCCCATATGGCAACAGCAGTAAGAGGTAAAGACATGGCTTCATGGCTATCCGATGAATTCGAAGATACACAGGATGGCATGGTATTTCAGTCGCTTTAAGGCAAACTAAGGCAAAGCTTTACCAGCGGCAGAATAAAAAAAGCAACGATCGCAGGGCTTACCAGTCGTCTTCGTCTTCCGGCTTCCACTTCTCCCGGAGGGCTTTGGTAAAGCCGGCAACGGTGCGTTTCACTTCTGCATCCATGCCCATCAGGCATAGATCATTGATGCGTGTATTGGTTTTTGCCGTGCGATAGTATTCGGCATAGGTGCGTGATTCCCCTCCGGCTGCGCCAATTACAGGCCTGATATGAACGAACTTGGAGAATTCGTATTTGTACCGGTTGTCCTGGAAGCGCATGACCAATTCGTACTGGTGTTTGCCATCCGGTACTTTCACGTTGTTGCCCGGTTCAGTGATAAGCGGAACGGTCAACATCACCACGATCTTGCTCCCGGGTTTAGCTTCTTTAATCAGTTCTTTTGCTTCCTTCTTTCCAAAACGCCCTTCCAAATAGCGCATGAAGCGCCAGTAGAGGCTGTCGGCGGTGCATTCATTGCAATCTGGATCTTCAACCACATTACCGTAGAAAATCAATTCGCGCAACGAATCGTAGGGGGCAATGAAGCGTGCGTGTTTGTCGAACCGCGTGGGGAAGGCTTTCTCTGCGTTTGCAGCATCGTCGATCATCATTCCAATGCTGTCGGCAGGCGTGCTGTCGGCAGTCATGAAATCTCCCGAAAAGTCCTGCGCGTGCAGATTCTGTTCCGCAACCGGGGCCGCAAAAAATAGGGCCACTATCCAATAGCGCTTGAGGGTATGCATGGGTTTCGGAAAGAGGTATTTCAAAAATGTTGCCAAATTTGGCCGCGAAGATAACGCAAGGGCCACAGCTTTTAGTATCAGGGGCTTAATTTGCACGCAGCATGTCGTTTTTATATCCAATCCGGCTGGTTTCAATCCTCGCCCTTTTCTCCGTCTTCGCCTGCAGGCAAGCTGCTGTACCGGTGAAAGTTTCCCGCGCTACCGACCATTCCTTCGGCAACGCCCACGAAGTGCGCATCGTTCACAGCCATCTGGACCTGGAATGCGATTTTGACAACAAGAAGCTGAAAGGCACTGTCACACATAGGCTGGACAGTGTGCGCGGCCGCAAGCTCATCCTCGATACCCGCAACCTTGAAATCCAAAAGGTATGGGTCGATGGGAAGGAAACCGACGAATTTCAATTCGGCGTATTCGATACCATCCTCGGTACAGCCTTGTTGATTCCGATCGACAGCCTGACGAAGGAAGTGAAAATTGCTTATTCGACCGACACCGCCGCCGAAGCACTCCAATGGCTGCAAGCCGCCCAGACACACGACCGCAAAAAGCCATTCCTTTACACACAGTCGCAGGCCATACTTGCGCGCACCTGGATTCCGCTAATGGACCGGCCGGATACGCGCTTTACCTATTCCGCGCGCATCCGCTGCCCGAAAGACCTGCTGGCCCTGATGAGCGCTTCCAATCCGCAACAGAAAAACGACAGCGGTATCTATCATTTCACTATGCCTCAACCGGTTTCATCCTATCTGATGGCCCTGGCCGTTGGCGACGTGCAATTCCGCGCCCTGGGCGATTCATGCGGTGTCTATGCCGAACCGGGTTTTATGGAGGAAGTAGCCTGGGAACTGGCCGATATGCCCGAAATGATCCGCAAGGCGGAAGCGCTCTACGGCGCCTATCCATGGGGCCGCTACGATGTATTGGTCTTGCCGCCTGCCTTCCCGTTCGGTGGCATGGAAAATCCACGCCTCACTTTCGCCACGCCCACCATCATTGCCGGCGACCGTTCCCTTACTTCGCTCATTGCCCATGAACTCGCACACAGCTGGAGCGGCAACCTGGTGACCAATGCCGACTGGAACGATTTCTGGCTGAATGAAGGATTCACGGTCTATTTCGAAAACCGCATTGTGGAGGCCGTGTACGGTAAAGACATCGCCGATATGCAGGCAGAACTCGAAGTTGGGGAATTGCAGCGCACCATTGCCCGGCTGATGAAAGAAGCACCCAACGATACCCGTTTGAAACTGGATCTCAGCGGTCGCAATCCGGACGAGGGCCTCACCGATATCGCTTATGTGAAAGGGTTTCTCTTCCTCAAGCACCTGGAAAGTGTGGTTGGCCGCAGCCGCTGGGATGAATTCCTGCGCAGCTATTTCCGCGACAATGCCTTCGGCACAACCACCACCGATGCCTTCAAACAAAGGCTGAATGATTCGCTGTTTCAAACTGCTGAAGAGGCTGTAAAAGCCAATGCCAAGAACTGGATTTACCAACCCGGCCTGCCTGAAAACTGGCCGCGGCCCAATTCGACGCGTATGCTGACAGCTGTCAACGCTTCGGCACGTTACCTCGCGACCGGACAGCCCGATACCGCTGCCACCCGCAATTGGGTAACCCAACAATTCCAGCAGTTCTTGCGCAGCCTGCCGGATACACTCGGGCACAACCGCATGGCCGCACTCGATGCCCATTTCAGGTTTACCGCCTCCGGCAATGCTGAAATCGAAGCCGATTGGTACACCTTATCGGTGAAGAACGGATACAAACCCGCTTATTCTGCCATGGCTCAATTCCTGCAGCGGGTAGGCCGGCGGAAATTCCTCCTGCCCGTATACAATGCCCTGGCAGCCACGCCGGAAGGTCTGGTCGAAGGAAAACGCATCTTTGCCCTGGCCAGACCGGGATACCACGCGGTTTCGGCAGCGAGTATCGACAGGATTCTCAACCCCGAATGAGCCTGCTGCCGCTGCAGGAAGGGCCTTTGCAGGCAGTGGAAGATCGCAACAGTGGTCTGCAACTTTGGATCAAGCGCGACGACCTAATGCATCCGTATATCTCCGGCAACAAAGGCCGGAAACTGCAAGGTTACCTCGAACGCGCACGGGCAGAAGGAATCCGGCACATTGTAACATGCG
>CANHTS010000259.1 GCA_947463435.1 Flavobacteriales bacterium | reverse complement strand
CGCCTGACCGTGATGGTGGATTACAATTCGCCGGTACTCGGCAGCCAGCATGCATCGGTAACCGATCTTTCGGAATTTCCGACCCAGATTGCAGGCTGTCGGACTTTCTGTTTCCTGCACGAACTGGAAGCCATGTTGCAGCATAACCTGATCAAGGGTGGCGATTTGAACAATGCCATCGTGATTGTGGACCGCGTGGTGGAAGACCATGAAATGGACCGGCTGGCCAAGCTTTTCAACAAAGAGAAAGTGGAAGTGCGCAAGGAAGGCATCCTCAACAACGTGGACCTGCGTTTCCAGAATGAGCCGGCGCGCCACAAACTGTTGGATATGATTGGCGATCTGGCTTTGGTGGGAATGCCTATCCGCGCCCAGATCATGGCAGCCAGACCCGGTCATGCCAGCAATGTGGCTTTTGCCAAGAAGATCAAGGCGGCCATCAAGAAAGAAAAGCGCCGTCAGAAGGAAGGAGCGCCAGATTATCATCCCAATACCAAACCGGTTTTTACTACGGCGGATATTATTCGTTATCTGCCGCATAAGCACCCGTTCCTGCTGGTGGATAAGATCATGGAAATGGGAGAGAAGCATGTGATCGCGGTTAAGAATGTGACCTTCGATGAATGGTTCTTTAACGGCCATTTCCCTGGCGACCCCATCATGCCGGGCGTTTTGCAAATCGAAGCCATGGCCCAGGCCGGCGGGATGCTCATTCTGTCGCAGGTTCCGGATCCGCAGAACTACGGAACCTATTTCCTGAAAATCGACAACGCACGTTTCAAAGACAAAGTGGTTCCCGGCGATACCATGGTATTCAAACTGGAACTCATCGAACCGATCCGCCGGGGAATATGTGTGATGCGCGGCCGTGCCTGGGTGGGCGATAACCTGGTTTGCGAATCAGAAATGATGGCCCAGATTGTAAAAATCAATTCTTAATTACGCTAGTTCATGATTCAACCGTTAGCATACGTACACCCATCGGCGAAAATCGCTGACAACGTGGTGATAGATCCCTTCGTGACGATCCATAAAAATGTGGAAATAGGCGAAGGCACCTGGATAGGACCGAATGTTACCATATTCGAAGGCGTCCGCATCGGCAAAAACTGCCGGGTGTTTCCCGGTGCTTCCATCGGCGCCATCCCGCAGGATTTGAAATTCGACGGCGAAGAAACCCTCACCATCATTGGCGATCATGTAACCATCCGCGAATACGTTACGATCAACAAAGGAACCAAGGCGCTCGGCTTTACCAAGGTAGGCAACCATGTGCTGCTGATGGCGTATGTGCACCTGGCGCACGATTGTGTGGTGGAAGACCATTGTATCCTCGCTAACAGCGTGCAGCTGGCCGGCCATGTGCATGTCGGTGAAGCAGCGATACTCGGCGGAGCCGCACTGGTGCACCAGTTTGTGAAAATCGGGAAGCACTCCATGATTTCCGGAGGCAGCCTGGTGCGGAAAGATGTTCCTCCCTATACCAAGGCAGCCCGTGAGCCGCTTTCCTATGAAGGGGTGAACTCCATTGGCTTGCGCAGACGCGGATTCAGCAACGAACAGATCAACGGAATCCAGGATATCTACCGCATCCTCTTTGTGAAGGGTTACAATACCAGCGTTGCGCTGAAACTGATTGAAACGGAAATTCCTGCCTCCAGGGAGCGCGATGAAATCCTGCAGTTTATCCGCGAGAGCGACCGCGGAATCATGAAGGGTTACCTCAACAAGTAAAACCAGGCCGCTTGTCTTTCCGCATCGCGTTGGAAAAGGCCGGTAAGTCTTATGCCGACCGCTGGATATTCAAGAACCTGGATATGGAACTGGGTTCGGGTGACAGCCTGGCTTTGTTGGGACCGAATGGTTCGGGCAAGAGCACGCTCATGCTCACACTCGCAGGCTATATCAGACCAACAGAAGGGAAGTGGAACGCCTCACTAAACGAAGCGCCTGTTCCGGTAGAAAAAGCCGGAACCAGCATCAGCATGTGCATGCCGGGCATGGAAACCTTTGAGGAATTTTCGCTCGAACAGTTACTGCGGCTGCATACCGCTACACGGAGCATGTTGGTGGAAACAGATCCTGCCTCCCTGGCTGAGCGCATGTTGTTTGAACCGATAAATCTGAGCAAACCTGTGCGTTTCTTTTCCAGTGGCATGAAGCAAAGGCTCAAACTCGGACTGGCCATGCTCACAGCTTCCGAAGCAGTGTTTTTAGACGAACCGCTCACCAACCTGGATACGCGTGGTACGGAATGGTATTATAGTCTGGTACAGGCGTTTCTGGGCCAGCGTATTTTGGTAGTGGCTTCCAACCGCCCCGATGAATACCCGATGTGCAACAGCACTTTCAGGCTCAGCGCTGGATAAGTAAGCGCGTGTTGCCTGAAGCCAGGTTTCCATCAATATTCAGGAAGTAAACACCCGGCTGCCAATGGGCAGTTTGCAGGTTCAGGTTTTCCTGGCCGCGCTTAATCGTTTGCCGCGAAACCTGACGACCAAGTGCGTCGCTCACGGTCAGCATTCCGGCGCCGAAAGGAGCAACCCTGATCTGGACTGCATCGTTGGCGGGATTCGGATAGAGTTTTACCGGCAATACATAGGCCTGTTGTTTCAAACCCATGGCTATGCTGTTGTTGGCAAAGAAGTACAAACCTCCGCGGCTGTTACCGCCTATGATTTCCTGTTTGCCATCGCCATCCAGGTCGGCTGCGGCTGCGGTAGACAGATACCCCATATCGTATTCTGATCCGTCCACATCGCCGGGAGCGTGGAATACAGATTGGTATTGCGCAAAACTGTCCGGCAACTGGCGCAGGTTCAGTTCATACACGCGCAAGCCACCATAAACGGTTCCAACAACAACTTCCTTCCTGCCATCGCTATTCAGATCGCAAACGCGTGGGCTTGAGTAACCATCGAAGCCATATTGGGGTGGATTGAAATCCCAACGGAACTCATTGCCACGCATTTCCCCGAAAAATTCATCGTATAACGTAAATGAAGGCGTTGTGGAGTTTCCGGTATTCATCCAGAGTTGCACTTTGCCGTCAAATCCGCCCAGGAGCATATCCAGCAGACCGTCTTTGTTTATATCGTACAGCTCTGGTGCGGCGTAGTAGCGGTCGCGCGGCACGAAAGCAAGGTCGAGCAGGTTGGTATCAGCCAGCACAAACGCCAGGTTGCCACCGGTGCTGTTGTTGTAATAATAGCGCACATAGCCCGGCATATTGCCGACAAGCAAATCAGGACGGCCATCGCCGTTCAGATCGCCCATGGCAATGCGCATATAGGAGAGACCCTGGGTGGAAAAGCGCAGGAAATCTTCGTCTTCCAGCGTAAAAGCCGCTTGGGTTTTGGAACCTGTATTGCGGAACAGCGCGATGCGGTCGCGCCAGTT
>CANHTS010000258.1 GCA_947463435.1 Flavobacteriales bacterium | reverse complement strand
GCCATGTGGATCAAGATATGGGGAGGACTCGGCATGTGGGCTGCCACCTGGTTTTTTCTCATATTAGGCAACTTCAGCGGTTGGGCGCTCATCGGCGCCGGCTTGCTGCATGGGCTTACGCACCTTTTCATTCCCTTCAACATTTCCCATGATGCCAGCCACCACGCCATATCTCAAAAAGAATGGGTCAACAAAATGCTCAGCTATTCGCTGGATCTCATAGGCGTTTCCTCCTATTTCTGGAATCATGGTCACAACTACGAACACCATGGCTACATCAATGTATTGGGAAAAGATTCCAACGTGGAAGGCTATGGTATGATGCGCTTCAGTCCCGATGAAAAACCCAAACCCTGGCATCGTTTTCAACATCTGTATGCACTGGGAGTTTACTCTCTGGCGACTTTCAATTATGCCACGGTAAAAGATTTTAAATTCATTCGGCAATTCATCAAAGAAAAGCGCAAGATACCGGCGGATGTATTGATCAAACTGATCGCATCTAAAGTGTTCTACTTCTCTTATATGTTGGTGATTCCCATCATGGTATTGGATGTTGCCGCCTGGCAGGTAATTGCATTTTACCTTTGCCTGCACTTCGTACTCGGCAGCATTTTATCCTTGGTTTTTCTATGCGGGCACCTAACAGAAGAAGCCTCCTTCCCGGAATACGAAACTGCAAACACGATCAACGAAACCTGGACAGAACATGTAATACGTACCACCGGGAATTTCGGGTTATACAATCCGGTGTTAACCTGGTTGGTGGGTGGCATCAATTTGCATTTGGTGCACCATTTGTTTCCACGAATCTGCCATATCCATTATGGCCCGTTGACGCATATAGCCAAGAAAGTTCTTGAAGAAAACGGATACACATTCCGGTATTCCGGGAACTTCATACAATCGATCCGCTCTCATTTCCGTTTCCTCAAAAAACTCGGTCAGGCAGTACCATACAAACCTGCGATGCCGTATTTGCAAACGGAATGATGTTAGCCTGCAAGCGATTGTTTGCGGTTTGAAAACAACTAAGAGCTGATTTCCATCCGAAACAGGAATATCAGGCCAATTGAACAAATAGCCGAAATGGCCCAATATTGCCTCTACTCCATGATTAACAGCGCTTAGGCGGCTACATTTGCGGGCTTGTTTACATTTTTCCGTACATATCGCCGCGAAATCAAACAGGCGCTGCACCTGGCTTTCCCGATCATCCTCGGGCAGTTGGGCATGATGCTCATGGGCCTGGCCGACACCGTGATGGTAGGCAGGCTGGGCAAGGAGGTGCTGGCGGCTTGTGTTTCAGCGAACAATGTTTTCTGGCTGGTGTATTTCCTTGGGATGGGTGTGCTGTTCAGTATTTCCACCCTTGTATCGATTTATGTAGGGGAAGGCCGCGCGGAAAAAGGTTACCTCAGCTACCGCGCAGGCATGTTGGTATCGCTCGTACTGGCGGTGGTGCTTTATGCTGTGCTGGAAGGCGTGGCAGCCAACTACCACTGGCTGAAACAGGACCCTGCCATCGTAGACGGTGCCGTATCGTACCTGCGCATCGTCAACATGAGCGGTATCCCCATGCTGTTGATACTCACCGCGCGGCAGTTCACCGACGGTCTTGGCTTTACACGTATTGCCATGTACATCACGCTGGGCGGCTTGCTCATGAATGTGTTTCTCAATTGGTTGCTTATATACGGGCATTGGGGTTTCGAAGCCATGGGTCTCGACGGCGCGGCCTGGGCTACGCTGATCAGCCGGGTGGCCATGGCGGTGGTAGCGCTGGGTTGGATTCGCTTCGTTCCCAAACTCAAACAATTCCACCCCGAACAGCGCTTCACCCGGAACGAACTCATGGAGGAATCGGGCCGCATCTTCGAAATCGGCATTCCGATCGGGCTGCAATTTTTCGCTGAAGTAGCCTGTTTCGCCTATTCGGGCATCATGGCCGGTTGGATCAGTCCGGCGCACCAAAGCGCGCACGGCATCGCCCTGAACCTGGCCAGTCTCACCTATATGGCCGCAAGTGGACTCAGTGCGGCAGGGAGCATCATGGCCGGAAACGCCTACGGAGAAAAGAATCCACGCAAGGTGCGCAGGGCCGGCAATGCGGTGCTGGGCATCGTATTGGTCTACATGGCTGCGACGGCCGTGCTGTTCATTGTGTTCCGGCATCCCTTGCTGGCGGCGTATTCCAACGACCGCGAAGTACTGCTGATCGGTGGCACCCTCATGGCCTATGCTGCCCTATTCCAGCTGGCAGATGGCATGCAGGCTGTGAGTATAGGATTGCTGCGCGGTATCAAGGATGTACGCATACCCATGGCAGGCATCATCGTCTGTTACTGGCTGATCGGTTTGCCTTTGGGATGGTATCTCGCCTTCCGTGCCGGCATGAAAACCGAAGGCCTGTGGATAGGATTCACAACCGGCCTCTTCCTCACTGCCATTTTCAGCACCTGGCGCTTTTATTTGCAACAACGACGCCTTTTCAGGGAACCATGAGAAAAACCGCGCTTGTCATCGCCTTCATCTGCTGCCTTTTACCGCACAAAGCGTTGGCACAAATGCCGCCCTTTGGCAGCATTGAGATCAGCAGCGGACCGGTTTTCAACAACCATTTTCCCAAGGCCGAGCGCATGCCTTCCTGGATTGATGGCTCCTTGCCTGCCTATAGCGATTCGCTCCGCAAGGCCGACGGCATGCGGATGGGCCTGAATTTCGGCTTGCACTACCTGAAGACGATCAACAAGAACAAAGCCATCCGCATAGGGGTGCAGCTCAGCGATTACGGTTTTCGCCGGATACGGAACAGCCTCGGTTTTGGCGACAGCATCCATCCGCAGGTCGGACTGGTAGCTGATTTTTCCCAAACCGGACCGCGCGACGTGTATTACGACGTACGCTACCAGATGCTGGAAGTTCCTTTTTCCTGGGTTTGGAATACCGATTTCAGGGACCGAAAGCGGGAAATACAATTGCACATCACAGGAGGTTTTGCCCCTTCGTACTTGTTCCGGCACGAGACGATCGTGCGCCTGCGCGGTTTCACCACCCGCGACGGCATTTTCAACTACCGTGTAAGCAATACCGGCTATAATGCCCGTGCCTTCAACCTGGCACTAACCGGTGGCATGCGGCTGGACTACGCGATGGACCGGCGCATTCACCTGCTCGCATCGCCCAATATCCGCATTCCGCTCCTCGCGGCTGCCACCCGACCTTATGAACGGCACCGGCCCTGGCAGTTCGGCATAGAAACCGGTGTGATTGTCCGTCTCGGCGCCATTCCATCCCAGGGAACCCAACGCAATTGAATCCAAGCAACTCCATGAAGCGCATACTCTATTTCCTCTTCTTCACGCCCCTCTTTCTCAACCACACATGTAAAAAGGAAAAG
>CANHTS010000257.1 GCA_947463435.1 Flavobacteriales bacterium | reverse complement strand
GGACATACGACCCGGGAAGGCCGGGTCGGGGTTCGCGTAATAATCGTGGGGCTATGATATTGGACCCGGGAAGGCCGGGTCCTTGAAATCCAGGAATGTAAAAAACGATACGACAAAGCCAATCAAAAAATGTCTTTGCGCTCTTTGCGTGAAAAACAACATTTGGTTCACGCAGAGACCGCAAAGGGGAAATCACGCAGAGACCGCAGAGAGAGCAGATTTCAGTCGGGTTGAACGGGAGCGGATTTTACATGTATGATTTGCGTTAAATACCCCAATTTTGAACCATGCGTATTCTTGGCTTGGCTTCCTTGTTATTGCTTGGTTTTCTTCAATTGTCGTGCGCCGGCGGTGGCAGCGGCAACCGAAAACCAAAAGATCACCGAAACGAAATTCCGGCCTCTGGTGAAATCAGTGGTACGGTTGTCAAGGTCATTGATGGCGATACCTACGATCTGCTGCTGTCAAGCAACAGCACCGAACGCATCCGGCTCGCGGGTATCGATTGCCCGGAACGCACCCAAGATTTCTATCAGGTCGCGAAAAACCGGCTGGGTGAAATATGCCTGAATAAGACCGTCAAGGTCCGGTACAAAACGCGTGATCGCAATGGCCGTATCGTAGGTGATACGTATTTGGATGACGGCACCTGGGTCAATGAACAATTGGTCCGCGAAGGCCTCGCATGGCATTTTCTGCGCTATTCGCAGGATTCCACCCTGGCAGCAGCCGAAGTTTCCGCCCGCGCAGCCAAAAAGAACATCTGGTCTATACCCAATCCGGTGGCGCCCTGGGATTTTCGCTCCGCCCAACGCAGCAAACCCTGATTTCCACGGAAAAAAGCCACGTTATTCCGGCGGCCGATGTAATTTTCCGCCATGTTAAACATCCGCGATTTTTCCGCTCAGCCCGAACGCTTCCACCGCGCCCTGCGGGTGATAAAGTCTTTCCTCGAAGAAGAACAAGAGGAAGACGAACTCGATCTCTCCACTGAAATTGAGAATATCAATGCCCTCATCGAAGGCAATGCCGAACCCATGGAAGAAGACAATATGGGAGATGCACTGCTCATTACCGGTCCGGATGAAGAAGATGTACTCGTTTTCTTCATGATGTACAAAGACGAAGCCATTGCCGGCAAACTCTACGAAAGCCAGCGCGAATTGCTCTACCTCGACGAGCGCGGCATCGGCCGGAAAGACTTCGTTGATGCGGTAATGGCTATTTTCGATCCCGCCATCAGCGACGACGAAGCCGAACAGCGCTATTACGAACTGCGTTTCGAAGGACTCGATATGGACCATATCTGTCTGCACCGCGACGGAGATATCTACGTCGGTGTGGCAGCCATGCTCGAAGACGCTGAAGAAGAAGACGAGACTCCGCATCAGCCCTGAACAGATGAGCGCCTGATGGCATTTCCCTCCGGTTTGCAAGGAGGAATGAGTGCTCCGTCATGTTGCTTTCCAAACACCCGGGCATGCATGCTTTCCGTTCAATTTTCCGGAAGTTTGCATGCCCTTGGTTTTTTATACATGTCATGTTAAAAGGAATTAAAGAGCTGTGTTTGCTGTGGCTGTCGTTCAGCCTGTTTTCTTGCGGCGACCTGCAGGAAAATGACCGCACTCCGCCTTCCAAAGGCACCTGGGTTTCACCCTCGGTCGACAGCCGCGGACGTATGCGCAAAGGGCATTACCGCCGGCCGGTTTCAACAAGCAAGAACGCCGTTAAAAACCAGGCCCGTTCCCGCTATTATTACCAAACCCGGGGGAAGTACAAAAGGAAAAGCAAAAAGGATTGAATGGAGCCTGGATGTTAGCGGCAGCTTCTCAACGAAAATTCAATACTGTATTGCTTCCATAACCTGTATGCGGTGCGGTGGCGATTCCCACCACATCGTAGCGCCCGAGGCAGATATACCTGTGGCCGAGGCTGGGCACGTCTTCATCAATCAGCAATTGCAATACGATGCGCAGCGGATCTGAATTTCCGTAGGCGCAGCATTCACCGAAATACGCCGTTTTGCATTCCGCTGTCTGGCGCGTATGCCCGACATAACCCCGTGAACCGGAGCTGCGGGCATGGCAGGCGGCGTTGTTGTACTGCACCTGATCGGGCATAAGGGCATTGCGCGGCTGCATGCGCATCATATAATCGACCAGCGAAGCGAGGTAGGCATTGGACGAATCGCGGCGGTAAGCAGGCAGCACGTAACGCCGGCAGAAGCCCTTGGGATCGAGCCGGGCTACGTTGAGCCAATAGAGCGTCATTTTCTCTGACTGCGTCATCCACGGAACCAAGCGGGCGCTGTGGGTGTCTTTGAAGTTGTGGCTGTTGCGGTAGGCCGGGTAATCAAATTCCATTTCAGCGGGCTCGCGCAGACTTAGGTTTGCGCCGCGCAACGCAATGCGCGTAGGCAGTTGTAGCCTTTCCTGTACCTGTTGCATCATGGTACCATGCCATTGCTTTACAACACGCAGGGAATCGTTGAGCGCCTGGTTTTCCTGCTTGGCCAGTTTTATTTCCTTGCGCAGGCCTTTGTTCACCAGTGTCAGGGAATCGCGCTTCACTTCTGCCGCACGAAAGGTTTGCATGCTTACACAACCGCTCAAAGCCAGGGGAATCAGGAGCCAGGTTCTCATGGGTCTATTAATTGGGGTACAAGGCCAGGCTATCGCGCAGCCGTTCATTCCGGGTTTGAAGTTCCTGCAGCTGGGCAGTCATTTTGAGCTGTTGTTTTTCCTTCTGTTCCACTTCACGCAGCAAATCTGCATAGCGCTGCTGCGTAACACAGCCCGTGCCACTGAACAACAGCAGGAGGATGGCCGGGATGAGTCTTGCACGCATGCTTGGAGAAGTACAAATCGCAGGCCAAAAATTCATGGACTGGAGCTTCCTGCGCTGTTCGCTGCTCGGAAATCCTGTCGTGCGTGGTCTTCCGGCTGATATCTTTTGAGGAACAGCAGCCAATCACTATGTGCTGCGCGGCCCGAACAACCACATATCAGGCTCTTGACGCACTGCATTGGCACAGGCAAGCCCAAACCGCGTATGACGGCAGCGTATCCTGCCACTGTGCCAGCTACAGGTAAAGGTTCTGATTGAAAAACCAGCGCATCGATTGAAAAGTAGGCGCTCAAACAATTAAGAGTTGAATAATAAGCGCAGTATGTGTGTTTCAGATGAGATGATTGAAAAATGAGCGCGGATGAACAGATGGTGCGCCATGACATGTGATTCGCCAAAGCGGATCTTGAAATGCGGGCGTGTAAACCAGCAGGCCGGCTCCTCCTGCGTCGGAGCGCGGTTTTTGTAATGATATGGGATCCGCTTGGGCGGATCCGGAAATACGGTAGCGTTGAAACGAGCTGACTGACTCCTGTTGGCGTCGGAGCGCGGTTTTTGTTTTTGCGCTCCGCTATG
>CANHTS010000256.1 GCA_947463435.1 Flavobacteriales bacterium | reverse complement strand
TCTGCTTCCATCGTCTATGCTGCAGGTTTTGCAGGATGCGGAAAAGGCAGAAACGTTCAGGATTAGCATTGAAACGCCGGCGCTGATTGCTGCCGAGGCGCGCGTTTGGGAAGCGGCGGCAGCGCCGGCACCGGCCATTCCGGAGGAAGACATGCTGGCACCCATCCTGAAAGAATTCGAATTGTCTCCCACCGCGATGCAGAATTACCTCAAATGCAGGCTCAGTTTCTACTACCGCAATATCCTCCGCATTCCCCAGTCGCGCTCTGAGTATGCATCATTCGGCTCGGCCGTTCACGATGCGCTGAATGCCTTTTTCACCGGATTCAGCCGCGAACAGCGCCTTCCCGACCCAGGCTACCTGCTCGAACATTTCAAGAAAGGCATGTTGCGTTACCGCGATGGTTTCACAGAAGCCGGGTTTGAACGCAGGCTGAAACAGGGTGAGGATTTGTTGCCTGACTATCTGGAGGCAAGGAAAGAAAGTTTTGGCCTTGAAACCCGCACGCTGCTCGAGTATCAGGTGCGCACACGCCTCGGCGATGCGCCCATAACCGGTAAAATGGACAAGGTGGTGATCGACGGCCACAGCGCCCGGGTTTGCGATTACAAAACCGGCGACCCATCCAAAGGCAAAGACAAGCTCAAACCTTTGAAGATCGCAGACGGCGAATGGCATACCTGGGGTGAATATTGGCTTCAGCTCGCCTTCTATCAGATTCTCACCCGGCACAGCGGCGAGACGGCCTGGCAGGCAGACACCTTTGAAATTGACTTCGTGCAGCCCGATGCCCGCGGTAATTACCCTGCAGCGCGTCTGAACTTCACCCATGCCGATATTGAAGCCGTTGAAACCAAGATCCGTGAAGTATATGCGGCCATACAAAGGCGCGAATTCGCACCCGGATGCGGTAAAAATGACTGCGAATGGTGCAAATTTGCCCGACAATACCGTTTTGATACGGCCCCTGCTGAAGTCGAAACAGAAGAAGAACTGAATAACCCATGAGGAAAATCATCCAGCTGTTTTTGCTGCTGCTCGTCGCAGCGAGTGCTAGATCGCTACAGGCGCAGTCTGACAAAGAATACCTTTCCATACGCCGCGCCTTGCTGAGCGGTGCCGATCGCATCGTTTTGCGCAGCGCTGCCGATGTGGATTTACTCATGAAGAACTACCGAAAGTTGTACGGCACTGTAGGCATCCGCGTCGACGGCCCCGTTCCGCTCGATGCGGTTGCAGAGGCCGTTTTCCGTTTGGATGAACTCCTGGAACTCGATCTGCGCCAATGGCAGGGCGAACCCAATGCCGAAACCCTCGCCAAACTGTGGCAAGTGGAAGAAATCGGCATCCACATTTCCGAACAGAATGAAGCCCTGCTGGAGAAGTTCCCCGATCTGAGCAAATTCCGGTCGGTTGTATTGCAATTCGATGCCGTACCAGACGACTTCAGCTTCTTCAAATCACTCAGTCACCTGCACAGGCTGTGGTTGATAGCACCTTTCTCTCCCGCCGATCTGCAGAAAGTATTCCGTGAACTGCAGCGCTTCCCAAAACTCGACCACCTCGGTATCAGCCTCAACCGATTTGCCGATTTGCCCTACAGCGCCCGCAAACTGAAATCGCTCCGCGAGCTGACCCTCATCGACAACCTCAGCTGGCTGGCCAACAAAGGCTGGCAGGAACTGAAAACCGAACGCTATTCCATCAACTACACAGATACTACCGGCATGGGCCGCAAACTCAACCTGGTATACCTGTCTGACGACGTTGACCTTTATCCTAACGATTGGGAACACCTGCGCAAGGTTTTCCCGAATCAGGTATTGGCCGATTATCAGCAGGATAACGACACGCTCACCCCGGCCGGACAATCTGTATTGCCTTTTGCTGCCAGGCCACGCCCAACATTTGCCCATCACCCTAGTTATCAGGCACTTTTCCCGGAAATGGAACCGCGGCGCAATGTGTATGAGATCGACCCGACGCAAAACAATATCCTGTATTCCGTCAACGGCAATTGCCTGATGGTTCCATCCAACAGCCTCGTACTGGCAGATGGCAGCCTCCCGCAGGGCAAAATAACCGTTTCGCTGCGTGAGATGCAGCGCGCCGAAGAACTCCTCAGCCACGGTGCACCTACCGCATTCGATAGTGCCCGTACGCGCTTTTTCCTTTCCCAGCGCTACCTGGCCGATATCCGGGCAGTCTACAACAACCAACCCCTGCAGGTGAAGCCGGGTAATTTTCTCCGCTTGTACGCACGGATGAACGCCGACAGCTCAGACCGCTTCTATGCCCTGGATGAAAAAACCGGCCGCTGGAACCATTTCCGCGAATACGATTACCATTTCGACGATGCCAACCTGCGCGTAACCGATTTCTATTCCTGGTTCAAAGACAGTTCAGCCCGCCGGCATTACGCTACCGACCAGACGCCCCTGGGTCAGCGCTTTCTCTCAGGCGACCATTACTATTGCCTTCCCAACCTGGTGAACGAAGCCTGGCTGTACGAAGAAAATGGCATGTATGTGCGTTATTCAGAAACCAAACCCACGGCCGGCGACAAAACCTATAACCTGCGCCGCGGCAAATCGCTGATCGCCGTCCAGAAAGCGTTTGTTGACCGCAACAAAGAAAAAGGCGTGGTCAAATTCACCCTATTCGACCGTTCCGAAGGCATGCTGTTCCCGGAGCTCAAGGCTTTCAAGGGATATACTTTCGCTTATACCGGCAAGTTCAACTCCAAAGCCTTCAGCCAGGAATACATATTCCACCGCAAGTTCTTCGATGTGCGGGTTGAAATGGAAGGCGCGCAAGCCGTGGTAGTGTTGAAGTGTGAGGATGGATTTGTACGCATTCCGGTTGACATCTCCTACCATCCGACAGGCAATACCGACAAGGCGCGGAAGACATTCCGGAAGCATTACCAACGCTACCGCCGGCTTCTCGTTCAGAAAGAGCAGGCCTTCAATACGCAGATGCACGGTGAATACAAGGAGAAAATCCGCGAATCAGAAAGCCGCCGCACTGCACCGGTAGGCCGCGCCGCCTATACCGAAAACGAATTCCGCATCCGGAGCCTCGGCGTCTTCGCCTGGGGGCATCCCGAACAGCAAAACGACAGCATGCACCTGCTGGTGAAATTCACCGACGGTGGCGGTCTGCCGGTGGATGTAAAGACGGCTTTCCTGCTGCTGAAACAACCTTACACCTTGTACATGTTGCCCAAGGCTGAAACCTTCGAAATCCAATACCGCCCCGACCGCTTTGTCTGCATGGGCTGCCTGGATTACAAAGGGAACGTGTACGTGCTGAACCACGAACGAATCGGCACACTCGAAGTGCAGACTAACAGCCTCTTGTATCTGCCGGCCAACGAAGTCGCCAGGCCGTTGCGCAACCGCAAGGAGTACTTCCGGATTTTGGGCATCC
>CANHTS010000255.1 GCA_947463435.1 Flavobacteriales bacterium | reverse complement strand
GGATATCGGCGGCATAACCCCAGGCGTCGAGGCTCGGGTTGGCGGTAGGCAGCAGCAGATACAAGAGCCCGAAAGCGATCACCAAAGGCAAATCCGGTATCAGGTTGCGCTGCATGCCGTGAAATAAGACCGCAGACCGGGAACTGACAAACGGCAAATGCGCGGGCTTGGATACCTTTGCAGCGTGGCAATCGAACTGAGCGACGATATATTCAGGATCCTGCGCGAAACCAGCGAAGCCAGCGGCATCCGTGCCTGGCTGATTGGAGGCTACGTGCGCGACCGGCTGCTCGGCAAACCCAGCAAAGACCTCGATATCGTGGTGCTGGGCGACGGACCGGCCTATGCCGATGCCCTCGCCAAACGCCTGCCGGGCGAAAAACACCAGGCCATTTTCAAAACCTATGGCACTGCTCAGATCAAATGGAACGGGTATGAACTTGAATTCGTCGGTGCAAGGAAGGAATCCTATTCCCACGAGTCCCGGAATCCCAGCGTGGAAGCGGGAACATTGAAAGACGACCAGGAAAGGCGCGATTTCACCATCAATGCGCTGAGCATCGGGCTGAACGCCGACGACTTCGGTCAGCTTGTGGACCCTTTCCAGGGCATCCGCGACCTCGACGCCGGGATCATCCGCACGCCGCTCGATCCCGACCGCACCTTCAGCGACGACCCGCTGCGCATGCTCCGCGCCATCCGCTTCGCCACCCGGCTGGGCTTCCGCATCGAACCCGATACCTATGCCGGTTTGTGCCGGAACGCCGAACGCATCCGCATCATTTCACAAGAGCGCATCAGCGACGAACTCAACCGCATCGTCATGGCCGAAAAGCCATCGGTCGGGTTCAAATTGCTGTTCGATACCGGCATCCTTCACCACTTCTTCCCTGAAATGGTTGCGCTGCAAGGCGTTGAAACGATCAACGGCAAAAGCCATAAAGACAACTTTTACCATACCCTGCAGGTATTGGACAACCTTTCGCAGTGGACCGACAATCTCTGGCTGCGCTGGGCTGCCATCCTGCACGATATCGCCAAACCGCCTACCAAGCGTTTCGACCCGAAAGAAGGCTGGACCTTCCACGGGCATGAAGACAAAGGCGCCCGCATGGTGAAAGGCATATTCCGCCGCCTCCGCCTGCCGCTCGACCACAAGATGAAATACGTGGAAAAGCTTGTGCTGCTGCACCTGCGGCCCATCGTGCTTTCCAAGGAAACCGTTACCGATTCGGCCGTGCGGCGTCTGATCGTGGATGCCGGAGAGGATATCAACGATTTGCTCCTGCTCAGCAAAGCCGATATCACATCGAAAAACGAAGCCAAGGTGAACCGCTATCTGCGGAACTTGGAAATCGTGGCCGAGAAAATTGTCGATGTAACGGAGAAAGACCGCCTGCGCAATTGGCAACCGCCCATCACCGGCAACCATATCATGGAGAGCTTCATCATCCAGGATGTGCACATGATCGGTAAGCTGAAGAACGAAATCAGGGAAGCCATACTCGAAGGCGAGGTAGCGAATGAATTCGACGCCGCTCATGCGTTCATGCTCCGGAAAGGCAAGGAACTCGGATTGGAAACCAAAAACGGCAACGGCCATGTCGCTTCGCCGGCATAGTTTTCTGAAAAGCCTCGGTTTCGCCTGGAGCGGGCTGCGGCGTTTGGTGAAGGAAGAGCGCAATGCCCGCATTCACCTGGTGGCCAGTCTGGCGGTATTGCTCGTCTGCTTCTTCCTGCCGCTCAGCAGCAACGAATGGTTGTGGATACTCCTCAGTATTGCCCTGGTCTGGATGGCTGAACTGTTCAACAGCGCCATCGAACGTTTGACCGATCTGGCCTCGCCGGAGCGGCATCCGCTGGCAGGGGCAGCCAAAGATTTTGCAGCTGCTGCGGTGATTCTGTGCGCTGTTTTCAGCGTATGTGCAGCAGGATTCATCTTGCTCCCCCACCTCGTAAAAATCCTGTTTTCCTGAAGCTCAGGGAAGCGTATGCTCCTGTTGCCAGATCGGTTGCTTGTACCGTCTGCAAAAAATACGTTTATACCCGGATTCATAACAAGAAAAACTATCCAGCTCACTTACTTTTGCAACCCAAACCACATCCGACTCACTCCGATCCATGAAAAACAAGTATTTCGACCTCATCAACCAGACATTCTTTTTCCCACAAGAAGAATTTGATTTGGACGAGGACATGAATCTCCGCTTTCACAAGATTCCGCTCATGGACCTGATCGAACAGTACGGAACACCGCTGAAATTCACCTATCTGCCGAAGATTTCGGAGAATATCCACAAGGCGCGCACCTGGTTCAACGTCGCCATTGCCAAGGCCGACTACAAGGGCAAATACTACTATTGCTACTGCACGAAGAGCAACCATTTCCAGTACGTGCTCGAGGAAGCGCTGAAAAACGATATCCATATCGAAACCAGCAGCGCCTTCGACATCAATATCATTGAAACCCTGCACGAGGAAGGCGTTTTGAGCAAGGACAAATTCGTTGTTTGCAACGGCTTCAAACGAGAGAATTACGTTGAGAACATCGCCGGCCTCCTTAACAACGGCTGGAGCAATGTCATTCCGGTGATCGACAACTACCGCGAAATTGAGATGCTCGAAGCGCAGGTTGAAGTGCCTTTCCAGTGCGGCATCCGGATTGCTTCGGAAGAAGAGCCCAAGTTCGAGTTTTACACCAGCCGCCTGGGCATTGGCTACCGCGGTATCCTCCCCTTTTACCGCCAGCACATCAAAGGGAAAGACAATGTGCGGCTGAAGATGCTGCACTTCTTCATCAATACCGGCATCTATGACAGTGCCTATTACTGGAACGAATTGCACAAGTGTCTGAAGGTGTATTGTGAACTGAAGAAGGAATGCCCGGAACTCGATTCGCTGAACATTGGTGGAGGCTTCCCCATCAAGAACTCCCTGAGTTACGATTACGACTACGAGTACATGGCGACTGAAATCGTTGCCCAGATCAAGCAGGTTTGCAGCGAAAACGGCGTACCCGAACCAGATATCTTCACTGAATTCGGTTCATTTACCGTTGGCGAAGCAGGCGGAACGATCTTCAACGTACTGTACCAGAAGCGCCAGAACGACCGCGAACGCTGGAATATGATCGACAGCAGTTTCATGACTACGCTTCCCGATGCCTGGGCCATCAACAAGAAGTTCATCATGCTGCCGGTGAACCGCTGGGACGATGAGTACGAGCGCGTGCTCTTGGGCGGTATCACCTGCGACAGCGACGATTATTACAATTCAGAGCAGCATGTAAACGCGATTTACCTCCCCCGCTTCCGGGAAGACCAACCTTTGTATATCGGATTCTTCCATACCGGCGCGTATCAGGAAAGCATTGGCGGATACGGCGGCATCCAGCACTGCCTTACCCCGGCTCCCAAGCACGTCATCATCGACCGCGACAGCGAATCCGG
>CANHTS010000254.1 GCA_947463435.1 Flavobacteriales bacterium | reverse complement strand
GAGGCCGCTTGCTGCGGGGCCTTTACCTCTTCGCCCTGAACCGGCATTTCCGCACCTGGTTCCGTTTCCTGCTGTTATCGCCCTTGCAACAGCGCTACCGCGAAGCCACATTCCGCTTTCAAGGCAAACGCTTTATCGTTCCGGATGCGCTTTCCTTCTTCTGGCAATACCACGAAATCATGGTCCGGCGCGCTTATGCGTTCCCGCACAGCGGAAGCAAACCGCCGGTTATTGTTGATTGTGGCAGCAATGTGGGGCTCAGCCTCTGCTTTTACCACGAAAACTACCCCGGTGCGCAAATCACTGCCTTTGAACCCGACCCCAAGGTAGCGGAGTATCTGGAAGGAAACCTGGAGCGCAACGGCATCAAAGGTGTAAACCTGTACCGCGCCGCCACCTGGATCAGCGAAGGAAGCCTGCGTTTTGCCAGCGAAGGCGCCGATGGTGGAAGACTCGATGAAAACGCCGGCGGTGTCGAAGTTCCCACTGTAAACCTCCGTGCGGTCATCGAACAGTTGCCGCAGATCGACTTCCTGAAAATGGACATCGAAGGGGCCGAAGCCGAGCTCGTACCGCATCTCGGTGACAGCCTGCAGCGCATCCGCCATTTGTTCATTGAATACCACAGCTACAAAGGGCAAAACCAGGCCTTGCATACGATTTTGAATGTATTGGAAGCGCAAGGCTTCCGCTACTATATCGAAACCGACGTGAAGCGGAAGAATCCCTTCCTGACACCGCCCGAATTCCAGTGCAATATTTTCGCCAGCCGCGAAGCATGAAGGTCGTACACCTCAATACCAACGCCACGGGAGGTGCAGCGGCAGCCTGTTTCAGATTGCACCGCGCCCTGCTGAAAGCCGGCGTTGACAGCAGGGTTCTGACCTTGCGCGGCCCTGCCAACGATGACCCGCGGATACAGTCCATAGAGGCGACCATGGGACTGCGCTTCCGCCTTCCCGATTTCCTCAACCGCCTCCGCAACCGGCTGCCGCTGCTTGGCAAACCCTATCATTTCTTCAGCAGCCCGTATTCCTTTTTTCATCCCGAGAACCATCCCTGGGTACAGGAGGCAGACATCGTCAACCTGCACTGGGTAGCCAAATTCATCGACTACCGCAGCTTCTTCCAACCCGACGGCCGTTACGTCTGGACGCTCCACGACTACCAACCTTTTTCCGGCGGTTTCCATTATCCGGGCGGGATGGACAGCCTTGCATACGCGGGATTGATCGCACACAACGAAAGCATTAAATCCAAGGCCTTGCAAGGCATGAAGCTGCAGCCCGTTGCGCCTTCTGCCTGGCTGGCCGACATCGCTGCCAGGTCTGCCGTCTTTCAACCTTTCGGCTGCAGGCATATCCCCAATTGCCTCGACACGGCGCTTTTTGCTCCGGCCGATCGAAGGGCGTTGCGGCGCGCGCTGGGCTGGCCGGAAGACCGCAAGGTGCTGCTCTTCCTCGCCGAAAACCTGAACGAAACGCGGAAAGGATTCCACCTGCTCACCGAAGCCTTGCGGAGTATGTCGCTCGACCGGGTACTGTTGGTCGCGGTAGGTCGTTCGCCGGAAGGCCTGGAGGGCATACCGTTTATCCATGTTCCCTTTACCAGCAAGGAAGCGGAACTGGCCCGGGTCTATGCCGCTGCCGACCTGTATGTCACGCCCAGCCTGGAAGACAACCTGCCCAATACGGTGCTTGAATCGCTGGCCTGCGGCACACCGGTAACAGCGTTCCAAACCGGTGGCATCCCTGAAATGGTGCAACACGGCGTGAACGGCTGGATATGCGATGCCGCCGATGCAAGCGCGCTCCGGAACGGCCTGGAACACATGCTCTTTAAGGCCGATTTGGCTTCCATGTCTGCTGCTGCAGTCGAAACCCTCAGGTCGCACTTCTCTGAACAGGCCGTGGCCGCCCAGTACATTTCCCTGTACCAAAAAGCGCTTGCATGAACCGGGGGCGCAGCTGGCTGGTGGTGCTCGCTTTGTTCCTGCTTCTGCTCAGCATGGCCAAACGCGCCGGAATCCTGGTATTGCCTTTGGTGCGCCTGTTCTTGATCATGGCGCCTTTCTTGCTGGGCTTTCTGTTGTTGATGCGGCTCTTTGCCAGGCGAAAACCCTGATTCCGGCCTGCGTAAATTTGCGGTCTATGGAGCCTTTGTCGGATGCCGTGTTCCAAACCGCCAGGTTGTTGCGCAACAGCGGAGCGCCTGCCTTATTCCGGCTCGCCCCTACTCCTTCGGGCTTCTTGCACCGCGGCAACCTGTTCAATTTCCTCCTGAACTGGCTGACGGCACGCCTGAGCGGCAGCCGTGTGCTGCTCCGCATAGACGACCTCGACAGCGAGCGCATCCGTCCAGCCTACATGGAAGCACTCTTTCGCAACCTTTGCGACCTGGGCTTCGACTGGGATCTTGGACCCACCGGATCGCATGACATGGCAACCTGGTCGCAACACCAACGCATGGATTTGTACCGCGGAAAAATCGCCTGCCTGCAAACCCAAGGTCTCGTGTATGCCTGTGCCTGCAGCAGGAAAGATTTCGCCGAAGGAAAGCCTTGTCATTGCCGTGATGCGGCCGATCCGGCGCATAAAGACACGCTCCTCCGCTGGAAAGACATGGAACTGCACGCTTCCAACTGGCAGGATCTCTTTCTGGGTCCGCATCAGGAACCATTCCCGCCACGGATGGTGTTGTGGCGGCGGGATGGCTTGCCGGCATACCAACTGGCGAGTGTATGCGACGATGCGCATTACGGCGTCACCCATGTTTGGCGAGGTGCCGACCTGCTGGCTTCCACGGCCTTTCAGCTCCGGTTGATGGAAATACCTTGTTTCGCCGGGATGCAGCCTTTGCGTTTCGGCCATCACCCCCTCTTAACCGACACACGGGGAGATAAGCTCTCCAAAAGCACCGGAAAGCAGTCTGCCGCGCTGCCTACCCACGCAGCAGACTTCCGCAATGCCTTGTTCCGCGATTTTGTGGAATGGAGCGGTGCCGGAATACCGGCCTCTCCGATCGACAAGTTGCGCGATCTGCTCGCATTTTTTGTGGAAAAGGATTCCGCTGTTTAGGCTTGTTTTGCGCGGCATGAATGAGAGCGGCATCAGGGAGCGCATGGCGCAGCTAACGCGCGAATTGCAGGAGCACAATTACCGCTATTATGTGTTGGCCGAGCCGGTGATCAGCGACGCGGAATTCGACCGCCTCCTGAAAGAGCTTGAATACCTCGAGCAGCAGCATCCGGAATTTGCCGACCCCAACTCTCCCACCCGCTCGGTTGGCAGCGACAGCGGCGGCGATTTCGTTTCCGTGAACCACCGCAGGCCCATGCTCAGCCTGGGCAATACCTACAGCCATGAGGAACTGGAAGAATTCGACCGCCGCGTGGCCAAAGGGCTTGGAACGGATGACTACGCCTATGTCTGCGAATTGAAGGTGGACGGACTCGCG
>CANHTS010000253.1 GCA_947463435.1 Flavobacteriales bacterium | reverse complement strand
CAGCATCGCGGTCGTTGCCGAAACTGCGTTTGCGGTCTGTGCTGCGGTCGTCGCCTTCGCGGCGCGTGTAGGGTTTGCGTGTGCCAGCATCGCGGTCGTTGCCGAAGCTGCGTTTGCGGTCTGTGCTGCGGTCGTCGCCTTCGCGGCGCGTGTAGGGTTTGCGTGTGCCAGCATCGCGGTCGTTGCCGAAGCTGCGTTTGCGGTCTGTCCCGCGGTCGTCGCCTTCGCGCGGGGTATAGGGTTTACGCGGACCGGCACCGTAGCCGGTTGACTTGCGCTCGGTTTTTACTTCGTTTTTTCGGGTTCTTTTTTCCCCGGGCAAGCGTTCCTGAAACTTCTTACCGCCCTTTCCGGGTCTTTCCTTTTCTTCTGCCACTGTAGCTGATAATAATCCTGCAAAGGTAGTGGATTTGCAGGGCTGACCCTATTTATCCGTTTATTTACGTTTATACCTGCTTTTTATACGACTCCGGCGCAAAGGGTATCACAAATTGCCGTATGACTTTCAGAAATCAGAACAGACAAGTAGAGGTATGTGGCATTGTAATGACTGCACCGGTGAAAAAACAAGGCAAGGACGGCGAGTCGGTGCTCCAGGTGGAGTTAAAAACCAGCGGCGAAAATGGAGACGAAGATCAGCGCTGGAGGCTGATCTTCAGAGGTTATTTGGTAGAAAAAGCCGAGAAAAGTGTTTTGCCGGGAGCCTTTATGCAGGTCTTGGGTGTATTGGCCGAGAACGCCTATACAGACGGATATGGCATGCGGGCGCGTCGCAAGGAAATCCGGGTGATCGACTTCTCCTGATACGCGGTTGACATGGAGGATAGGTCAGCCCCCTGCGCTGGCCTACCTTTGCAGGGATATGGAGTTTACACGGTTTGAGCTTGACAACGGTTTACGGGTAATCCACCATCAGGATCCGCATAGTCAGACTGTCATTCTGAACATCCTGTACAATGTAGGTGCCCGCGATGAAGAGGCTGATAAAACCGGCTTTGCACACTTGTTCGAGCACCTGATGTTCGGCGGTTCAGTGAATATTCCACAGTACGACAAAGTGGTGGAAGAGGCGGGTGGAAGCAATAACGCTTACACCAGCAACGACATCACCAATTACTATATCAGTGTGCCGCTTGAGAACGCTGAAACGGCCTTCTGGCTGGAAAGCGACCGCATGTTGCAGTTGGATTTTTCCCAGGAAAGCCTGGATGTGCAACGCGGCGTGGTGGTTGAAGAGTTCAAGCAGCGCTGCCACAATGCGCCTTTCGGCATGCTGTGGCATCATGTGCGCGGCCTGGCTTATAAAGTCCACCCTTACCGCTGGCCAACCATCGGGCTGGTTACAGAACATATTGAAAGAGCCAGGCTGGAGGATGTAGAAGCTTTCTATTATCGCTTTTACCATCCTAACAACGCCATTCTGTGTGTCACCGGCGCATTGTCGCTGGAAGAAACCACGGCTTTGTCTGAAAAGTGGTTTGGTAGCATCGATCGCAAGGGTGAACGCAACGCAAACCGCTATCCGGATGAGCCTACGCAGACAGACCGTCGCAGCCTGGCAACCGAAGATCTTCTCCCTCAGGACGCCGTTCTTATGGCGTTCCGGACTCCTGCTTATGCCGAACTGGACTGGCCGGTGGCCGGGCTCCTCGCCGATATCTGTGGCGGTTCTGAAACCTCGCCGCTACACGTGGAACTCGTAAAAGAACAAGGTCTCTTTGCCTCCGCAGAAGCCTTCCATATGAAAGGTCTTTCCGAAGGCTTGTGGATGATTTACGGTATCCTCAACGACGGCCGCACGCACGAAGAAGGTGAAGCTGCTTTACGCGGAATTCTCGATCGCTGCAGCACTGATATTCCAAGCGAAGAACGCTTGGTGCGCTGTCGGAATATGGCTACTACCCGCCTCCTTTTTGAAGAAACCAATCCGATGAACCGCGCACAGAAGCTTTGCTACTATGAAAACATCGGTTTGCTTGGTCATGCCGGTAAGGAAGCCACTTTGCTCGATGCGGTAGACATATCCCAATTGAAACGCTGGGCCGCTGAAAACCTCCGCCCGGAAAAATCCAATGTAATCTATTACAGCCCACGCTCATGATGAAACCCGATCGCAAACTTGGCCCACAAGGCAAGACAATAGACGCCCTGGAGTTTGAACATATCAATCCGACCGGGTTTGGACACGCTGTACCGTTGTGGTTCTTTCCTGCCCGGGATTGTGGTGTTGCGCGCATTTACCTGTACTACAGAGGTGGCATAGCGCATCACGGCCAAGGGTTGCTGCACCGCGCCATGCACCAACTGATGCTTTCGGGCACGGCAGACCGTCCGGCAGAAACCATTCATGCTGCGTTGGAAAGCCTGGGCGCTTCGGCAGACGGAAGCGCAGACTTGTTGTACTGCCAGCATACGATTAGCGCCCGTTCATCGCGGCTTGCGGAAGCCTTCCGCATGTTCCTGCAGTTCAGGAATGGTGCTGTTTTTCCGCATAACGAACTGGATGTTTACAGGGCGGCGGCGGCCAGTGAATTGAAAAGCCGGATGGCTACTCCGCGTTACTGGTCGTACCGCAAGCTGATGGAACA
The DNA here is from genome assembly GCA_947463435.1 of Flavobacteriales bacterium. Lineage (GTDB taxonomy): Bacteria > Bacteroidota > Bacteroidia > NS11-12g > UBA955 > REEB481. Next base: position 869 of record CANHTS010000253.1, on the reverse strand, counting down.
AATGGTTGGCGACGGGCATTACCAGGGCCAGTTTACCAATTTGGAGGATTACAGCGCCCTGACTCCCGCACTCTTGCGTGCGGCTGCTGTCGAAGTATGGAATCCTGCGAATCTTTTCGTGGTCATCTGTGGTGAATTGAACGAAACCCAGCTGGCGGATATCCGGTCGGTTTGGCAAGAACATGGAGCAGCATTTGAAGCGCCCAGGCGCGATGCAAAAAGTTGGATTCACGCCGCGCATCAGCCGGTACACGTGGAACACGCTGTAGCCAATACGAATCAGGTGAGTATCTATTTCGGCAAGAGTCAGCTGGATATTCCTGACAGTGAATATTATAAAATGCTCGTTTTGAACACCTTGTTGGGTGGCTTTTTTGGAAGCCGTTTGATGCAGAATATCCGCGAGCAGAAAGGTTTGACTTATGGCATTCATTCTTCGCTGCTTAAGCCGGGCCCGCATTATCAATGGTTGGTATCGAGCGATGTAAAAGCGGAGAACAAGGCTTTGGTAATAGAAGAAATCAAACGGGAGATGCAAGAGCTGCGGGAGGTTTCGGTCAGCGCAGACGAATTGGGCAAGGTACAACAATACCTCTGTGGCAATATTAAAATGGGTTTTGACGGCATATTCAGCATGGCTGCGCGGGTTCGGGAACTTCAGGTTCACGGGCGCGATTACACCTTCATGGATAGCGCCTTGCAAGAGATCCGGGCTGTCACGCCGGAAGAAATTCAGTCGCTCGCATACAACTTCCTTGACCCGAATTCGTTCTATATAGCATCCGCTGGAGCGGTATAATACAATGCTTCCGGCTGTTAAAAAAATTGGCGCCCTTTTGTGCCTGTTTTTAACAGGATGGGAGGTCCAT
>CANHTS010000252.1 GCA_947463435.1 Flavobacteriales bacterium | reverse complement strand
GGTGCAAGCAGCTATTTGATGCTGCTTACCTGGTTCGGTTTCATGCCCGATGCGATTCGCCCGGGTGCATTGATGCTCAACCTGGCCGTATCGGGCATCGCCTTCCTGGCATTTCAGCGCAAAACGCAATTTCCGGTTAAGCTGTTCCTTTGGTTCATGGCAGGTTCTGTTCCCGCATCGTACCTGGGTGCGGGCATCCGCCTGGATGCGGAAGTGTACCGCAGCTTGCTTGGTTTATTGTTGCTGTTTCCGGTTCTGCGCCTGTTTGGCTGGATCAAAGCCGCAGGTCAGGCCGCCCGGCCGGTATCCTATCCCTTGGCTTTGGGAATTGGCGCGCTGATCGGATTGTTGTCAGGCATGATTGGCATTGGAGGCGGTATCCTGCTTTCTCCTGTTCTGCTCTTGCTCGGTTGGGCCGACTTGCGCCAGACAGCTGCCATGAGCGCACTCTTCATTTTTGTCAACTCTGCTGCCGGTCTGGCCGGAATAGATGCCAACATTATGGAGTTGCCTCAACTGTTTTACAGCCTGCTGCCGTTGACCCTTTTGGGTGGCATGCTTGGTGCCTGGCTCGGTGCCAACCGTTTTAAGGCGCCTGCCATGCGTTATGCGTTAGGCATCGTGTTGCTCATCGCAGCTGTCAAATTCCTGACGCCGGCTGTTGTTTCTTTGCAACAACAACTTACTGCCTTTTTTGCCTGATGATTGAACCTGCAGCCCAACCTGAATCTGATACCACATCCTGCCGCTTGTTAGCATTCGGTATGCTCAGCAATTTACCCGGAATACACGCAGGTGATATTCCACATTTCCCTGATACCGACCGATTCCGTGCCTGGCTGATGGAACAATGCCCTGAACTGCAACGTCTTGTCTTTGCCCTGGCACTGAACAGGGTCATCGTCCAACAGAATACAGAAATTCCTGCCGGAGCAGAACTGGCCTTGTTGCCGCCGTTTTCCGGTGGTTAATCGTTAGCGGATGGATCGCTTCGCCAAACAAATCAGCCTGCCCGGGTTCGGTCCCGAAAGCCAGAAAAGGCTGCAGGCGGCCCGCGTGGCTGTAATCGGCGCCGGCGGACTTGGTTGCCCGATCCTGCAATACCTCGCCGCAGCCGGTGTGGGCTATTTGCGGATTGTCGATGGCGACCACATCCACGAAAGCAATCTCAACCGGCAAACCCTTTATGGACAAGCCGATGTCGGTCGTTACAAAGCCCAAACAGCGGCGGAAAAATTGCAATGGCAATATCCGGATGTGCAAACCGAAGCCTGCAACCACTTCCTGGAAGCCGGAAATGCCAACGAATTGCTGCATCGCATAGACCTCGTGATCGATGGCAGCGACAGCATCCCCACCCGATATATGCTGAACGATACTTGTGCCGCCTTGGGTTTGCCTTGGATTATGGGCGCAGTTCACGGTTTTGAAGGCATGCTGGCATTGTGGAATTACCCTGATGAAGCCCAGCCTGCGGTTGATTACCGTGATCTGTACCCTGAAATGCCCGGTATGGAACAGGCTGTGGATTGTGAAGGGACGGGAGTACTTGGGGTTTTGCCCGGTATCATCGGACTGGCGCAGGCTTCTGATGCCATCCGCCTGCTCAGCGCATGTGCACCCGTTCAACAGGGTTTGGTGCGCAGCTACGATTGGCGCAGCGATCGCTGGTTTCAGTGGCAGGTTTACCCTGGCAGAGGCAAGGCCTGCCTTGCCTCTGATAACAAGGCCTGCCTTGCCTCCGACACCAAAACCCGCCTTGCCCCAAGCATAGTGTCCCATCCATTGGATCCACGCGTATTGGATTGGCAGGAATTGCCGGAACGGCTACGCGAAACTCCCGGTTTATCTTGTTTCGATATCAGGGAATGGACGGAAAGAAGCGACGAAACGCCTTTGTTTCCATCCTGGCCCGGTGGCGATCCGGCCCTCGCGCCCGAAGGTTTGGAAACGCAGCAAGACCTGGTGTTGATTTGCAAATCCGGCAAGCGCAGTCTAGAACTGGCCCGTCATCTGGCCCAAAAGCATCCGGGAATGCAAACCTGGTCTGTAGCCGGTGGCTGGGATGCCTCGGAGCAGGCGCTGTTGGACGAACTTTGCCGCATCGTTTCCAACCCATCAAAAAACAAAAGAGCATGAGTACAACGGACAAAGTGCGGAAGCCGAAACCCATTTTTGTGCAGGGGCCGATTTCCTCTCAGAAAATAGCCGACAGCATTGCGGCACATGGAAGCCAGCACGAAATCGGAGCCCATTCCATCTTTCTGGGGCAGGTGCGGGCAGATAAGCTGGAAATGGGAACAGTCACCGCCATCGAATACACGGCGTATGAAGACATGGCCCTCGAGAAAATGCACGAAATCCGCGAATCGGTGTTTGCGCGTTATCCGCTCACCTGCATGCATGTGTACCACAGCCTCGGCCGCGTGGCAGTGGGTGAAATCTGCCTCTTTGTATTCACCTCTTCCGTGCGCCGCAAAGCGGCCATGGATGCCTGCGCTGAATTGGTGGAAAGGATAAAAAATGAACTGCCGGTCTGGGGGCGCGAAATATGCGAAGACGGAGCGGACCAATGGAAAACCAATACACCGGCATGATCGACATCACCCACAAATCACCTTCGCTGCGCAAGGCTATCGCCACGGCCACTGTGCGCGTGAGCAAACCGGAGACCATCGAAGCGGTGTTGCAGCGCCGCGTTCCGAAAGGCGATGTGTTCGAGATGGCCAAAACTGCCGGACTCTTTGCCGCCAAGCGCACCCACGACATGATTCCAGACTGTCATCCCTTGCCGGTCGAGTTCACGGCGGTGCGCTACAGCACCGGGCTGCTGGAGATCCGCATCGAAGTGGAAGTACATACGGTTTACAAGACCGGCGTGGAGGTGGAAGCCATGCATGCGGCTTCGGTTGTGGCGCTCACCATCTACGATATGCTCAAGCCGATCGACCTGGAAATCAGCATCGAAGGCATCCGTCTGCTGGAGAAAACCGGCGGCAAAAGCCAGATGCGCCGGATGGCAGAAGCTCCCGTTCCAACCCGCGTGGTGGTTTGTTCCGACAGTGTTGCTGCCGGCAAGGCTGAAGACCGTTCGGGCGGATTGGTAGCCGACAAACTGCAGGCCTGGGGACTTGCACCCGGGCAAGCGCTCTTCATTCCGGATGAACCGGAAACCATTGCGCGCACCTGCAAGGAAGCCGCCGATCAGGGCATCCGGCTCCTCGTGTTTACCGGCGGCACCGGACTTTCTCCGCGCGATCTCACACCCGAAGCTTTGGCGCCTTTGCTCGACCGCCGCATACCCGGCATCGAAGAAGCCATGCGGCAATACGGACAACAACGCACACCCTATGCCATGCTCTCGCGCAGCGTAGCGGGCATGATGGGCGAAATGCTGGTGCTGGCTTTACCCGGTTCCACCCGCGGCGCCGCCGAAAGCCTCGACGCCATTTTCCCTGCCTTGCTGCACGTTTTCC
>CANHTS010000251.1 GCA_947463435.1 Flavobacteriales bacterium | reverse complement strand
GCCGGCGTGGATGCCATCGTGGCCGAAGGCTTTGAAGCCGGTGGTCACAACGGCCGCGAAGAAACCACCACCCTTTGCCTCATCCCGATGGTATGCGAGACCGTGCAGATTCCCGTCATCGCCGCCGGCGGCATTGGCAGCGGCAAAGCCATGGCGGCAGCGTTCTGTCTCGGCGCCGAAGGCGTTCAGGTGGGCAGCCGTTTCGCAGCCAGCCTGGAAAGCAGCGCCCACGATGCCTTCAAACAGGCCATCGTGGTGGCCGGCGACGGCGATACCAAGTTGACCTTGAAGGAGTTAACACCGGTTCGACTGCTGCGCAACGGATTCTCAGAACAGGTGGAAGCCGCTTACGCCCGCGGTGCATCCAAAGAAGAACTTGCCTCCCTGCTGGGTCGCGGCCGCGCCAAAAAAGGCATGTACGAAGGCGATTTGCAGGAGGGCGAGCTGGAAATCGGACAGGTGAGCGCTACCATCCGCGACATCCGACCAGCCGGTGATATCCTGCGCGACATGGTAATGGAATGCAAGGAGATACTATACCGCCTGGGTTCTCAACAATAAAAAACCGCCTTGCGGGTGCAGGGCGGTTTTATCAAAGGGCAATTGAAACGGTCAGTTTCCGCTGCCGGTATTGGTGATGAAATTCCACACATTGGTTTTGCCTTTCACGGGCCTGCCGGTATTGTCAAGGCGATTGTAGGTGACTTCAATGGTGCCGTAACTCAAGGCTATTTCCTCTATGGGAGTACCATTTTCGCCGCAGTTTTGTTTGTAGGAGGCCACGCGAACGTCTTTGAGCACTATAACCTGGTAAACTACGTTCGCTCTATCCGATCCACCCTTGGCGTATTCAATTGTCAGGAGCGGGATGTTCTTAGCGGTGAAGCTGTTGCCAAGGAAGTACTGACTCGAACCATCCAAGGGTTTGGTCATTACAAAGTTTCCGGCGCTGACCCTGCCTGCTCCTGCTCCGCCGCCTGCAGACCTTGCAGTAGTGGCATTTTCTATCGAAAACGATGTGCTGGTAAGCTCGGCCCAGCCTACGTGGGCTATTTCCTTGGATTCACCACCGAAATTGGCCGTTGCCGGTACCGTTGTTGTACCGGCATTTACCGGCGCGATGTACATGTTCTGGGCGGTCAGGGGGTAGGCTGCCAGCAGGGCGAAACCTGCAATGAGGGATTTGATGTTCATGGGGATATTGTTTAGGTACGGTAATATTACAAAGACCGCACCCAAATTTCACCATTCCGCTTTCAGTCCTTCAAAGGTGACTTTTTCAATCCCCGGTAATGCTCGGTACCGCTCACTTTTTGCTTCGCTTTGCGGATCTTTTCCTGCTCCTCTGCCGGCAGGTGCAGCACCGCGCGGCAGGCTTCCGAACAACAGGTTTCCATCTTTTCCCTGCATGCATCGCATTGGATGAAGAGCAGGTGGCAGGCATCGTTGGCACAATTCTCATGCGTATCGGCAGGGGCACCGCATTGATGGCATTGCGCGATGATCTCAGGGGTGATGCGCTCACCTAAGCGTTCATCGAATACAAAATTCTTCCCGTGGAAACGGCTGGGCAGCCCGAGTTCCTTGATGCGCCTGGCGTATTGGATGATGCCGCCTTCCAACTGATACACATTCGGAAAACCATTGTATTTCAGCCAGGCGCTGGCCTTTTCACAGCGGATGCCGCCGGTGCAATACATCATCACCTTGCGGTCGTGGTTCTCGCCGAGCATATCCACCACCTTGTCCAGTTCCTCGCGGAAGGTGTCGCAGTCGGGTAGGATGGCTTTTTCAAAATGGCCGACTTCGCTCTCGTAATGGTTGCGCATGTCGACCACTAAAACTTCCGGTTCGTCCATCAATGCATTCCAGTCTTCGGCCTTGAGGTGGGTACCGGTATCGGCCGGATTGAAATCGGGGTTGTCGATGCCATCGGCCACGATCTTGTGCCGCACCTTGAGATCGAGTTTATAGAACGATTTGCCGTTGTCTTCCACCGCGATATTCAGGCGCAGGTTGGAGAAACCATCGAGGCTTTCAAAATGCGCGCGGAAAGCGTCGAGCTGCTCGGTAGGTAAACTTACCTGTCCGTTGATGCCTTCCGCAGCTACATACACCCTTCCAAAAACGCCCATGGCATGCCAGGCGGTGTACAAGGCATCGCGGAAAGCAGCAGGATCGGGAATGGGGTAGTAGCGGTAAAAAGAAAGCGTGGTGCGCGGGGTAGGGTCGGCCAGCATCCTGGCTTTGAGTTCCTTGCGGTTCACGCGGTTGTGCAGCAGCGGCATGATGGGGCAAATTTACATTACGCAGTCCTTGGCTTGCATGACGCGGGTCAATTGGCCGGCTGCAACTTTACATCGCATTGGATGAGCTTGTGGTCGCTGGGGATATCCGGGAAACTGCGATAGGCCACGGTCTTGTAAGCCGCGCTGTGCAGCATGTGGTCGATACGGAAACTGGGGAAAGGGCCCTGGTAGGTGCGTTCCAACCCCGATCCGGCCTCGCGGAAAGCGTCTTTGAGTCCGCTGGAAATCCGGCGATAGGTATAACTCATCGGCACATCGTTGAAGTCGCCGCAGACCAACACCGGGTAAGGACATTTTTCCATGTGCGTGCGCAGCGAATCGGCCTGGGCGGCCCGCAAGCGCCAGGCTTTGTTCAGGCGGCGGAGGATGTTCACGCTGCCCTGCACCCGCTGTTCGTTGTCTTTGCTCTTTTCGTTGATGAAGCGGTAGTCTTCCCTCCCGAAACGAATCGACTGCAGGTGCACGTTGTACACGCGCAGGGTGTCTTTCCCATCTGCCAGATCGGCCCAGATGCACATGTTACCGGTGTTCGATGCCAATCGGATGGAGCCGCGCCTTACCTGCTTCCTGCGGCTCAGGATGATCATGCCGTAATCGCCGTATTTGCGTCCGTCGTTCAAACGTTCGAAATAACCGTAGGGCATGGCCGTGCGGAGGTAGAACATCTGCAGGGTGGCGGTATCGCCCTTGCCGCGGTTCAGGAATTCCTGGATGCATATCACATCGGGCGCTTTGTCTGCCATGGCCGAAGCCACTGCCGGTGCATCGTTGCGTCCCTGATAGTGCCCGAACAGCTGCGCATTGAGCGACAGCACCCGCAGGGCACCGCGTTCCGGTCCGGCCGTGGCTGGTGCTTTTGTTCCAAATTGGAGGTAAGCGGTGCTGAAATAAAAAGCCGGAATCAAGGCGGCCAGGGGAAGCAAGGCATAGCGTCGCCGCTGGAAAACCCAGTACAGCAGCGATGCGAGGTTCAGGGCCAGCAGAAAAGGGTAAGCCAGGCCGAACCAGGCGAAGAAGACGGTTGTGGAAGGATGCACATACGGAGCAGCCAAAGCGAGCAGCAAAGCCCCTGCCAGCGCTGCACTGAAAGGCAGCACCAGGAAATTGAACAGGGCCAGAGGTCGCCGCAGCCAGCTCATCGTCAGGAATCGCTGGCCCGGAAAAGCGTTTCTTTC
>CANHTS010000250.1 GCA_947463435.1 Flavobacteriales bacterium | reverse complement strand
TGATTCCGGCATCTTCGTTGTACGCGAAAACAGCCTTCCCTTCCAATTTATCCACATTTTTACAACCATGCAGGAAAGAAATTGTGAGCAAATAGCCAAGGGCAAACAGGGACATTAAGACCGCCCTGAGGGTATTTTTGTGATTCTCCCGAAAAAGGAGAAAGCATCTATGGCTGCCGAACTGAAATATTACGGACATTCCTGTTTTGAACTGCGCACGGCTGGCAAAAGTATCATTTTTGACCCGTTCATCTCGCCCAATCCGCTGGCAGCCAACATCGACATCAACTCTTTGCACCCCGACTTCATGCTCATTTCGCATGGGCATTCGGATCATATCGCCGATGCGGTGCAGATTGCCCGGCAGAGCGGCTGCCTCGTAATCGGTGTCTGGGAAGTGACCGAATGGTTCAAGGCCCAGGGCATTGACAACGTACACCCGATGAATATCGGCGGGGCCCGCAACTTCGACTTCGGACGTGTGAAACTCGTCAGCGCCGTGCACAGCAGTTCTTTCCCCGACGGCAGCTACGCCGGAAATCCCTGCGGCTTCCTGGTGATGAACGATGAACTGAACTTCTACTATTCAGGAGACACGGCCCTGCACCGCGACATGAAGCTCATTCCGGAATTTGCGGCCCTCGATGCTGCCTGTCTCTGCATCGGCGACAATTTCACGATGGGCGTTGATGATGCGCTGCTGGCTTCTGAATTCATCCGCTGCGACGAAATCGTAGGTATGCATTTCGATACCTTCGGGTACATCACGATCGATCATTCCGCGGCGCAACACGTGTTCCGCGATAAAGGCAAACGGCTTACCCTCCCGGCCATAGGCGACACCATAACTATCTGAAACAATGGCAAAAATCATAGCGATAGCCAATCAAAAAGGCGGCGTAGGCAAAACCACTTCGGCCATCAACCTGGCAGCCAGCCTGGCGGTGCTGGAATTCAAAACCCTGCTGGTCGATGCCGATCCGCAGGCCAACTCCTCATCGGGCATCGGCTTCGATCCGAAAGATATCAAGATCGGTCTATACGAGTGTCTGGTGCAAGACCTCGATCCGCGCGATATTCAGCTCGATACCGACATCCCCTATCTCAAGCTCCTCCCCTCGAACATCGACCTCGTGGGTGCGGAAATTGAACTTCTCGAGATGCCCAACCGCGAATACATGATGAAGCGTGTGCTCGACCATGTGCGGAACGACTACGATTTCATCATCATCGACTGTTCGCCCTCGCTCGGCCTCATCACCACCAATGCCCTCGTGGCGGCCGATTCGGTGATCATCCCCGTGCAGTGCGAGTATTTCGCTTTGGAAGGCTTGGGCAAATTGCTCAACACCATCAAAATCATCCAGAACCACCTGAATAAGGAACTCGATATCGAGGGCATCCTGCTCACGATGTACGACAGCCGCCTGCGCCTCAGCAACCAGGTGGTGGAAGATGTGAAGATGCATTTCCAGGACATGGTCTTCGACACCATCATCATGCGCAATACCAAGCTCGGCGAAGCACCCAGCTACGGTGTTCCTGTCATCACGCACGATGCAGAAAGCAAAGGCTCGCAGAGCTACCTCAACCTGGCCCGTGAGATTTTGCAGAACAACGGCCTCACCGAAATAAGCGGTAAATAATCAGACAGTACAGATCGTTACAGTATAGAGCATGAACGCAACACCGAAAAAGAAAGGCGGCCTGGGCAGGGGTTTATCGGCCCTGCTGGAGAATGCCGACACCGATATCACCAGCAAGGAAGTAAGACCTGCCGGTGGCATTTCCCAGATTCCCATCAGCCAGATCGAGGCCAATCCTTTCCAGCCCCGCACGGAGTTTGAAGCGGTGGCGTTGGAAGAACTGGCTTCCAGCATCCGCGTTCACGGCGTCATCCAGCCGATCACCGTGCGCAAGCTCGGTTACGACAAATACCAGCTCATCAGCGGTGAAAGGCGCACGCGCGCTTCCATCCTCGCCGGCCTGGAGCGCATACCCGCCTTCATCCGCTTGGCCAACGACCAGGACATGCTGGAGATGGCCCTCATTGAGAACATCCAGCGGGCCGACCTGAACGCCATCGAAGTGGCGCTCAGCTACAAGCGCCTGCTCGAGGAATGCAGCCTCAAGCAAGACGACCTTGCCGGCCGCGTGGGCAAAGACCGCACCACGGTAAACAACTACCTCCGCCTGCTGCGCCTGCCCGACGAAATCCAGATCGGCATCCGCGAAGGCAAGGTGAGCATGGGCCATGCCCGCGCCATGATCAATATGGACGATATGGCGGAACAGCTCGACCTCTACCGCCGCATCATCGAAGAAAACCTCAGCGTGCGCACCACCGAAAGCCTGGTGAAGGCCGGGAAGGAAAACCTGCAGAAGGAAAAGCCCTCGGCGCGCGGCACGGACTGGGATCCGGAGGCCGACAAGGTCATGAACGAAATCCACCGCCGCCTCGGCGTGCCGGTACACCTCAACACCGCCCGCAAAGGCAGCGGCAAGATTGTGATCAGTTACCGCAACGCGGATGAATTACAGCGGATTTTGGATAAGATCCGGGAAAAATGATCGTATGTTCCGATACGGCGGGTTGAGCCCGGAATACGAGAGGGCGCGGATGGCAGAGACAGGGCCAGCCCTGTCTCCACGATGGTTAAAACCACGGGGTTACGCGGAGACAGGGCTGGCCCTGTCTCTGCGATGCACGTTATTGACGGGGTTCGTTGTATTCGTTGCCGCATTTGTCGCAACGCCCGCGCATGCGCAAAACGACGGCCGCGTGTTGGCTGAACCTTTGCCCCTGCAAAGCGACAGCGCAAAGCCTGGGCCAACCCTGGCTCCGCGCGACCCAAAAAAAGCCACCTACCTGGCCCTGGCCTTGCCGGGTGCGGGACAGATCTACAACCGCAAATACTGGAAACTGCCTTTGGTGTACGGCGCCATGGGTACTTCGGCCGTTTTCCTCGTGTACAACCGCGCCGAGATGCGGCAAGCCAATGAAGAATTGCGCTACCGCTATGCCAACAACGGCGCCCTCAACGACCCCGAATACGCGCGTTATACTACCTCTGCCCTCATTGGCCTGCGCGACCAGTACAAGACCTACCGCGACTTCTCCATCCTCGCCCTCACGGGCGCTTACGGTTTGCAGGTCCTCGACGCCGTTGTTGATGCCCACCTCAGCGGCTTCGACATGAACCAACCCATCAGCGGGCTGCATATCCGCCCAAGTTTTGCGATGGGAGCTGGTGTGGCGGTGCGGTGGGAGTTTTGAGGGGTTGCTACGCAGCTTCGGTCGGGTGATTTCATTGCAAACAAACACGTGGCTATTCGATTGAGCTGCATCGCAGCGATAAATCACTAGAATTTACGGAACAATGCGCCCGAGCTGCGTAGCTGCGGCATGTTCATCCGGTACCATGCATTCGGGCCACGCCGCGGTGGGAATTGTTATTCGTGTTATTTGTGCCGCTGCTGTGCAG
>CANHTS010000249.1 GCA_947463435.1 Flavobacteriales bacterium | reverse complement strand
GTGTATGGGCATGGGCAAGGCGCTGACGCCGCTCATCAGCGGATCTGAATTGGCCAGCACATATTCGCCGGGAATGGCATTGCGCACCAACACCGTCCCGGCCTTGTCGAAGCGGTTGCCTTTGTTGAATTCTGCTTCCCAAACGCGCTGCCAGGCTTGGAAATGGTTGGCACGGTAAAGCAGCACCAGGCTGTCTTCGGTGCCCGGAATCATGGAATGATCCAGGTAGCCGGTGCGGCTGGCGGCGCTCTTGCGGCCGTCGTATTCGAAGGTAAGATCAACTGCTGCCTTGCCGGGCCAGTTGCCGCCTACGATCCAGTGGCGGTAATGGCTGGGACGCGCGCGGTCGGTATTGCCTGAATTCGTTCCGGCGCCAACCCATTGGTGGTCTACATCGATGATGACCGTATCGGCAGCACCGCGGCAATTCACAGAAGCGTATTCATAGGGCAGGCTGATCGAGCTATCCATGATGCGCAGCAATGTATGCGTACGGGCCAGGCTGAGCTTATCGTTCGGGTCGAGTTCGGCATACACCGGCTCAAAAGCCAGGGCCGGTGATTCGATTTCCTGAACCGCCTGCCGAACGGTATGCAAGGTGGTGATGGCGCGGCCGTCGGCGGCAATCCACCGGATCCAAACCGGGAAATCGGTATAGGTATGGTAATTGAAACGGCTTTGCTGCACGAGGAGTACGGTGGCATAATGCCTTCCGTCTTTCACCCTTTTCTGCATCCGCGCGATCTTCAGACCCGGGAAACCGCCCATTTTCACCCATTGACTGAAGAAAGGTTGCAGGCTGAAGAAGGAGTAACGCGTGAAAAGGCTCTGCATGGTATCGGTGCTGATATTGCCGTAGGCAAAACTGTCTTGCAGCTTGGTGCAGGCATCGCGCCAGTTCTTATCTCCCATCCACCAGCGGAGCGTATGCACCATACTGGCACCTTTCTTATACACATGCGTACCATAGGTATGCTCGTGCCCGACACCCGAAACAGGCAGCGGAATATCGTCTTGGGCATGCGCGAGGCGCAGTACATCGGCGTGATGCCCCTTCATGGCGTCGAAATACGCCTTGGTTCCGTACACTTTTTCTGTGAACAGCTTTTCGGAATAGCTCGCCCAGCCTTCGTTCAGCCACATGTCTTCGGGCCGTTTGCAGGTTACATTGTTGCCCCACCAATGGTGCGACAGTTCGTGGGCCATCAGCGTTTCCTGCGCCAGGGTTCCGTTCACGGCGTAGAGCGGATAGGCGATGTTACCGGTATGCTCCATGGCGCCGGCATTGAAAGGCACGGCGTTGAAACCCACCTGGCCGAAGCGGTGTTTACCGTAGGCTTCTTCAAAAGCTGTAAAGGCCTGTTGCAGGTTGGCGAACGATTTGCGCAGGTTGGCAGTGTCTTTCGCTTCTGCTGCCAAACGATATGGAATGCCGCCTTGCATGCCGCTAAGCGTTCCGTCGATGCGGGTATACGGTGCGATGGCTACGCTGGCGAGATAGGTCGGCATGGGCTCATTCATCACCCAGCGGAAGGTGCGCTTGCCGCCTCCGGTGTCGATTACCTGCTGGAGGTTGCCGTTGCAGATGGCGCTCAAGGCCGAATCGCAGGTGATATCGAAGCGGTAGAGCGCTTTGTCGTCGAAGCGGTCGAAGCAGGGAAACCAGCAGCGGCCAAAGGGATGCGGATTGGAAGTAAAGGCCACGCCCATGTTCCAGGCGTAGCTGCCGCTGAAATAGAATCCGCCCCAGGTGGCGTCGGTTTGCGGACTTCCTCCGTACCAGATCTGCAGGGTATCGGCATCGCTTTGCCCGTCGATGCGGAGCGGTATGCGCAGCTTGCCGTCGCGCAGGTTGAAAGTTCCGGAATCGCCGTTCACGCGGACCGAATCCACTTTCAGCCCGAGCAGGTCGAGCACCAGGCTGTCGTTGAATGGCGTGGCACTGCCCACCACGAGCTCACAGGAACCGCGCAGCGTCTTGAGCCGGGGTTCGATGTTCAGGCGCAAGTGATAGCTCCGGGCTTCCGGACCTTGCGCCTGCAGGGCAGCGTAACTGGCGAGGAGGGAAAAGGCAAGCAGGAATAAACTTCGCATGGCCTTGCGAATTTAGGCAACAACGGTGGATGACCATGCGCGGGTTTTGTTTCCCACAATTGTATTCCTTAGCTTTGATGTTGCACATGAAAAGAATCTTTACTCTTTTGGCCGTTTACATGCTCTTGAGCAACCTCAGCGCGCAGATCACCATTGGCACTTCGCATATGCCGAAGAGCAACGATACCCTCCGCTATTCTGAGGCCGCCCTGACAAGCTCGGTCGACTACCGGAAAAGCGGCGCTTCGCAGACCTGGGATTTCCGCAGCCTGCAGCCGAACGGACAAGGTTTGTACGAATACAAATCGGCCGTGCAGGTGAATCCGGCCTACCTGTTCTGGGGCCTTACAACCTATGGTTTGAAGATTGCTGACTCGATCGGGTTCGGCACCTTCCAGATCCGAAATGTGTACGATTTTTACAGGAATTCCAGCAGCAAATTCACGGCTGAAGGCCGCGGATTGACGTTCAGCGGTTTCCCCATTCCGAGCGATTACAGCGATCCGGATGAAATCTACCAGTTTCCGCTGGAATTCGGCGACCGCGACAGTTCGCGCTTCAAAGTGAGGTTCCAGCTTTCGACCTTCTTTACCTTGGTGCAGGAAGGCTACCGCATCAACGAAGTGACCGGATGGGGAACGATTCGCACACCTTATGGCGACTTCAACTGCCTGCAGGTAAAAACACGCATCGTGGAAGTGGATACCGTGATCACCAGCTTCGGCCGCATTCCGGTGCCGCGGAACCAGGTGCAGTATAAGTTTCTCAGCACCAGCGAGCGCATGCCGATTTTCGAAGCTTCGGGCACCGAGGTGGGCGGCAATTTCACGCCGCAGTTCCTGCGTTACCGCGACCAGTACCGCGGTCTGCAAAGCGCCTTACGTCCGCGCGCCAGTTTCCGCGTGAGCAAAAGCAGCGGTTTCGTGGGCGATACCTTCAATATCACCGATGCCAGCACCAATGTTCCGACCGGCTGGAACTGGCAGTTTACACCTTCCGCAGGTGTACGTTTTGTGGGAGGAACTACCGCCACCAGCCGCAATCCGCGTGTGGTGTTCAACGACCGCGGCAGCTGGAACCTGAAGCTTACCGCCAACAATTTCTTTGGAGCAGACGATACAACCGTCAACAACGCCATTACCATCGCCTGGGGCACGAATACAGCCGATGCAGAAACCGAAACCTATGCTCCATTCCCTATTCCCGCACATGACCGGATTTACCTGCATCCGCATGTCACCGGAGCTGTGAGGATGTGGGATATGCAGGGCCGCGATTGTTCGGCCATGTTGCGCCGCGATGGCCAGACCTTGTGGATCGATGCGCTGCCGGCCGGAAACTACCTCCTGGAGGCGGTGGTGAATGGCGCTGCCCAGCGCTGGCGCCTGGTGCGCGAATGAG
>CANHTS010000248.1 GCA_947463435.1 Flavobacteriales bacterium | reverse complement strand
CAATCCTCCTTTAAAGTGCAGCGCAACCTGGCTGTGCCGCTTTACAAGGTGTTCGAACCGGAAAAGGAAAAGGATGAATGGCTTGAAATACAATCGGCCGAGATGCCCAAACCCGGTGGCCAGAATCCGGGTCTGACGGCCTACCAGGATGCACGCCGCGCCGCTGCCAACCTGCGCAGCAACAACCGCGTTTACACCACGCCGCCGGCCGTCATTACACCGGAACTGCAGCGCGCCTGGGAAGGCCTTTCCGGCAGCGGTACCCCGAACGACAACCATGTCGCGGTGGCCAACGATGGCAAGGTGATCAGCGTATTGAATGTCAATATCCGGCATTTCAACGATACCGGACGTTTGCTGAAAACCTGGGGCCTGGCAGCCTTTGCGCGCAATCCGAATGTCAATCCCGAAGGGCCAATCCCAAACCTGGAACGAACCTATGATCCACGTGTGATCTACGACCAGGAAGCAGACCGCTGGATTGTGGTATTCATGAACGGCGTACTCGACCGCGAGAGCTTTACCATTGTGGGATTTTCCACCTCTTCCGATCCCCTGAAACCCTGGAACGTGTACCGCCTGCCCGGCAATCCGTTCCGCGATACCACCTGGAGCGATTACCCGATCGTGGCCCTGGGGAAAGACGATCTGTTCATCACCCTCAACCAACTGAAGAATGGAAAGGGTTGGAAGGATGGCTTCACCCAAAGCATCATCTGGCAAGTGAACAAAGCTTCGGGTTACGCCGGAGATTCGCTGCGCAAAAACCTCTGGAACGACCTCAAATTCAATAACAAATCGATCTGGAGTATTTGTCCCGCGCAAGGCGGCCTGAACCTCCTGCCGCACATGCACCTGTTGAGTGTGCGCCCTGCGGATACGCTGAACGACACGCTGTTCGTCCACAAAATCGAAGGAACCGGCAACAGCGCCACATACAGCCTCAGGGTATTGAAAGCGGACAAAGCTTACGGCTATCCATCTTCGGCCTTGCAACCGGTGGCGGGTTTCAAATTGGCCACCAACGATGCCCGTGTGCTTACTGCGGTTGAATGGGCAGGGCAGGTACATTACGGACAAAACAGCATCCATCCCATCAGCCTGCGACCCTGCATTTATCACGGTATTCTGTATGGAATAGAAGGAGAGAAGCTGCAGGTGCGCTCTGAATTCATCACATCCGATTCGCTCGACTTTGCATATCCGGCCATTGCCGCTGCCGGCAACGATCCGCTCGATCCGTCCGTGGTAATCACCATGGTACACAGTTCTGAGCGCACCTTTCCAGGTACTTCACTCGTTTACGCCAACCGTTACCGCGAATATTCTCCGGTGGTGCGGATGAAAGAGGGCCGCAATATCATCAACTACAGTTTTATTCCGCCTGGCGAGCAGCGTTGGGGCGATTACGAAGGCATCCAAAAAAAGTACAATGAGCCCAACGCCTACTATGCAGTGGGTTCTTACGGCAACCTGGCCATGAACGCTTATGTGGCACGCTTTACCTTGAGCGACGGCCTCATCCGACAGAGCCAGCCCTTGCAAACACTACGGGTTTTCCCGAACCCGGCAGACGACCATGCGCGACTCGAACTAAAACTCGATCAGGAAAGCACCTGCAAGGTTGAAATGGTCAACATGCTCGGGCAAAGACAGGGCGAAGTTGAAACCTATAAACTGGGCCCCGGAACGCATTTGCTTTCCGTTCGTACCTATCGCTTCGCCGCCGGCACTTATGTGTTGCGCGTTTACAACGAAGCGGGAACCTTGTTGCACAGCGAAAAGATTATCATCCGTTGAACCAGACCCCGGAACCCGCGCGCATTTTTCTGGTGAACAAGCCTTTGGGCTGGAGTTCATTTCAGGCGGTGAAAAAGATGAAATACCTGCTCAAAGCCCGTAAATGTGGCCATGCAGGAACCCTCGATCCGCTGGCTACCGGCTTGCTGATCATTTGTACAGGCAAGGCTACCAAGCAATTGCCGGAGTTTCAGGCGCAACAGAAAGAGTATACGGGCACCATCACACTCGGCGGAATAACGCCTTCGTATGATTTGGAGACAGAGGTTGTTTCCAGAATGCCTTTTGAACACATCAGCCGGGAGGAAGTGCAGGCCGCAATGGCACAACTGACGGGAGAAATTGAGCAGGTGCCACCGGTTTTCAGCGCGGTGAAGGTGGATGGCAAGCGATCGTACAAGCTGGCACGGCAAGGGGAAGCCAAAGTGCTCGATGCGAGGAAGGTATTGGTGGAGTCGTTTGAAATCACGCGATTTGCACTGCCGGAAGTAGATTTCCGTGTGGCCTGTTCCAAAGGAACGTATATCCGCTCGCTGGCCCACGATCTTGGCCGGTTGCTCGGCTGCGGAGGCTATCTCAGTGCGCTGGTCCGCACGCGCATCGGCGATTTCCGCATCGAAGATGCCCATACGCCCGCCGAATGGCAGGAAATTTTGAAGGAAGAAACCGACCTTTCGCAGTAACTTTGTTAAGATTTGTTCTGCATCGGTTGCCATACTTATGCTGAACGGTACACAATTTGAAGAACCCAATCACATGCAGAAGAAATTGACTTTGAAGACCCTCCTTTTTGCGGCGCTTGCCATGGTGACCTTTCAGGGTTGTCAGGAAGTGAATGCATCAGAACGGGTAAGGTCGTGGATGTCGGATATGCTTACGCCCAGGCCACCGGCTGCCGAGGTGGTAGCCGACGGCTTCAGTGTCAGCGGTCAGCTGCGCAATATGCCCAATCGCCTGGTGGTGTTGCAGGAAGTGAAGAAAGGCGGCTGGTTCTTTCTCGATTCAGCCCGCACGGATGCCGAAGGCAATTTTACGCTGGACGGCAATACCAAAGAAGATGTTTTCTGCGCCCTGCAGTGGGATTCATCGAGTTATGTGCTGCTTGCCCTCAACAACAAATCGAATGTGCAGCTGGAAATCACCGGCTTCAATCCGTATATTTCTTACAGCCTGAGCGGCACTGAAATTCAGCAAAGCACCGATCTGAAAGAGTTCGTTGAACTGAGCGCCGGCTTCGATTTTAAACTGCAATCCATCCAGCAACAAGCTTCCCGTCTTGGCGGAGGCCAGGACGATTATGCCAAAGCTTCGATGCTGCAGCAGCAGTTTTATGAGATACTGGAAATGCGTTCCAAGGCTTTCCGTGAGTTTATGCTCCGCAAGCCCAAGTCGCTCGTGCCCTACATGGTGTTTACGTATTACATGAACCAGGAGTACGAATTCGCCGATCTGGAAGCCGCCTACAAAGCGGTTTCAGCTTTCAATCCGGCTTCGAAATACACAACAGAACTGGCGGCCATATACAATGCCGAAAAAATTGCTCGCTGTCGGCAGTCCGGCTCCTGAGATCATTCAAAACGATCCCAACGGTAAGCCCGTAGCCCTTTCCAGCCTCAAAGGCAAGGTGGTGTTGATCGATTTCTGGGCATCCTGGTGCCGTCCATGCCGTATGGAAAACCCAAATGTGGTGAAGATGTACCGCAGGTT
>CANHTS010000247.1 GCA_947463435.1 Flavobacteriales bacterium | reverse complement strand
GGATCGCTGATTTCCAGCATGCGCAATTCGCCTGAACGGCTATGGCAGAGGGCGATGGACTTGTTCAGAGTGTTTCCGACCAATCCGTCGGCTTTCATGGCAATGGTATCGTTCAATATGCTGCGCCAACGGATATTGCCGACATGGTCTGTTTTGATCCATCCTGCTGTTTCAATAAAGCCGGCCGGGCCGGGCCTGGCGGTATTGCAGGCGATGAGCAGTGCGTCTGAGGAAACATGCAAGGAAACCGGCACATCGTCAACGGCATTGCTGCTGAACTGTATCCGTTGTTCTGCGGTTTTCCGCCCGCTGGCATCCATAAAAAGCAACCAGATATCGCGGTCGCTGCGGCCTGCATCTTTAACCGTACCCCAGGCGATATAGGCGGTTGCTGCTCCAGAACTGTTCCGAATGGCTTCAACCCCGAGTATCATTTCGTCACCCTGGCCACCGTGGCGCTCTTCACTGAGCAGGTTAAGGTTTGAATCGATGCGGCAAAGCACTGCATCGTAGGTGCCGGGTGCGAAGCTGTTGGAGCAGCCGAAGAGCATATAACCTTCCGGTGTTTCGAAGATCCGCGCAGCACGTTCATCGCCTTGCCAGCCAATGCTTCGGATGATGCCGGGCTTCAAATCGTCTGATTGCGGTTTTTGTTCGCAAGACACCAAGGCAAGCAAGAGAAGCGCCGGCAATAGGTATTTCAGCCGTTTCATTTTGACGGATACCATTTGGGTTGATAGGAGAGGGGAAGAATAAAGGCGCACTGCAACTGAATGGCACCAAAGCGCATGTCGCTGTCGACGAACCCGTAATCGAGCCGTTGGGCGGGTTGGCTGAAGCGTTCTTCCGGCTTGTTAAAGATGTCGGAAAACTGCCACCAGGATCCTTCGAGCTGCAGGTAACCGTCGCCGGCAGGAATGCGGCAGAACAGCCCTGTTGTCCAACTCCATTGGATGGGCTTCCGGTCGGGGAAATTGTTCAGGGTGTTGCGGGAAATGCCGCCGTCTGTGTTTTGCAGCAAAACCTCGCTGTTGGCGCTTGTCAAGCAGGCAGCCTGCCCACCCAGGTGCACACCGTATGCTTTTCCGGGAACGTGCAGGAGGAAGCGCAGTGGAATGGCTGCGTACTGCAGGTTTTCGCGGTAATCCTGTTTCCATCCGTTGAGATCAGGCGTATGGGCGGTGTATCCAAACCCGATGAGTTGCACGCCGGTTTGTATCCTGAAATTGGGGTTGAATTGCCGCCCTGCCAGCAAGCCGGCCGAATAACCCGGAATGCTGCGGAATGTATGATTTGCGCCGGCAATGGCATGGTAGGAGACAAGTTGCAGCGCCGGAACCAGGAATCCGGCCTGCAATCCGATTTCAAGGCGGTTCAGGATTTTGTATTGGTTCAAGCGTTGTTGCAGCGGCAAAGGGTCGCTGCAGGGGAAACGCAGGTAATCCGGATCTTGCGCCAGCAGTTTTTCAATGGCAGCGGCAATGGCCAGGCTGTCGCCCAGGGTAAATTGTGCCAGCATTTGCAGTCTCAACAGGTTTGGAGATAGGGCTTGCTCTTGAAGCATCCATACCGGAACGGAATCGCTGATGCGTCTGAATTCGCCGCGCGCCAGCCAGTTCTCCGCCAGCCTGAGTTGCGTTTCTCCTTCCGTACCGGCAACCGCAGACGGCGCTTCCAGCCAAAGTTCCCAAGGTTTGGACATTCCCGGCCCTACACTGCGCTTTTGCACACGCCAGCGAATATTCCTTTCAGCAAACACCTGAAAGGTCAGATCCATACGACGCAGGTCGTCATCGTATAGGAAGTAAGCATACGTGATATCAGTTGCCTCGAAGCGGGCCGATTCCTTCACCCAGGGCGTTTGCCAGTAATTGGCGGCCAGTTGCAAACCGTAGCGTCCATTGGACGTAGACTTCTGCCAACCTATTCCCCCATGCAATGCGAGTTGGAATGCATTTCTGCGCTCCATGCTGCGACTTCCTGCAAGGGTGCTGTAGGCGGGTGTTGATCCGTTGAAAGTGCGGGCGTATTCGTTGCGCACGTCGAGTGTCAAGGCTGGTGTGATGCCGGTACGCAGAAACCAGGACTGCCCGCGGAATGTGGCAGAACCCAAACGCAAAGCCACCGGCAAAGCCAACATATCGGTGCGTTCCTTGACGGAAATACCGGTCCAGTCTGCCAGGCCAAAAGAATAATTGAAACCGCTTCGTGCGTATTCCAGGCTGGTTTCCAGGGTGATATTGTTGTTGAAAAACCGGCTCATTCCGGCCCCCAGAGAAAAAGCGGTCGTGGCGTTGTAGGTTTTGTAATACAAAGCGGGGCTGTAGGTGCGATAGGCCCGGGCGCTGCCCAATCCGATGCCGGCATGCACATGGAACGCAGATGCCGGCTTTACGCTGAATTGTTGCAAAGCCCGGGTAAATGCCGGCGGGTCATTGATGGCATCTGCGCGATAGGCTGGATTCATGATGAGCAGCTTTTGCGTATGAACCAAGGCAGCGCTGTCTGAGCCGCTGGTAGCCAATGCGATGGCGTATTGACGTTGCGCCTTCCAACGGTAAGTGTCATCGCGAAGCTGCGGCAGAAGCGGTTCGAGGATGCGAATGGATTGTTCTGGTTTACCGCGCAGTTGCCAGGCTTGGGCGTCGCGCAGCAGATCTTCATCCGATTGTGCCCGGATAGAAGGAAGCATGCCGCAAAATGCGATAAAGAGTAACCCGAATTGTATGGGGCGAAGGGCGGCCATCCTTTCAAAGTTAGGCAGCCGGAAACGCAAAAAAAAAGCCCTGATAGAACAGGGCTTTTTTAGCGTCATCGGAAGATGGATTAATAGCGATAGGTATCGGGTTTGAACGGACCTTCGAGCGGCACACCGATGTATTCGGCCTGATCGTTGCGAAGCACAGTCAGTTCGGCGCCGATATGGTCAAGGTGCAGGCGCGCCACCATCTCGTCGAGATGCTTGGGCAGCACATACACTTTATTTTCGTATTTGCCGTGGTTGCTCCAGAGTTCAATCTGCGCGAGGGTCTGGTTGGTGAAGCTGTTTGACATCACGAACGAAGGATGGCCCATGGCACAACCGAGGTTTACCAGACGACCTTCGGCGAGAACGATGATTTCCTTGCCATCTACTTCGTACACATCCACCTGCGGTTTGATGGTGTATTTGGTGTTGCCGTAGTTGGTGTTCAGCCAGGCGATGTCGATTTCGTTGTCAAAGTGACCGATGTTGCAAACGATCGCTTTGTCGCGCATGGCTTTGAAGTGTTCGCCGCGCACGATGCCACAGTTACCGGTAGCAGTTACAATGATATTGGCTTCTGCCAGGGCGTATTCGAGTGTTTTTACTTCATAGCCGTCCATCGCAGCCTGCAGAGCGCAAATGGGGTCGATTTCGGTTACGATTACGCGGGTTCCGGCACCGCGGAGGGAATCGGCGCTGCCTTTTCCTACGTCGCCATAACCACAAACTACCGCTACTTTACCGGCCATCATAACGTCAGTTGC
>CANHTS010000246.1 GCA_947463435.1 Flavobacteriales bacterium | reverse complement strand
GTGGGTAACGGCTTGCCGACTTTGTGCCGTGAAGCCAGGTTGAACCAGCTCGCCGGGACTCCGAATACCATTGGGGGTTGGGACCTTTATCCGAATCCTGCACATGGGCCGGTTTGCCTCCGGAATCGCCGGGCGGAGCCACTACAGTTATCGGTTTTCGCTGCCGACGGCCGTCTGTTGAGAACCTTTTCCGTACCTGCTTCCGGCACCATCAGCCTCGCGCTTCCCGCAGGGATTTGGTTCCTGCGCGACGGATCGGGGCAGGGCCGAAAGGTTTGGGTCGAAAAGTAGTGGATTGGCGACGCGGGTGGTCGCTCTCACATTCTCGATAACCTGATTTCGAGTCACTGTTTCCCTCACCTCACGGTTCTGTCCAGCCTTGTTTTGCCTATGCGCGTGATTCCCAAAACTTTGTATAATGACTCTGAATCCAATGCTGACGCTTTTATTCTGTTGTTTCATTAAGCAGGATTGCTTATTTTGACATTATGAAAACTTCCAGGCTTAGGCAAATGGATTTTATTGTTGATAAACTTACAAATAGTATTGAAAATGTGAAAACGGGTGACAGTTTTGCAACTGAGATATCTTTGCTAACCAGATCAGACCTGATGGCCGTCAATAAAAACGATAGCTGGCTTTTCAACTGGAGCGAGAGGAATACAAGAATGCTGCCCAGGAAGTCTATAAGCTGACTATTGTGAATAATCCATCTATTATTCAAGGATTGATTAGTTTGATCATAAAACCAGATCATGTTTACATCAATTTACTGGAGAGCGCTCCGTTTAATAAAGGAGATAGTAAAGTTTACAAGGGTGTCCCGGGAAATCTTGTTGCCTTTGCATGTCGTCTTTCTTTTCAGAGGGGGCATGAATGCAATTTGGCCTTCCTTTCTAAGACAGAATTAATCAGCCACTACAAGGACACATTGGGAGCATCGCACATTGGGGGCAGGGTTATGATAATCGGAACACATGCTGCTTTGGTTTTGATTGATAAATACTTTAAACACAGCTAAAAATGAAAACTAAAAAAAACGAATTGGAAATCGACTTCATAGATGGTCAGAAAGGTTTAACACTGGTTGAAGAAAGCGCGCTTGCAGTGTACTTCGCCAAGAGTAAAAGCAGTAAAGTTAAGCGTAATAAAGGAAAGGGGAAAGACAAGGCCGCACAGAAGAAGATTTCGTCGGATAAATTAACCAATTAAGCACTGCCTGGTGGGTTGTAATCGGTAAGGTGGTTTAATGTGCTGTTTATACATATATTAAGTCTTTAGTCGACATCGAACGACGATACAGCCGCGGCATTTGCAATCTCTTCGAAATTTATTTGCCATTGGTGAACAGCACACTGATATTTGACAACTCGGAAGGCATGCATGACCTGATGCCGATAAGCAGTCAGATGGCCATTTGAATATTGTCAAAGAGCACAAATACAAACTATTAATCGCACAACATGGTCAGCGTTGAAGAACAATTGGAAGAGAAGCGAAAAATCCTGAAAGGTCTCGAGAAGGTTTACGAGCGCCTCATTGAATACAAAAGAGCGAAGAATAGCGTCCTGGTTGTGCTGCGCGATAACAAGATCGTAAAGATACGTCCGTAGCAACGGTCACCCTGGTGCTCGCCTTCCTGCATACAGCACCGGCGCTACTCGTGTTAGCCCTCACATTCTTTTCCGTGCGCAGTTTCCCTCAAGCCTCAAACCTTACACCACCTACATACACCTCCTGCACGTGGTTTACACCGAAATGGTAGGGGATAATCGACAGCGAAGGTTCGCCCTGCATGACCAGGAAATCGGCCCTTTTGCCGGGGCTCAGGCTGCCGCAGTCGGCCGATACATCCAGTGCTGCCGACGCATTCAGCGTGATGGCGTTGAATGCTTCCTCCGGCAATAACTTCATCCGGGCACAAGCCAGGCTCCATACCATTTGCAGGCTCGGACCGGGACTGCTGCCGGGGTTGAAATCTGAAGCCAGCACCACCGGCAGGCCGCGGTCGATCATCTCGCGCAGCGGTGCAAAGGGAATCCCCAGAAAATAAGAACAACCGGGCAAGGCCACGGGTAAGGTATTGCTGTTCAAGAGACAAGCGATTTCATCCTCACCGCAATGTTCCAGATGGTCCACACTCAGGGCTCCGGCTTTCACACCGGCCTGCACGCCACCCGTATAACCCAGTTCGTTGGCGTGGATCTTCGGACGCAAACCGAACCCCGCCGCCGCTTCGCAGATTTGCAGGGTTTCTACTGGGGTGAAATATCCGCGGTCGCAGAACACATCCACAAAGTCGGCCAGGTTTTCTTCGGCGATGCGGGGTAGTATGTCGCGGCACAACAGATCGATATAGCCCTGACGGTTTTCCTTGTATTCGGGAGGAATGGCATGGGCACCCAGGAATGTCGCCCTGATTGGTATGGGGAAGTTTGCCGCCAGCCTCCGGATCACCCGCAACATGCGCAGTTCTGATTCTGTATCCAACCCGTAACCGCTTTTTACTTCTACACAGGTAGTGCCATGGGCAATCATGAGTCGGAGCCGGGATGCAGCGGCTTCATACAGGGTATCTTCATCGGTCTGGCGAAGGCGCATAGCCGAGTTGATGATACCACCGCCGGCGGCAGCGATTTCCTCGTAGCTGCGGCCTGCAATGCGCATCCGGAATTCCTCTTCCCGCGTAGCGGCAAACACAATATGCGTGTGTGAATCGACGAATCCGGGCATAATCCAGGCACCCTTCAGGTCGATGCGTTCGGCGGGATTGTTTTCAGGCAATGCGTCCATGCTTCCCAGCGCCAGAATCCGTCCGTTTTGCACTTCCAACCATGCGTGGTCGATGAACGGAACCTCCTGCATTTCCTTCCCCCGAACCAACGTTTGGGTTGCGGGATAATGACCATAAATACGTCGAATGCCTGTGAAAATGCGGTGCATGCCTGAAATCGCCTTGTTTTGCCGCAAATTAGCAACGGAATGGACACAGCGGATAGAATTTCTCAGCAGCCACAACTGGCAGCATCGGTTTTCATTGCGCCGGGCGCACATGTGATGGGAACTGTGCGCATCGGCGATAAAAGCTCCGTTTGGTACAATGCCGTGCTGCGCGGTGACACAGAACAGATTACAATTGGTTGCCGCAGTAATATTCAGGACGGTGCCATCGTGCATGCCGACCCGGGCGATGCCGCCATCATCGGCGATGACTGTGTGATTGGCCACGGCGCCATAGTCCACGGCGCGGTGATTGAAGATGCGGTGCTGATCGGCATACAGGCCACAGTGCTGAACGGCGCGCGCATCGGTACCGGTTCCATCGTGGGAGCGCATGCGCTTGTGCCCGCAGGCATGCAGGTTCCACCGTATTCAATGGTGTTGGGTGTTCCGGCGAAAGTGGTGCGCAGCTTAGGCGAAGACCAGGCCGATAAAATCCGCGCCCAGGCTGCTGGTTATTGCGAGAAGGCGGCTGCGTTCAAGAACTGGATTGCTCAGGGCAGTAAGACGG
>CANHTS010000245.1 GCA_947463435.1 Flavobacteriales bacterium | reverse complement strand
TCCTCCCCTGAACGTAGTTGACGTATCCGGCAGCTATGATGTAATGAAGCGTACGAACAAATTCAACAACAATGCTTCTTACAAAGGCAAGGTTTACGATGTGTACACCATGCAGGCCAATCAGCTGAACGACGGACTGGAAGGATTGTTCCCCATCGCCGGAGCGGCCAACGGTTCAGCGCCCTGGGAATGGTGGGATACCACTGCCATCAAGGCACTTGGTCTGCCCAATACCGCAGCCATCCTGCGCAATGCCGACCTCAGCAATCCGCTGCACAAGTTGCAGGGTAAAACCCGCGCTATGCGCTATGTAGACAGCATCATGGGCTATGTAGCTCCCCGTCTGGCGGTTAGCCTCGGACTGGTTGCTTCTGTTGGTGTGGATGAGCGCGATCTCTCTTCCAACATCACCGTGTATCCTAACCCCACCACCGGTACCATCAACGTGGTGAACAACTGGACGAACCATCAGATGCAGCGTATCGCCATCCGCGACATGAGCGGCAAAATGGTTTTCGAAACCGGTGCCAATGCACAAGCCATGACGCTGAGCAATCTCGGCCTGCGTCCCGGCATGTACATGGTTGAAATCGCCCTGAACGGCGGCCTTGCACGCAACAAGGTTGTAGTACAGTAAGCGGATAACAATATCCACAATAGCAAAAGAGGCCTGCCATGGGCCTCTTTTGTTTTTTACGGCTTCCATGGCCACCGCGCTTTGCAGGATTATTTATGACATAGCTCAACGCACGGTCAGTACCGCTTACTGTGCCGATTCGGCTTAACTTTGCGGCATGAAGCAATGGTGGTGGAAAGCTCTTGGCGTACTGCTCCTGGCGTATTCCATTTATTTTGGCCTCAGTACGCCGCTCAAACCGGCCATTGCCGGTGTGAATGCCGGCGGGCAGGTGCGCACCACTTCAGGCGAATCGGTCAAGGTGAGCGTTATTGGCTACAACACCGATTTCCGCCCGGGTACCCGGGTATTGCTCAAACGCGGTCCGCTTGCTTACCGCGCACAAAACGTGAAAGTACTTTCTCCAACTGAACTGGAAGCCGATTTCAGGCTCTTGTTGGGCGAAAAGGAAGCCAATTCGTTGGTTTTTAATCTCATTACCGTTGATCAGTTCCATGGTTTCATGGAGTTCGATGCGGCACTCGCTGTTGAACGCTCAGCCGGTGATACGTTGGCATCCAGTGCCGAAACGGGCGATCTGTTTGCGGGTGTGAAGTTCCGGGAGGATACCGGTAACACCGGGCTCAGATTCCCTTACAGAAATGTCCTGGAGGAAACCATCCGGAACCTCCTTCTTCATGTTCCGCAATGGTTCAGCATGATTTTGCTGTTGCTCATCGCGGCTATTTACAGCGGTTTGTATCTGCACCGCGGCCGGCTCATTTATGATGCGGCTGCCAAAGCATTTACTATGGCCGGTTTGCTGGCGGGAACCCTCGGTACGCTCACCGGCTCGGTTTGGGCACGCGCCACCTGGAATGCCTGGTGGACCAACGACCCGAAGCTGAATGGCGTGGCAGTTGGTATGGCTATGTACCTCGCGTATGTGATACTGCGCGCTTCGGTCGACGACCGTTACAACCGCGCCCGGCTTGCTGCAGTTTACAATCTCTTTGTCTTTCCGGTTTTCATCGCCCTCATCGTCGTAATGCCCAAGCTGTCGGCCGTGTCTTTGCATCCCGGCAGCGGAGATTCTGTGAATTTCAGCCAATACGATATGGACAATACGCTGCGCATGTTCTTCTATCCGGCAGTTATTGGCTGGACCTTGATCTATGCCTGGATGGCGCAGATTCAGATCAGGCTGGATCGGCTGCAGATTGAACGCGATATGCGCCGTATGGCATCCAACGCCTGAAAACAAAATAGTACTTCAAACACTTCAACTAAGCAAGCAAACAAAACATGCATATAATCAAGCGGCTCTTCCTCTTTGCAGCACTGCTCGCGTCGCCTTTGCGCAGCCGTGCCGCTGATGTGGCGCAGACCCTGCGTCAGGATGGTAAAATCAATACCGTACTCGTTGTAGTGGGTATCCTGCTGGCCGGCGTGGTAGTTTGGCTGGTTGCGCTCGACCGCCGCGTTGCGCGCATGGAAAAAGAAAATACACATAACGGCGATAAGGCATGAAGGCAGTTCATATCCTCGGTATTGTTTTCGTGGGCATTGCCCTGGCCTTCGTGGTGAGCCTTTATGGCAACCCTACCCGTTACGTTTCATTCCCGGAAGCCAAACAGCTGGCAGCCGAGAATCCCGACAGGGAATACCATGTGGTGGCGCGATTGGATATCTCGAAGGAGATGGTTTACAATCCCAAAAAAGATCCAAACTACTTTGCATTCTTTGCCATCGATTCGCTCGACAACCCGTCAATGGTAGTTTACCGCAATGCAAAACCGCAGGACATTGAGCGCACAGAAAAAGTGGTGCTTATTGGCAACTACAAGGGCGATCATTTCGAAGCCAGCAGCATCCTGAGCAAATGCCCCTCCAAATACAATGAAGAATTGAGTAAAGAGAACCTAGGTCGCTGATGCAGGAAAAGCTTGTAACCTTTAACGGTGAACACCTGTTCATCGGAAACTTTGGCCACGCCCTGGTGGTGTTGTCCTTCCTTACTGCGCTGTTCGGCGCTTTGTTCTATTTTCTTTCTGTTCGTGAAAACTCTGACGCGTACCGAAAAATCGGACGCAGCCTGTTCCTCTTGCATGCGACGGCTGTGGCAGGCGTATTCATTACGCTTTTCATCATCATCCAGAAGCATTACTACGAATACCAATATGCCTGGCAGCACAGTTCGAATGAGCTGCCGCTCAAATACATGATTTCCTGTTTTTGGGAAGGGCAGGAGGGAAGCTTCCTCTTGTGGATGATCTGGCACTCGCTGATCGGCGTGATTTTGGTTTTTCGCGCCGGTAACTGGGAAAGTCCGGTGATGGCCGTTATCGCCCTCGCCCAAATTGCGCTTTCCACCATGCTGCTCGGCATCGGTGAGGCTCCGTTTAAAATCGGCAGCTCGCCCTTCGAACTTACCCGCATGGCAAGTCCCGATCTATTGCAGGCGCCGGTATTGCAAAGCATAGGCCAGGGGAATTATCTCCAGGTGCTGAAAAACGGCAACGGACTCAATCCGCTGCTCCAGAATTATTGGATGGTGATCCATCCGCCCACTTTGTTCCTCGGTTTTGCCACGGCCATCGTGCCATTCGCCTACGCCATTGCAGGGCTTTGGACCGGCCGCTTGCGCCAATGGATGTCTCCTGCGTTGATATGGGGCCTCATTTGTGTAGCGGTGCTCGGAACCGGCATCATCATGGGCGGATTCTGGGCTTATGAAGCCTTGTCGTTTGGTGGTTACTGGGCCTGGGATCCGGTAGAAAATGCTTCACTCATGCCCTGGTTGCTGTTGATTTCAGCCATGCACATGGTGTTGATTACCCGGGCAACAGGCAGGCATCTGGTCACCACCATACTGCTGGTTTGCATTTCCTTCTTCCTGGTATTGTATGCCACGTTCCTGACACGC
>CANHTS010000244.1 GCA_947463435.1 Flavobacteriales bacterium | reverse complement strand
GAATACACCGTGCTTATCCCGCAAATTCTTCCACAACAGGATGCAGCGCTCTTCGGTGTTGTAAGTTTGGATAAAAGTAACAAAGTCCATGATTAAAAGTGATTAGAATACAGGCGCAATATAGGGATCACGACATATACCACAAAGGCCAATAGTCGGCTTATGCCTAATCTGGCCTGAAATTACACGCTTATAAACGTTTAACTGTTTGTTAAAATAAAAAACAAACCTATCCCAACCAATTAAACGAAGCGCCTCCCCCTAATCCCATATCGCGCATCTGAATTTCGTTAAGAATTCAATCTCCCATTCCGACAGCCTTCGGAAATACCACTCCCCAAACGAAAGGCAACAGGTCTCTGATGGGAAACCAATAACCACCGTTCACTTCCGGCTCTCTCTTAATTCCGAGCCCCGCAAAGGTTCTTTAATGCATGATTTGCGTTGATTGCATTTGGCGTTGCCAATTTCCCACTACTCGGAATATCCCTTCAATCCTCCGCGGTAAGGCATCATGTGATTTACATGTCCAACAGGTTTCCGGCTCTACGGCTTCAACTTCGGGTTCTCCAGATGCCGGGTTGCGTCGCGGGTCTGTTTCTTTTCCAGGTTTTGTCGGAAGGCTGCCTCCAGGTCGATGCCAGTTTGGTTTGCCAGGCAACACAAAACCCAGAACACATCGGCCATCTCGTCGGCCAGGTTGCCTTTTTCAGCTCCCTTGCGGTAACTCTGTTCACCGTATTCCCGGGCCATGATGCGGGCCAACTCCCCTACCTCTTCCATCAACACCGCCGTATTGGTGAGTTCTGAGAAGTACTTCACGCCCACCGTTTTTATCCACTGATCTACTTCCTGTTGGGCACCGCGCAGGGTGATGGCCTTTGTTTCCATGCACGCAAAATACAGGGAAAACTCGCCCCCTTTGTTCGCCTGAAGTTCTGCATCTTTGGAGCAGCATGGATGATTTTTTACACTTATTGGATGGCTTGAATGAGGCGCAGCGCAGGGCTGTTGAAATGATTGAAGGTCCGGTATTGGTCGTCGCCGGCCCGGGAACTGGGAAAACCCAGATGCTCGCCGTACGGATCGGGAACATCCTGAATAACACCGATGCCAAAGCTTCGGACATCCTATGCCTAACCTATACCGAAGCCGGCACCGCTGCGATGAAGAAACGTCTGGCAGCCCTTATCGGTCCGGATGGGCACAAGGTAAACGTGTACACCTTCCACGGCTTTTGCAATCGCGTGATCAACGAGAACCCTGAACGCTTCGGCCGCGCCGGGCTAAGGGTAATGGATGAACTCGAACGCGAAGAAATCCTCGCTTCCCTGCTACAGGAACTGCCCGCCGGCGACCCGCTTAAACTCTATGGAGAAGACGCCCGCTACAGCCAGCAATCCCTCAAACAGCTGTTCGGCATCATGCAGCAGGAAGGTTTCAGCTCCGCCTGGATCCACCAGCGTGTCGATGCTTTCCTCCAAAATCTTCCCTACAACGAAAAATACCTGTATCAACGCAAACAGGGCCACTTCAACAAAGGAGACCTCAACCCCAAAAAAGCCGAAGAAATAACCGACCGCTTGCAGAAACTGCGTTCCGCCGCCACCTTGTTCGACCGTTACAACGAACGCAAAAAAGCACTGGGCATGTACGAGTTCGATGATATGCAGCGCTGGGTATTGCAAGCTTTCGAGAAAAGCGATGTGCTGCTGCAGCGCTACCAGGAGCAGTTCCTGTACTTCCTGGCCGACGAATTCCAGGACACCAGCGGCGTACAGAACCGCCTGCTCGAACAGTTGTGTAGCTTCTGGGACGTGCCGAACGTATTTGCGGTTGGCGACGACGACCAGAGCATCTACCGTTTCCAGGGCGCGAGCGTAGCCAATATCCAACGCTTTATCGAGCGCTACGAAGACCACCTGCAAACCGTAGTTCCGGTTGACAATTACCGCAGCACCCAACCCATACTCGATGCAGCCGATGTACTCATTTCAGGCAACAAACAGCGCTTGAGAGGCGAGCACGCGAAGCTGCAATCTGCCGCAAAAGGAAAAGAAAGTGGTCCGCTGCCGCGCATAGTGGCCCTGCCCAACGCCTTGCACGAAGCCGTATTTATTGCAGATGAAGTACAGGCGCATCTCGACAGCGGCATTCCGGCCTCTGAAATCGCTGTGATCTACCGCAACCACGCCCATGCCGAACGCATCATCGACGAGTTTCACACCCGCGGATTGCCTTACCAGACGCGCAAGCTGAACAATGTGCTGCTCGATCCGCTCATCACCCAGCTCGAAGATTTCCTCGGCCTGATCTGCGACGAACTCCGCGAAGCACACAGCGGCGAATTCCGCCTGTACCGCATTTTGCATTATGGCTTGTACGGCGTAGAACCCGCACAGGCTGCAGCCCTGGCTGTTACAGCCCGCAGGCAACAACAGCGCTGGCGGCTGCTGCTGGCCGATCAACCCAAACACAGCCTGAACAATCCGAACCTGCCAGGAGCGGGCATGCTGGCCGAAGACCTGGATTATTGGCTGAAAAACGCGCCCAATTATACCGTTCCGGAATTGGTGGAACGGGTGATCGCAAGGGGCGGATTCTTGCGCAAGGCACTCCAGCACGAGAATCCGGCTTATGCCATGGCACTCCTACACAGCTACCACCATGTGGTGAAAGAAGACAACCGGATGAATCCGCAACTCACCCTCAGCGAACTCTTGCAACGGATGGAACGCAGAAGGAAAGCCGAAATTTCCGTGCCGATTGAAAAGCGCTTCGGCAATGAAAAAGGCATCACGTTCACCACCGCCCACAACAGCAAAGGCCTGGAATGGGAAGTAGTTTTCGTGAGCGCTTGCAACGATACCAATTGGGAAAAAACACGCTCTAAGCCACTGCCTTACCGGATGGAAGAGATACTGGACGCCTTGCCTGAATCGGCTGTGGAAGACAATGAAGAAGTGCGGCGCCTTTTTTATGTGGCCATGACCCGGGCAGGCAGGTATTTAACGATGACCTATCCGGAATTCGATAACACGAGAAGTCTGCTTCCATCGTCTATGCTGCAGGTTTTGCAGGATGCGGAAAAGGCAGAAACGTTCAGGATTAGCATCGAAACGCCGGCGCTGATTGCTGCCGAGGCGCGCGTTTGGGAAGCGGCAGCGGCGCCGGCGCCGGCCATTCCCGAGGAAGACATGCTGGCACCCATCCTGAAGGAATTCGAATTGTCGCCTACCGCCATGCAGAATTACCTCAAGTGCAGGCTCAGCTTCTATTACCGCAATATCCTCCGGATTCCGCAGTCGCGCTCCGAATACGCATCGTTCGGTTCGGCTGTTCACGATGCGCTGAATGCCTTTTTTACCGGATTCAGCCGCGAACAGCGCCTTCCCGACCCAAGCTACCTGCTCGAACATTTCAAGAAAGGCATGTTGCGCTACCGCGATGGTTTCACAGAAGCCGGGTTTGAACGCAGGCTGAAACAAGGCGAGGATTTGTTGCCTGACTATCTGGAGGCAAGGAAAGAAAGTTTTGGCCTTGAAACCCGCACGCTGCTCGAGTATCAGGTGCGCACACG
>CANHTS010000243.1 GCA_947463435.1 Flavobacteriales bacterium | reverse complement strand
TCCAAGGCGTTGCCGACCCGGTTTTACCGCGGTCGCATATCGAGGCCACCGAACCCAGGTCGACTCCAAACCGGATTTATCGTGGTTGTGTATCCCGCCGACCGAATTCACCGCGTCGCGACCCGCCCTTCAGCGGGTCGTATATCTTAACCCGACGCAACCCACGCGGCCCCGACCCGGTTTTACCGCGGTCGTATATCTTATCCGCCGGTCAACGCGCCGAGCTCCGTCTCCGCAAGGCGCAAACGCAACAAAGCATCCGCCAGCGCCATCTGCAAATCGATCTCATTCCGCAGCGCCTCGTTCAATTCCAACAACAATGCCGCCCCTGCACGGTAACGCGCCTCGGTGACCTCGCGCGCCTGAACAGCCGTAGCCAGTGCCTTCGCCGTCTGCCGGTACACCTGCCGCGCCGTTTCCAACCGTATCCACGCCTGCCGGATATCCGATTCCAAGCTCCTGCGCATTTCGGTAACGCCCAGGGCCATGTTATCGCGCTGCAAACCCGCAACCTTTATCTGGTTCCGCACCACGCCTCCGTTGAAGATATTCCAGCTCAGGTTCAGCGATCCGTTGAAACCAAAGCTTTGGTTCACCAGGAAGAAACCATCCGAGTTGCGGTTGGTGTTGTAGTTGAAGCCGGTACCGGTGCGCAGCTGCGGCCAGCGTTGGCTTTCCCATTCGCGCACCTGCAGGGCGGCCAATTCAAAATTCATTTTGGAAACCTGCACATCCGGATTGCGTTCCATGGCGGCCGTCCAGGTTTCAATCGGTGTTTGCGGCGGGAGGAGGGTATCGTATTCCAATGCAGCCGTCAGACGCGCTGCGGGCACGGTCATTTCAAAAGCCAATGCTTCACGGGCTTCACGGAGGCGCCCTTCCTGTTGTGCTACCTGCGCATCCCAGGCCTGGGCTGCCGTTTGGGCGCGCATGGCTTCCACGGCGGCAACCGTTCCCGTCAGGCTGCGCTGTTCGGCCAGTTCTGCCAGGGCTTTGCTGAGGGCCAGTTGCTTCTGCATATAAGCCAGCACTGTCTGCTCGCGCGCCGCACCGTGAAAGGCCAGCCGGGTGGAGGTGGCGATACGTACCGTTTCTGCAAAAACACCCTGCTCGCCCAGGTTTTCGAGTACCTGAAGGCGATCGCGCATCACGAACATGCGCATGCCGTCGAACAAGGTCCAGGAAGCGCCGAGGTTGGTATTGGCCGTATTCACCTGCACGCCGTCGCGGCGGATTACCGTGCCGTTCGAAAACTGCTGGTCAATACTGGTTCCCGACAGGCCAATTCCGCTGCCCAGGCTCACAAAAGGCAACATGCCCGCCATACCCGGATTGTTCTGCAGGCGCGCCATCTCGGCTCCGTTCCGCGCGATTACCAGCCCCAGCCGCAGTTGCAATGCGCTGTCGAGTGCGGCATTCAGGCTGAGCTGCGCCTGTGCCGGCCCGGCCAAACCGAGCAAGGTCAAGATGATCAATCCATTAAATTTCATCGTCGTCTTCATCGTATCCTGCCAATTCAGGTGAAACATGTTTGCGCGCCAGAAGCAAGTATGCCGCCGGCACCACGAAAAGGGTCAATACCAAAGAAAAAGCCACACCGCCCATCACGGCAATGCCCATTCCCATGCGACTGGCGGAAGCGGCACCAAAGGAAGCGGCAATCGGCAAAGCGCCCAGCATGGTTGCCAGGCTGGTCATGAGGATCGGCCGCAGGCGCATCACGCTGGCTTTGAGGATGGCGGTGTATTTGTCTTCACCCCTCAGCCTGCGCTGGTTGGCGAATTCCACCATCAGGATGCCGTTCTTCGTCACCAGTCCGATGAGCATAATGATCCCGATCTGGCTGAAAATGTTCAGCGTCTGGTGGAAATACCAGAGCGCAAACACGGCTCCGGCCAACGCAAGGGGAACCGTAAGCATGATGATCAGCGGATCGGTAAAGCTTTCAAACTGCGCCGCCAGAATGAGGTAAACCAGCAGCAAGGCCAGCATGAAGGCCATGAGCAGGTTGCCGGAGCTTTCCTCAAAATCGCGGCTCGGTCCGGTAAGCGCTGTGCTGAAGCGGTCGTCGAGCTGTTTTCCGGCATGCGTCCGCATTGCCTTGATGCCGTCGGCAATGGTTTTGCCTTGCGCCGGACTGGCCGAGACGGTGGCAGACATGTAGCGGTTGTAGTGGTAGAGCTGCGGCGGACTGCTTTCCTCTTCCATCTTCACCACGTTATCGAGCTGTATGAGTTGTCCGCTTTTGTTCCGCACGTAAATACCGCTCAGGTCGGAGGGCGTATTGCGGTTCTGGCGTTCAAACTGGCCGATCACCTGGTACTGGCGGTTGTTCATGGGGAAATAGGCCATGCGCGGTGTCGAGAAAGCCAGCTGCAGGGTCTGGGCGATATCGAGCACGCTCACACCCAGGAGGGCCGCTTTTTCCCGGTCGATGCTGAGCACCAGTTCGGGCTTATTGAATTTCAGGTTGACATCGACAGCGGCGAAGGTTTTGTCTTTCCGCACTTCGTCCATGAAGGCAGGGAGCTTTTCCTTCAGCGCGTCGAAATTCGGCGCCTGGATCACGAATTGCACAGGCAGGCCGCCGAAACCACCGGTCGAAATGGTCTGTTGTTCGATCACAAAAACCCGCGCATCGGGATAACGTGCCGCCTGACGCGTCACGTAGCGGGCGATCTGCGATTGTGTGCGCTTGCGTTCTTCCGGGTCTTTCAGCACCAGCCGGATGAAACCGGTATTCGATGCTCCGGAGCCGGCAAAACTGGGCGCCGTTACAGCAAGGATGACCTTACTTTCCTTCACCGAATCCTGCAGGAATGCCGTAAACCGGTCCAGGAAAGCGTCGGTGTATTCATAGGTGGCACCTTCGGGAGCGGTGATGCTCATGCGCATCCAGTTGCGGTCTTCCAGCGGTGCGAGTTCGCTCTTGAGCTGCCGCCCGAGGAAGAAAACCGCGCTGAAACAAACGCCGAGGATTACCAGGGCCAGCCAGCGCCGGCGCAGGAAAGCCGCCAGCCGCACTTCGTACCAGCGGTTCATGCCGCGGAAGAATGGCTCTGTGCGTTCGTAAAACTTGCTATGCCCTTTGTTCTTCCGCACCAGGTAGGCATTCAGCATCGGAGTGAGGGTGAGCGATACGAAGGCAGAAATCAGCACGGCGCCGGCCAGCACCACACCGAATTCCTGGAACAATCTTCCCACAAAACCCTGCATGAAGATCACCGGAAGGAAAACTGCGGCGAGGGTGACGGAGGTAGAAACCACAGCGAACAAAATCTCAGCAGAGCCCTTGATCGCGGCTTCCACCGGCGCCATGCCGCGCTCCACCTTGCGGTAAATGTTTTCGGTTACCACGATGCCGTCATCCACTACCAACCCTGTGGCCAATACCACGGCCAACAAGGTGAGTACGTTCACCGAATAGCCGAGCAGGTACATGAGGAAGAAGACGCCGATCAGCGAAACGGGGATGTCGATCAGCGGGCGGAAGGCGATGAGCCAGTCGCGGAAAAAGAGGAAGATGATGATCACCACCAATACGATGGCAATGAGCAGCGTTTCCTGCACCTCGACCAGCGAACGGCGCACGAATACGGT
>CANHTS010000242.1 GCA_947463435.1 Flavobacteriales bacterium | reverse complement strand
TCCCTCGCGGAGCTCATGGATGGTGAAGTCTTGCAGCAGGCTGCGCAATTCTGCTTCATTGAAGAGCATATCCGGGTCATCCGGGCCACCAACCGCTGGATTGGCTTGCTTGTACTCCGGGTGCTTCTTTCCAAAGGCTTCAAAGTACAATATGCCACCGGGCTTGAGCCAGTTGAGTATGCGCTTGTGGCAGACCAGCATATCGGCCGCAGGAAAATGGGCGTAGACAAGGGCTATGGCATCGAATGAGGCTTCCTTGTACTCCAATAGTTCGGGGCTGCCAATGCGGTAATCCATGTCGACCTTGTGGTGGTCTGCCAATGCCATGGCTTTGCGCCTGCCTTCCACGCTGATGTCGAATGCAAAACTGCGCCACCCGATGGTAGCCGCATAAACGGCGTTGCGGCCTTCGCCTTCGGCTGGAAAAAGAATGCTCCGCCCCTCTCCGGCCGGCAGGTGTTCACGCAGCCATTCAGATGGATCAGTGCCGTAAGCGTAGGCTGCTTCGGCATAGCGTTGGTTCCAAAATTCAGTATTCATGAGTTGCTTGATCCTTGTTATTCCTGGTTGTTTTTAAAAGTCATTAAAAGGGTATAGGCACCGCGTGTCACGTAGCGACCGGGAGGCAATGCTGCGAGCACGGCGCGGCCGGCTCCGGTCTGAACCGTTGTTACAGCCTGCATGCGGTATTGCCCCGGGCGCTCCTCGCGGAACACGTAACCCTTGCCGGCATGGCGAACCAATGCTTCTTCGGGCAACACGCTGCCCTGGCTGCGGCCGGTTTCGATGCTGGCATTCAAAAAGGCGCCCGGAGGCAGCTGCATAACCGGTTCGGTGATGCGGCAGCGCACCTGTGCCGTGCGTTCGGCACCAATCGCGGGAACTATGGCTTCTACCATACCGTTGAACTTGCGTTCGGCTGCGCCGGATTGCCAAAGGCTAACCGCCTGGTTCAGCGCAAGATGCGGCAAATCTTTCTCGTAAACCTGCAGCACCGCACGCAGCGCGTTTTGTCCACTTATTTCAAATAGAACATCTGAAGGCGCAACGCGTTTGCCGAGGTTCACATTTACTGCAGTCACTGTGCCGCCCAAAGGCGCCGTGACACCGACTTTGCGGCTCAGGTTGCCTGCGTTGACCTGTGCCGGGTCCAGGCCGGCAAGCCGCAGTTTCTCCGCTGCCGCATTGCGGTTGATCTGTTCATTTTCAACCTGGGCGCGCAGGGCTTCCACTTCGCGCTGGCTGGCCGCTTCCTGCTGCCGGAGTTGGCTGAGGCGCTGCAGTTCCTGCTCTGCGAGCTGCAAGCGCGTGCGGGCTGCGAGGTAATCCTGTCCGAGCTGCACGTATTGCGGGTCAGACAAAACCGCAAGCACTTGCCCCTTGCGCACCACCTGCCCCGGCAATACCGACACTTGTTCTACGTATCCCCCGTATACGGCCGAAACACTGGCCCGGTCTTCCGGAAGATTTTCAACCTTTCCGGTGCTGTGCAACAACAAAGGCAAGCTGGCCCTTCCCGCTGTATCGGTTTCGATTCCGGCATTGGCCAACTGGGTGGCATTGAGCACCACGCGCCAAACGCTGTCGGACTGGGCAGCTTCCGCAAGGGGTTGCTTGTCGGGCGTGGATTGGCATCCGGCGAAGAAGAATACAGCCGCAAAGATGCCGGTGCAGGCCGCGCTCCTGATCCCGGAGCGATGCATATAGGTTTGATTTACTTGGTTTTTCATTGGATTGAAGATTGATAGAGGTAATGCAATTGCAGAATGGCCTGGTTCATAGCGGCCGTATGGTCGAGTGCTGCTGCGGCTGCGCGCAGCCACTGCTGTTGCAGCATCGACCATTCAGCGAAACGTATACTGCCCTGCCGCCATTGCCATTCTGCCGCTGCTGCAGCTTTGGCGGCCGAAGGAAAGATGCTCTCCTGATAGGTCTGCAATGCCTTGCGGCTGCGCGCGAGTTGTTGCAGGGCTTCTTGTTCAAGGAGGCGCAATTCCCGCGCGCTGCGTTCTTGCCTGCTGCCGGCAAGTTCGATTCCGGTTTGTGCTGCGCGGAGGGCACTTTGCTGCGCGCCACCGGGCAATGGAATCGATAGCCCGGCCTGCAAAGACGAGAAAGCGATGCTGCCATTGTACCAACGGTCGTCGGCACCAATGCCGCGGATGCTCTGCCGCGCATATCCGATACTGAGTTCGGGCTGGGTGCGCGCGCGTTCCACTGCAGCCAGGGCGCGGGCGCGTTCGGTCTCAGCCGCAGCGGCCAGATATGCAGGATGCGCCTGCAACCAATTGGCAGTGTCGCCGAAGTTGAATTCAAGCTGCACCTCACCGGCTTCGGGCGTGTAAGCGGTGCGGTTCATGAGGAAATGCCGGAAACGGTTTTCCAGACGCTGCAGATCTTGTTGCAGGGCTTCCTTTTCCAGCTTTACCACACCCGCCTGTTGCACAGCTGCATGGTATTCAAGTGCATCGGTTTCGCCGGCATCGAAGCGCTTCTTTGCCAGCCCAAGCACCCGTTCTGCCAGGCGCTCCGTGCTGTCCCACAAGGCTATCCTGGCGCGCTGCACCCGGATTTCATAAAACAATTGCTGCAGTTCGAGGCGCAGGCTGGCTTCCAGGGCCGCCGTTTGCCGGAGGTTCCCTTGTTGCCATTCGGCGAGCAGGTCTTTCCGCGCCCTGTACATCCAGGGTGAAGCCAGGCGCTGGTTGAAGTTGAGGCGGTAATCGCGGTAAACACTGTTGAGCTGCCCCGCCTCTGCCGAGAATTCGAAAGGACTCAGCGCATAGGGTTTGCCCAGCGCGAGGGTGCTTTGTTCTGAAGCCAGGCGCTGTTCGATCAATACCAGGTTGTGCTTGCGCATGGAATCGGTGGCTGCATCAATACCGATGGGCGTCTGGGCAACAGCAGTTCCGCCAAAATAAAGCAAGATGATGGCTGCAATGGAGGCCTTATTCAGGCTCACGGAATCCGATTTGGTGCGGAAGAACAGCAGGTACAAGGTTGGCAGCAGGAAGAGCGTAAGGAAGGTAGCGAGCAGCAGGCCGCCGATCACAACCGTTGCCAGGGGCCGCTGCACTTCCGCGCCGGCGCCATTGCTCAGCGCCATGGGCAGGAAACCGAGCGAAGCCACGGCGGCCGTCATGAGCACCGGGCGCAGCCTGGAGCCCGTTCCGCTGACAACGATGCGCGCGGTGTTTTCAATGCCAGCGGCACGCATGCGGTTGAATTCGGCCAGGAGCACGATGCCATTGAGCACTGCCACACCGAAAAGCGCGATGAAACCCACACCGGCACTGATGCTGAAAGGCAGGTCGCGCAGGTACAGGAGGTAAATACCGCCGGTAGCCGACAATGGAATAGCGGTGAAGATGAGCAATCCCTGTGCGAGGGAATGAAATGCGAAATAGAGCAAAACGAAGATGAGGGCAAGGGCGATGGGAACGGCAATCATCAGGCGTTGGCTTGCCTGTTGCAGGTTTTCGAAGGTACCGCCGTAGCGCACGTAATAGCCGGCAGGCATGGGGAGCTTACCGGCAATTTTGCCGCGCAATTCTTCCACAACACCTTGCACATCGCGGCCGCGCACATTGAAGCCAACGATGATGCGCCGCCGTCCTTCCTCC
Source organism: Flavobacteriales bacterium (assembly GCA_947463435.1). Taxonomy (GTDB): domain Bacteria; phylum Bacteroidota; class Bacteroidia; order NS11-12g; family UBA955; genus REEB481. The sequence goes on along the minus strand of CANHTS010000242.1, from coordinate 11 downwards.
CGCTGGATTTG
>CANHTS010000241.1 GCA_947463435.1 Flavobacteriales bacterium | reverse complement strand
ACGTGGATGCTGATCAGGTCTTTCTTCAGATGGGGAAGATGCATGAACAGGCTGAGCAGCATCATTCCAATCCATGCCAGGCGCTGTACTTGCATCTTGCAAAAGTGCGGATTTTTTAATCATGGTTCCGCGCCTCCCGGTGATTGAGCGCCTTTGGAGTTGCCCGCCGTGTGCGGCGGGCAACTCCGAAGGCAGTCGAAATCGGGACACGGGATTTACCTATCCCTTCGCCGCGAAGCGCAACGCAGCATTCCCGAATTTTTCTGTCGGGAAAACACACCGGGTAGGTTTCCCCGACTGAAAAAGTCGGGGCAGGCAGGGCTCAACCACCCTGCTTCCTGCCCATCACCGCCACCGCCTTCTGCAACACCATCGAATTGGGTACCGTGATGATCTCGCCGTTCTCCGTGCGCAGGTGCACGAAGAAATACGCCAGCTCCGTCACTTCCCCTTCAAAAGGATAATCCTTGTCTAGCACGCGGATCGTATCGCCGAGCTTCAGCGGATGGTTGAAGAAGAGGATGATGCTGGCTGTGATATTCGACAACAATGACCACTGGGCGAAGAAAGCGATGCCCAGGGCCGTGAAAATCGTACCCGCAAAAACCGCCACGCGGCGCTGCTCCAGCCCCCAGACACTGGCCGTCAGCACCAACACGCCGATGGCCAGGAAGAGGTTGATGGCCTTGATGATGATCTTGCGCCGCGTGCGCTCTAGGTGCGCCTTTTTCAGCGTGTTGTTGATGAGCTTACGCGAAATCAGCAAAGCCAGCAGATACAACACCAGGATGATACCGGTCTCCAGGATGCGGATATGTTGGAGTTCCATTTTCGTACGATTAGCGCGAAACTACTGCATACCAACAGCTTTCCTGCGAGACTCGGCCGCCGTGCTACAGTCCGCTTTTTGTAAAGATGGACTGGCTTTTCCGGGTATGCCAGATTAAGTTCCATCTGAGTCCCGCACCTGGAATTCGTTGTAAGAGCCAAAAAGCCTACTCCCAATAACCAACAGAATCAGGTGTTTCTATTCCTTGATCATCCCCAAGAATACATTCCGGACTGTCATTCCGGAATTAGAACTTTCTGAGATATCCTTACAACGATAAATTCAGCCGGGCGCAGCACTGCCAAGCCAATTTCAATATGCATGATGCCTTCCAATATATCCCGGGCGGTCATGGTTTGCCCCAACCCTACGCGTACAACAAATGCCTCGGCGGGTTTTGCGCCAACCAATGCGCCGGCACGCCATTGTGAAGTCAGGAAGTTTTCAACCACACTGCGCACTTTAACCCAGGTGTTAGCGTCGTTCGGCTCAAAAACAAAAGATTCAATGCCCTTTGCAATTGACTCTTTGACCATATTCATGAAACGACGAACTGAAACATAGCGCCATTCATTGTCGTTGCCCGCCAAGGTTCGCGCGCCCCAAATCAATATGCCTTTACCGGGGAACCGGCGGATGGCGTTGATGGATATACCAGTATCAATATGGACGTTCAAATCGCTCTGCATGTTGTCATCTATGGCCGTCTTTAAAGCAACTACATTGTTCAACGCCACGTTCGCAGGCGACTTCCAGACCCCGCGACTGGCATCAACCTGCGCATACACGCCGGCTACAGCACCACCCGGAGGGATTGTATAACAGGCTTTCTCCACAGCATCCATGATTGACTTTAATTCCGGAATCATGTTTTTCGCGGATGCTTCAACCGATTCATAGATAGACCTGGACAGCTGCACTGCAGATTCAATAGCCCCGCTCAAGGCGAATAAGAGCAGGGATATGTCCGTTAGATGGGGAGCTATTCTCGACTTGTTATCCGTACCTGTGGTATAATATGTATGACTGTTTTCGTGGATTTTAATGCCGGTATCTGACCCTACGGTTATAACCCTCCCTTTTAGGGACGGATATCTGTCGCCAACCATGGTCGACAACCTGCCAGCCAGTGAATTCAGCGTGTTGCCCAGCAGCGTCTGAAGTTCATGTTGCAATGAACCGGGACCAGCATGATCATTCAAACGGATGGCGCCATTGCCCGAAGGCGTTTCATGTTCGGCAATGTCACGTAAAAAATCAATACACTTAACACTAAACAAGAATAGCGCGTTTAATGCACTGTTGTTTTGCGTATCCGTTTTTGCTGCTTTCAGCGCGGTGAATAAGGATTCAAACTTTTCAGAAATACTGGCTGCACCGGCTTTCAATGTGTTTAATTCAGCTGCTATCCTCTGAATGTCGGCACTCAAATTGGTAAGTCGGTTTGCCAACGCAATGGCTGTGCGGTTTGTCGAAGGAATCAATGCCGACAAGGCAGTCCGGGTACCCGAAACGTATATTTTATCGTGATAAACGGCGTAAGCCACCGCTTGCCGCGAATTGGCTTGTATCCACGGTGTATAGGCGGCGCCATAACCGAGTGCACGCTTTCCGATACCCTTTCTGAAGTCTGAAACAGCATCCCGCAAATCGACATTTCCATCTTCCCGCAAATCCAATAGGCAGAATCGGTCTTGTTGCTTTTCACACTGCATTAGCATTGCCCGATAAAGCGCATGCATGTCGTTTTGCGTCATGCCTGCCGCATCCGGTGCCAGCAGCAAGGTTGTCTCATCTTGCTGTGCAATCGCTTCCAGACCGCGTTGAAAGTCCGCCCATTCAATCGCCTGGGTATAATCACCAACCGAAACAATATAACAATCCCCTCCCACATTGGCATAAAACATCCGCAGGCTCTCGTACAAGTAATATCGGCGATGGAAAGCGACAGACGAAACTTGATTCGCCGGGGTCAAATGCACAGCGGCAATGTCATGCGAAGGTGCAGCTCCGAGTAAATCGCCATATTCAATCATGGAGCCGATCCTGACGGGTTTGTGTAACAGCGTTTCTGCTCCTCCCTTTCCGGCTTTTTCCGTATACCCGATAAAAGCCGGTACAGCGGTTTCCACTTGTGCTATGCTCAACGGTAAAGGCCGGATTTCCTCAATATACACACCGGGTGTTTGGGGTTGTTCTTCCATCGCTACCTGTTTGTAATGGTGTAATTTAACCTAAAAAGTGCATTAGGAACCCATTAAGATGGCCAGCAACCCAATTCGATAGGCATAGTAAACAGACATTTCGTGACCGCGGCAGGATGGATATTCATCTTGAGCTTAGAAAATGTGTTCAGCATCCGTGACACAGATCTATTGCTGTGGGGTATGTCGCATCGCCTCCACGGCCTGATTCAAGAAATTTCCTGCCCGAAGGTGAGCAGGTTCATATCCGGGTCGAGCAGCGCGAACTCCAGCATGCCCCAGGGTTTCTGTTGGAGCGGGGCATTGGGATGGATGGCCACGCCGCGTTCCTGAAACCCGCGGTACAGGCTTTCAACGGCATCAGTTTGGATATAGACTTGTCCGTAGTTCTCTTCCGGCACCAGGTCCGGATGCGCGAAGAAATGCAAGGCGCTGCCCCCGCGCTGCATCAACAAATAGTCGCCGTAATCGGCCAGGACATCAAAGCCGAGCAGCCGGTAATAGGCTGCAGTCCGCGCTTTGTCGCGCATGGGGAGTTTGGGGATGAGGGTGAACATGCGGGCGGTTTCGTTGCGGAAAGATAGGAATGGATGAACAGATTGTCAGCTCACCAAGCTCACCTGCACCCGGGGCCAAAGAACGCGCCAAAATCAGCGTCATTCAGATAGCTTTCAATTTCGTTGATAGCGTCAATTATATGGTTCAGCCTTATT
>CANHTS010000240.1 GCA_947463435.1 Flavobacteriales bacterium | reverse complement strand
CCACCCAAGGCGAGCCGCCGCAGCGCCACGAAGGAACGATTGAAAAGCTCTACGGTTACGAGTTTGCCAACTTGCGCGAGTTTGGTGGCAGCTGGCAACTGGGTATCCGCACCGGCAGCGGCTGGAAGGTACTGCAGGGCAGCGATATCCGCGCGGTGGAATGGAGTATCAAACCCAACGATAGCCTGAAACAGGCCAAAGCCGTTGAAAACCTGGCCATCCGTTTCAAAGGCCAGGGCAAAGAGAAAGACCTGGGCATCACCTACCTCAGCCAATCCTTGAGCTGGCACCCTTCCTACCGGCTTGAATTGCTGGGCAACGACGAAGCCAGCCTGGTGCTGCAGGCCGAAGTGGCCAATGCCGGACCGGCCTTTGATGGCACTACATTGAACCTCGTCATCGGCCAGGCGACGTTTTCCGAATTCGGACGCGAAGCGCTCATTACACAAGGCATTGAAGGCAATGTTTACAAGTTTGAATCTGAGGTACCTGGGTTCGCCTACGACAACAGCGCCGTTTCCTTCGAGCGTTTTGCCGACGGCGACGGCAGCAGCGATTTCAGTGGGTCTGCCGTGGAAGACTTCTACATGTACAGCCTGCAGAACACCTCCATGCGCCACAGCAGCGTAATGCAATACCGCTTGCTGGAAGGGAAAATCAAAACCAGCCATGTGTACGAAACCGAGTTGGCAGTGAACCGCGGCGACGACAATGTGCCTTACAGTGCCTACCCTTACGCCAACGAGGAGAACCTGGCGGCCATGCACCGACTCCGCTTCACCAACACATTGGGCGCACCGCTCACCGCAGCGCCGGTGATGATTGAATCAGCAGACAAAGACAAGCGCACCGCCATCGGGCAGTCACCCCTGCGTTACACCTCCAATGGAGCCGTGGCAACCGTCGATATAAACATGGCTCCGGATATAGTGAGCAACCACACGGAAAGCGAATCAGCCCGCAAGGAACAAGTGCGCGCAAACCGCGACCAATCCTGGGATCTGTTGACTGTGGATGCCACACTTGAAATACGCAACTACAGCAACAAAACCGTTCGCTACCGCGCTTCGCGTTTGTTGCACGGCAATCCGCTGAGCTGCAGCGAGGCCTGGAAAACAGAATCCTTGCTCCAGATGAGCGGTGGCCTGAATAAATGGAATAAACTCAGTTGGGAAACCGATCTGAAACCCGGCGAAGCACGAAAAATCACCTATCGCTACGAAGTTTTCGTGCGCAGCATGTAAAATCAACGCGGACAAACAACAGCAAAAAACCAGGCCTAATGGAATTCCTCAAGCACCTCGATCTTACCAAACTGTTATTCCTGGACATCGAAACGGCTCCGGGCAAAGCTTCGTTTGGTGAGTTGAGTGAAGACTGGCAAAAGTTATGGGAGCTGAAGGCCCGGCATATCGCCAAAGACCAGACGCCCGAAGAAGCCTGGGAGCGCGCCTCCATTTACAGCGAATTCGGCAAGGTAATCTGTATTTCTGCCGGCTATTTTGCTTACGCCGGCGGACCTATACAGTTCAGGGTGCGGTCTTTCTTCGGCCATGACGAACGGGAAATACTCGCAGCATTTGCCGAACTGCTGCGTCGGCATTTCAGCGACCGCGACGCCAGGCTTGTTGCCCACAATGGCAAGGAATTCGATTTCCCATATTTGGGAAGAAGGATGTTGGTTCACGGCATCGCGCTCCCACCCGCACTCGACTTAGCGGGTAAGAAACCTTGGGAAGTTCCGCATCTCGACACGATGGAACTCTGGAAGTTTGGCGACTACAAGAGCTATACCAGCCTGAATTTGCTGGCGCATACGCTGGGTGTCCCCACACCGAAAGACGATATAGACGGCAGCCAGGTGGGCAGGGTATATTGGGTGGAAAACGACCTTGAGCGTATCCGCGTGTATTGCCAGAAAGACGTTCTGACGGTAGCGCAAATTTTGTTGCGATACAGCGGAAAACCTCTGTTGGAGAATGATCAGATTCACCTCGGCGTCTGAATCACCCTAAAACTATCTTAACCATCGAAAAATCAAGCCATAACCTGCAATATTCTGACAAACAGGTAGGTATATTTGCAAGAATGATTCTCCGGAAATCGACTCTGTTTCTGCTGGCACTAGCCGCCGGTTTTTGCACAGATTCGCAAACGGTATATGCCGCTGAACCAACGGTACAGGCCAGCAATGTAACTTTTCAGAACATCACCTGCACCTCGCTGCGCATTAATTGGTCGCGCGGGAATGGCGCCCGCTGTGTTGTTTTCGTCAAGGAAGGAGCCGCTGTTGACGATGTGCCTTCAGACGGAACCGTATACACTGCCTTTTCTGCCTTCGGAACAGGTTCAGAAGTGGGAACCGGCAATTTTGTGGTTTACAGCTTTCTGGGGAATAATATCACGATTACCGGCCTTAAACCCAATACAGTCTATCACGTCGCAGTTTTCGAACACGACAATGTGCTTCCGGATTACCTGACTTCCAGCCCTGCCCGCGGCAATGTGCGCACGCAATACCTCAATATCGATTTCGATGTGAGCTATACCGATTCCTGCCAGTTTGGAAACAAATTCACCTTCACCAACAAAAGCAATGCATCCTATACAGGCCTGAATTATGTCTGGGCTTTTGGTGATGGTAACACATCAAACACCACAGATCCGGTGCACTCCTACGCCAACGGCGGCAATTATTTTGTTTCACTCTCCATTACACCCAACAACGGCTGCCCTGGCACTTATGCGCCCAACAAAGCGCTGCTGGTCATACCGAACATGTTCCTGCGCATTGGAGTCAACGACACCATCCAGTGCCTGAAGAACAACGAGTTCCAAATGATCAACCGCGACTCCACACGGATTTTCAACAAACTGAGTTTCGATTATCTATGGGATTTTGGCGACGGTGAACGCAATACGCTGCCAGCGCCCAAGAAGAAATACAGCAAAGCCGGCACATTCCGCATTATGCATGCCGCGGAAACCTATTTCAGCAACAATGCCACAGGCTGCCGCGACACCATCTATCTCGATGTGACCGTTCAGCCGGATCCCGCAACGAGCAGTTATGTGAACGATCCGGTGCAGTGTCAAAAGTTCCAGCTTTTCCAATTCGACAACTTCACACCCAGCATCATAAGCTACAACTGGCGCTTTGGCGATGGCAATACCAGCACGCTGAAAGCTCCAACCCATAAATATGCTGCACCCGGCACTTACACTGTCATCCATAGCGCCCAAAGCGACCAAGGTTGTGTTGGCGACGATACTTTCACTGTGAAAGTAACCCGCGCTCCAGACCCAACCTTCAGCGGACTCGATACGGTATATTGCCAGTTTGCTCCTGCAGCCCTCCTGACTCCTGCAACAACAGGCGGAATCTTTTACGGTTCAGGCATCTCCGGTAACAACTTCAACCCCATCACCCCGGGTTTTCAAGACATCACATACATTGTAAGTGACACCGTTTGTGCCGACACCAGCATGCAGCGCACACGCATAAAAACTTTGCCGGTGTTCAGCCTGGGCGCAGACGTCGTAGAATGCACATCCAACAGTGTATTGCTCAGCTCGACAGCTAGCGGAACCTACTTATGGAGCGATGGTTCATCCGGAAACTCCATCACCGTAAACCGCAGCGGCAGCTATTGGCTGAATGTTTCCAACGGAGGCTGCGAAAGCCGCGATACGGTGAACGTATTCATAGGCCGCACACCGCGCATTAACCTGCCTTCAGACACTTCGCT
>CANHTS010000239.1 GCA_947463435.1 Flavobacteriales bacterium | reverse complement strand
CGGGCTGGCTGTTGTAGAAGGATTCAAGGAAATCCGCCTTGCCCTGGCTGCAGGTTGCAGCTTGCAATCGCTCTGGTTCTGTTCCCGTTTTACGGCCGTTGAAACCCTGGAATCATGGGGTTTGTTTCAGGAATCGCAAGCGGTTTTCGACCTGGATGCAGCCTTGTTCAGTCGGCTCGCCTACCGCGACGACACAGAGAATGCGGTAGCCGTGGTGGAAGCTCCGAATTTGGATCTGTCAGCTTTCCATCCCCGAAAAAAATCCCTGCTCATTGTGGAAGGTGTAGAAAAACCGGGCAACCTGGGGGCGATTTTCCGGAGTGGCGATGCCTCAGGTTTGGGTGGAATCATTGTCTGCGATCCGGCAGCCGATCTCTTGCATCCGAACGTCATCCGCGCCTCGCTGGGCTGTGTGTTCCGCGTTCCGGCTGCCGTTTGCGCCGCAGAGGCAGCATTGGAATGGCTGAACGCCGAAGGTTATCAGCTGGTCACCACGTATATGGACGCAAATGGAAGCTGGACGGATACGCCTTTAACCGGACCCGTGGCAGTTGCATTGGGTACGGAAGCAACGGGGCTTACAGAGATCTGGAAAGACCGTGCGAAAGCGAACCTGCGCATCCCCATGCTGGGCGAAATCGACTCGCTGAATGTGAGCACGGCAGCAGCCATCATCCTGTATGAAATGTTGCGGCAACAGGAAGGCACAAGACCTGCTTAACTTTGCCGCATGCAACCGGATACCTCTGAATTCAAGTTGTTGGTTTTTGCCAGTGAGTTTCTTGTAACCGCTGTAGTGTTTGTCGGCTTCTGGCTGATTTTCAAGAATTTCCGCAAGAAGCAAGACGAGAACAAGGAGCAGAACAAGCGCTTGCGCAGGTGATCATTCAATCATTTCTGCACGCATTCGCCCTGGCGATACCAGGTAACCCCGGCGGCATCAGCTGCACAGGCATTGCCATAGGTTACTGAATCGCAGCCACAAACGGGTTGCCAGTTCATCGGGCAGATGGCATCGGGTTTTATGCGGCTGCTGTCGATGCAGGGTTTGTTCTTTTCTGTATTGGCAACAGGTTGGGGCAGCAGCGATACTGGTTGCTGCTTGTTCTCACAGCCATTGGCCTGAAGCAGGATGGCCAGCGGAATGATCCAAAGCGATTTCATGCTTCGATAACCGGTATTTCGCCTTCAATTACGAGTCGGCCTGCTGTTTTGGCGCGGATTTCTTCGAGCGTCACGCCCGGGGCAATTTCACGCAGCTCAAAGCCGCGTTCGGTGATGTCGAACATGCCGAGTTCAGTCACCACCTTGCGCACACAACCGAGGCCCGTGATGGGCAAGGTACATTCCTTCAGCAACTTGCTCTGGCCGTCTTTGCTCGTATGCATCATGGCCACGATGATATTGCGGGCAGACGCAACCAGATCCATCGCGCCGCCCATGCCTTTGACCATCTTGCCAGGCACTTTCCAGTTGGCGATGTCGCCGGTATCGCTCACTTCCATGGCGCCGAGCACGGTCAGGTCGACCTTGCCGGCGCGGATCATGCCGAAGGAAGTAGCTGAATCGAAGAAAGCCGAACCGGCAATCGTAGTGATGGTTTGTTTGCCGGCATTGATCAGGTCGGGATCTTCTTCGCCTTCAAAAGGAAAAGGTCCCATTCCGAGCAGGCCGTTTTCGCTTTGCAGCACTACTTCAATTCCTTCCGGAATGTAGTTGGCTACCAGCGTGGGGATGCCGATGCCGAGGTTGACATAATACCCGTCTTTGAGTTCGCGGGCGATGCGTTTGGCGATTCCGAATTTATCGAGCATGGGTTTGCAAAGGTCTGCAATCAGAAGTTCACTCCCAATTCGGCGAGCACGTTGTTGGCATCGCTCACGTAGCGCATCACATAGAGGCAATAGCGGATGTCTACGCCGATGCTGCGCGAATATTCGGGGCTCCAGGCAAAGTCGTTCAGCGTGGCAGTCCAGGCGCGGTCAAAATTGACACCAATCAGACGGCCGTCGGCATCGAGCACCGGGCTGCCGCTGTTGCCACCGGTCGTATCGAGGTTGTAGAGGAAGGCCACCACCACTTTGCCGGTCTTCGGGTCGCGGAACATGGCAGGCGGATTCTTCACGCGCAACTTGTCTGCATACACGCGTTCCAGCTTGTAATCGGGCAGCGTATTGGCTTTTTCGAAGACGCCGTCGAGCGTGGTGTAAGGCGCATTCCATTCCCCATCATTCGGACTGTATCCTTTGATATTTCCGTAGGTGAGGCGGAGCGTGGCGTTGGCATCGGGCGTGAAGCCGTCCGGCCGGAGTTGTTCTTTCAGGGCGATATAGGAGGGAAGCTGGGCGCGGAGGATATCGTCGCGCTGCTTTTCACGTAATTCGGTCTGGATGAGCAGGTCGAGCAGCTGATCGGCCAGCTGGATGAGCGGATCTTTCAGGTTGATCAGCTTCTCCGGGCTCTTGCGGAGCATGGCCATAACGGCAGCTGTGTCGTTGAGGATGGTTTTCTTCATCCAGTTCTTTTCCCAGACAGCCAGGTCGCCCAAGGCGTTGACGGGGGCAGGACGCAAATCGGGATTCAGGGCCTGCATGCGGCGCAGGAGTTCCATCAGGCAAAGCCGTTCAAATTCAGCATCTTCAATGGCATAGCCTTTCAGGATATCTTTCTTAACTGCTTCGGTGATGGCGCTGCGGCTGCTTTGTTCTTTCGGTGGAAGTCCGTTCAGTTCACGGCGCGAGCGGGCCAGGAGGGTGGCGAGGTAAAACTGCGGCACATCGTTCACCAGGCGCTGCAGCAGGAAAGTGCGCGGAAACTCGCGGATGCGGGCATCGTAATGGGTTTTCAGCACAGAGAAAACAGAATCGTACTGCATCCATTCCGGCGCGGTGCGGGTGAGCAATTCCATGCGGCGGTCTTCGGCTTCCTTCTCCTGCATCACATTCGTGCGGCGAAGGCCCTGCAGTTTGCCGCGGTAGTTCTTTTCGGTATTGCTCAGGCCCTGGATATCGTCGTAGAATTTGGCATAGCGGGTGGCATTGTTTTCAGACAACTGCTTCATGGTGCGTATCTGCCAGTCGAACCAGTTGCTCACTCCGGGCAGGATGCATTCCTGCTGATAGCGCAGGAAGTCAAACGGCTGGTGGCGGAAGGTGCGGCCGGGATAGCCCATGATGAAAACGAAATCGCCTTCGCGGGTGCCGTTCGGATTCACCTGCAGGTGACGCGCAGGTTTGAAGGGTTTATTGTCTTTGCTGTATTTGGCAGGTTTGCCGTCTGGGCCAACATAAGCGCGTACAATGCTGAAATCGGCGTTGTGGCGCGGCCATACCCAGTTGTCTGTTTCGTCGCCGAACTGACCGATGCTCACCGGCGGAACGTACACCAGGCGCGTGTCTTGCAATACCATATAACGGAACAGCGTGTAGCTGCGGCCGGTGAACATTTCGGAAATTTCCACCGTCAGATCCGGATTGGCTTTTTTGTCGGCTTCCGTGATGCGGCGGATGTTCTCACCAATGATCCGGGTGCGTGTGGCCGGATCGGTATCGCTGCCCACGCCTTCCAGCACTTCCTTGCTCACGTCCTGGTAGCTCATGGTGATGCGGCAGGGAATGCCTACCGGGATTTCCTCTTCCTTGCTGCGGGCGGTGAATCCCTTTTCGATATAGTCGATGTTCACGCGGCTCACTGCACCTTCCACGCAATGGTGGTTGGTGATCACGAGTCCTTCCCCTGAAACAAAACTGCCCGT
>CANHTS010000238.1 GCA_947463435.1 Flavobacteriales bacterium | reverse complement strand
TTCAAGGGTGGCAAACCGGTATCAAATAATCGGAACATAAAAATGGGTGTGCCTTTTCGGATGTCTTCACCGCAGGCGGCGGGCAGCAATTCAACTAAGTTGCTGAGCTGCTTTTCCAATGCTGTGCTGAGGCGGTAATCTGTATGCGTGGCTGCACGCCATCTGTGATAGAGAAAAAAGAACGGCGCACAGGGCTGACAGGCTATACCGGTCTCCGTAAAGTGCAGCCACAATCTTTCCATTACCCTGCCGTAAACCATCCAATCTGAAGGGTTTAGGTTAGACGCCTCACACCAATAACCGAAAACCCCTGCTGAATTGCGGATACTATCACTGCCCATTTTTGCCAAACCTGAACCAAGCCCGCGCTTACCCAGAAACTGCATCAGCGCAGGATCGCGCAATAAGCCCAACCCTGCCTTGTCAGCTGCCGTGAGTTCAATCGTTTCAATATCCACACCATCACCGCTTGATCTGGCCTCTTGGTCATTCCAACGTATCTCTTGCATGAAATCATGATATCCCCAGGGGTCCAGTAGCCTGATAAGGTCTGTCTGACCGACAATTTCTGCCATTGCATCCATAGACTCCGGCGTGTTGGAAAAGAACGATTTCAAGCCTGCTTCGCGCACCATTTGATCGGCCGCCCGGACGGCGTGCAAGTTTATAGCTGTTGTGCTCCCCTTGCGGCGGTCTGTGTAACGCAAGCGTATTTGTTGCTGCAATACAGGGTAAGGATGGACCGCACCGGCGTCCTGTGGTCTGAACAAAACAGCCGCAGGCTTGAAAGGGTCTTCGGGGTGAAAGGACCAAAGCACTTCCAACTGAATACCCATCCCAGCCGCCTCCAGAATTGCATTTTCCACACATGCCCCGATAGCGAGCCAATTACCGAGTTGCATAAAATTGAGCAGTGAGTGCCCGGCGTGGGCATCGCTAAAGATTAAGAGGCACCCCCGTTCGAACACAAAATGCCAAGGTTGAATATTCCCTCCGGACGGAGCCAGCACCGCGGCTTCGGTTATGCGCTTGGCTTCTTCCTCTCGCAATGGAATAAGACTCCTGGGTAAATCGCACATCTCCGCACTTCTGAGCAACGAACTGGTTTTTAGCACAGGCCATGGATTTGAAGGCCGTGGTTGTGGTATTATTTCTTCTTTCGAATCCGGAACCACTATGGCTTCCGGATCTATATAATAGCGTCCTGAAGGAATGGCTTCACCCAGCAACATCCGCCGTGCGATGTCTGCCGTGCAGGCTCCCCCGGTCAATACGGCAGATGCGAGCTGTGGCCAGGATGGAATACTGCGGTCGACCTCAAGAAAACTTGCACGCAAGCGTAAACTCACCGCGTCTACATCCAAAATACGCAGGATATGCGGAACTTTCTCCTCATTCGTGAGCCCTCTCAAATCTGCAGACGCAAGCCCATCCATCAGGCCGTGCAGCAAGGGCCGGTCGTTCTCCAGATCAAAACGCTCCACATCGATCATGCCACGGTCGCTGGTATCCATTAGAACAGGGATTCCGGCTTCTCTGGCTTTTTCTCGCAGCAGCACCTTTATATCCAGTGAATCGCATTCGTCTATCACCAGATCTAGTCCGGCAACAAATGATGCAGCATTACCCGCATGAATACCCTCAGGCCATATTTCCACTTTGAGAAAGGGGTCAATCTCAGCAATCTCGCGCGCAACGATGATGGTTTTAGGCAACCCGAGATTGTATACCGACGTGCGTATGCGGTTCATATTGCTCAGCTCGAGCGTGTCAAAATCGGCAACCCTAAGCATTCCAAAACTCCTTTCCATAGCCAGCGCCATGGAAACGGATTGACCCACTGATAAACCTACTATACCAATACAGCGACTACCAAGCTCGGCTTGCTCATCCGCGTCTATCTTATACTTATTTCTGGCCGTTCGTATGGACGCGAAAATCGATGCATCAGGCAGACGCACTGCGGTACGTGACCATGGGTAATAAACCCAGCAACCCAGCTTATCCGAGGGATTTCGTGCAGACCAATCCAGAAGGTGACCGGCCATGCGGTCAGGGTCCTTCCGATCGGCAGGATGAAGTATGTCGAGATATTCCTGAATAAGAAAAGGCAGACGATTCACTACACGCACATCCTGCTGGGATAATAGCCACAACTCAAAGGAATAATAATCGTCTGATCCAGCCTCGGTTATAACCGGCCGCCAGACCGTGTCATCGCATTTCCCCCAATTATTCATTGCAACCTGAATGTCGGCTAGTGAAACAGTATTGCACGAATATAAGCATCCGTTGAGATTCCCTTTGCTTTTCTACCTGAGTGGGAAGGCAATTTTCAGTATTTCGAAAGAGCATAAGTTCACCTTGTATTATTTTGTGTAATTTTATGACATATTACAATAATCGATATGGCTGTTTTCGCGGGGCAAAAACATGTATTGGATTAATTCCACCCTTCCAATTTCAAAACAAGAAAGTTTTGTCTAACGTTGTAGTTGACAGAATCGCTTTCCAAAACTGCTTCCTTTGGCCAAAGCTTTTCTCCAAAAAGACGACATGAAACAATACGGCGTATTGTACATAGATGACGAGCCGGCAAACCTGAGCTCCTTCAGAGCTATGTTCCGACGAGATTTCCCCATATTCACGGCAGAAAGCGCTGACGAAGCCCACGAACTGATCTTGACTCACAAGATAGAAGTCATCGTGAGTGATCAGCGTATGCCCGGTAAGACTGGTGTGGAATTCTTCCAGGAGGTGAAGGAGTCACACCCTGACGTAATGCGCATCCTCCTCACGGGATACACGGACATCAACGCAGTAATCGACGCCATCAACAAAGGTCAAATCTATTATTACCTGACCAAACCCTGGGATGAGAGCCTTTTGCGCAAGGTTATTTTCAATGCATGCGAACTATACGATCTGCGGGAAGAAAACCGAAGACTAACGGATGAATTGCGCGAAGCAAACGAGCAACTCGAGTTTATGCTCAGACAGAAACTACTCAGCTAAAGTCTTCAGTCCCGCCGAGCCCGCATTTCTTATATTGACCGAACGCGAATCTCGAACGATTCCATAATCAGGTTGGCAAGCAGTTTACGGCAGGCAGTTTCAGCGGTAGCTTTTGCTTCTGCTTCATCGGCCGCTTCAATCTCAAGCGTCATGTGTTTGCCGATGCGCACATCACCAACATTGTGGATGCCGATGGAGGGAAGACTGTACCCCACGGCCTTTCCCTGAGGGTCGAGCAGGCCTTTCAGCGGCATGATATCGATGTCGGCGAGAAACTTCATGCTACAAAGTTACGCCGACCACAGATACCACACACGCACCCTCAGGAATTTGCCTGACAGTGCTAATTTGCACGGCTTGAAAATTGCAGTTTTTACCGGAGCCGGCATCAGCGCGGAAAGCGGAATACGCACCTTTCGCGACGCCAACGGACTGTGGGAAAACCACCGCATAGAAGACGTTGCGAGTCCGGAAGGCTGGGCGCGCAACATGGACCTGGTGCTTGAATTCTACAACCAACGCCGGAAAAACCTCCTGGAAGCAAAACCGAATGCAGCCCATATCGCCCTTGCAGAACTGGAACAGCATGCCGAAGTACATGTGATCACGCAAAACGTGGACGATCTGCACGAGCGTGCAGGTTCCGGCCGCGTGCTGCACCTGCATGGCGAATTGATGATGGCCCGCAGCACCTGCGACCCCGAACTGCGTTACCGCCTGCAAGGCTGGGAGTTGAAAAGAGGCGACTGCTGCGAAAAAGGTTGCCAGTTGCGGCCGGATATTGTGTGGTTTGGCG
>CANHTS010000237.1 GCA_947463435.1 Flavobacteriales bacterium | reverse complement strand
TGTACTTTGAAGCCTTTGGAAAGAAGCACCCGGAGTACAAGCAAGCCAATCCAGCGGTTGGTGGCCCGGATGACCCGGATATGCTCTTCAATGAAGCAGAATTGCGCAGCCTGCTGCAAGACTTCACCATCCATGAGCTCCGCGAGGGAGAACAGAAGCTCTCCGAGGGCATCTACCACCGCGGAACCGGTTGGGTGCTGCAGGCAGTCGCTGAGAAGCGATAGGCGCTTGCAGGAGGTGACAACGCCGCCTTTCCTGTTCCCTTTTCCGCCTTTCGTCGAACCGTCCTCCATTTCCCGCCGCGCGGCCCCATTTTCGCAACATGCAACTCCTTCTCGAGTTGGAGAACATCTCCAAATCGTACCAGAACAAGCAAGCGCTCAAACCCTTAAGCTTGTCCATTCCGCGCGGCAGCGTGTACGGCTTGCTCGGGCCCAACGGCGCCGGGAAAACAACCCTCATCCGCATCATCACCCATATCACCGGACCCGATACCGGTACCATGCGCTTCAACGGTAAGCCCGGCCATCCCGACGATGTGCGCCGCATGGGGTATATGCCCGAAGAACGCGGTCTGTACAAGAAAATGACCGTATGGGATCAGCTGTTATTCTTCGCCCGGCTCAAGGGACTTTCTGGTGCCGAAGCCGAAAAACGCATCGTGCATTGGCTGCGCAAGCTGGAGATGGTCGACTGGGCAAAGAAGAAAGTAGAGGAGCTATCCAAGGGTATGGCGCAGAAAGTGCAGTTCATCGCCACCGTCATCCACGAACCCGAGTTCCTTATTCTGGATGAACCTTTCAGCGGATTCGACCCGGTGAATGCCGATATCATCAAACAGGAAATCCTGGAACTGCGCGATAAAGGTGTAACCATCCTGTTTTCAACCCATCGCATGGAAAGCGTGGAGGAAATGTGCGACGCCATCTGCCTCATCCATCAATCCGAAAAAGTGCTCGACGGCAGCATCCGCGATATCCGGAAGCAGTTCCGCAGCCGCCGCTACCGCATCGTGACCAAAGACCCTTATCAAACAAATCTTCCCATGATTACCGCCGAACCCGCCGGTCAGAACAACGACGGCCATCCGGCCGCCCATATCAACCTTCCAGAAACCATGGGTTACCGGGAGCTTCTGAACGATATCCTCAACCAGACCGAGCTCATCGCCTTCGAGGAATTTGTTCCTTCGGTACACGATATCTTCGTCATGAAAGTGAAAGGAGAAATGGCATGAATCCGGTTTGGGTGATCCTGCAGCGCGAGTATTTCAGCCGCGTAAAAAAGAAATCCTTCCTCATCATGACCATCCTCGGGCCCATCCTGATTGGCTTGTTTTACGGGGTGATAGGGTTCATCATGACCCGCGATACCAGTGGTGACGATGTCAGTGTTGTTTCGGTGAGAGACGAAGCCGGTATCCTGAACCGTCAGCTCGACAGCATGAAAGGTTACCGTTTCCAGTTCACCGATCTGCCCGCCGACAGTGTCAACAAAGCCATTGGCGACGGGAAGGTGGATGCCTTTTTGTGGATACGCGACCGCGACGGACGCAAGGCCGACAGCATCTCCTTCACGGCGTCTGAAGTACCCGGTCCGGCGCAGAAAAAAGACCTGGAACGCCATATCGAAACCGCGCTTTACAATATCCAGCTCAAACAGGCCGGTTTGCGCAAAGGCTTCCTCGACAGCCTCAGAACGACCGCATCCATCAATACCATCACCCTGGGTGAAGACGGCAAGTTGGAAAACACCAGTACCGAAGTCAAAGCAGGCATTGGTTTCGCCTTGTCTTTCATCATTTACATCTTCATCTTCATGTACGGTGTCATGGTGATGCGTTCGGTTCAGGAAGAAAAAACCAACCGTATTGTGGAGATCCTGGCCTCTTCGGTCAAGCCTTTCCAGCTGATGCTGGGCAAAATTTGCGGCATTGCGCTGGTTGCCCTCACGCAGTTCGCCATCTGGATTTTACTGAGCTTCCTGATCATCACATTGGTTTCTTCCGGCATCGATATCAAGTCGATGGCAGGAGAACAGGCTGCGGCCAATGGGGCAGGAGCTGCCGGCGCCATGCAGGCATTCCAATCGCTGCCATTCTTCCGCATCGGGGGGCTGTTCATCTTTTATTTCCTCGGCGGATACCTGCTCTATGCCAGCTTCCTCGCAGCCATCGGAGCCGCGGTGGATCAGGAAACCGATACCCAGCAGTTCATGTTCCCGATGACGATGCCCTTGATTTTCGCCATGGTCATCGCGAGCCGTGTTGTGTTCGACGATCCTTTCAGTACGACCGCCGTCTGGGCTTCGATCATTCCCTTCACTTCTCCCATCGTGATGGTAGTGCGCAGCGGTTTCGATGTGCCCTGGTGGGAATTGTTGCTTTCGATGGGCTTGCTCGTCATAGCCTTCCTCGGCATGGTATGGGTTGCCGGCAGAATTTACCGCACCGGCATCCTCATGTACGGTAAAAAGGTGACCTGGAAAGAGTTAGGTAAATGGATCTTCTACAAAGGATAGTCGAATTCGCGCTCTCCTTGTAATTACCGTCATTTTGACGTTAATTTGGCCGCTTTGGTACAAGCTTTGTAACACAGAACACCTATGAAAGCGTTAAAATGGCTGATTCCTGTATTGCTCTTCGGTGCAAACGCAGCGCAGGCACAGGATTCCAGCTACCGTTTCTTCATGAAACTTCCCGGCCATACCTCCGATGTGGAGAGCGTAGCCTATAGTTTTGATGGTAAAATGATGGCCAGCGGCGGTTGGGATAACCGCATCATGGTCTACCGCGCAGATACACCTGGTATCGGGCAACTGCTCTTTACACTCGAGGGACATTTTTCCGGCATCACCAGCCTGGCCTTCAGCCGCGATGGCAAGATGCTCGCTTCCGGAAGCAAAGATTTCTCCGTCAAGGTCTGGGATCTCACCCTCGGCCGCCTGATCACCACCTTCAGCCAGCATACCGATGCGGTGAACCGGGTGTACTTCGACAACACAGGGAAAAATGTGATGACCTGCAGCAACGATGGCACCATGCAGATTCTCGATATCGCACGTGTTGCCAAGCCGAAAGTGCTGAAAGTGGGTCAGCCGGTGAATGCCTTCATGCAGCATCCGGACCGCAAGAGTTTTCTGGTTGCGACGAACGGACCAGAAATCCTGCAGGTAGACCCTACTGGAAAAGTGTTGAAGCGCCTGGCCGGACATACCGATCAGGTGAACAATATTCAGTTGAGTGCCGACAATAAAACGCTCATCAGCTGCAGCCACGACAAAACCGTAATCGTTTGGGATGTGATGAATGGCAAGGCCCTGCGCACGTTGAAAGGCCATAACTGGAAAGTGACCAGCGTTATTCTCAGTGCAGACGGCCGTTATATTGTGAGCGGTGGCAACGATGGAGAAGTGCGCGTGTGGGAAACCGCCACCGGAACACAATTGGCCCTTGTGAAAGGCATGTGCGTGAACGTGCGCGGTGTATCCCTTTCTCCAAACCAGACCCGCCTTGTTGTGGGTGGATACCTGCCGGAAGGAAGTTTTGGCGTGCTCATGTACGAAACACCTTTGGTACGTGTTCAGGCAACGCCTGTCAGGCCTGGAGCCAAGCCTGGAGCCACGCCTGCCAAACCGGGAACCACACCTGCCAAACCGGGAACCACGCCTGCGAAGCCGCCAGTAACGACGCCGGCAAAACCGACTACGCCACCCGCGAAGCCTGGAACAACCCCACCACGCGCCAAGTCTTGATCTGCGGTCAAGCGCTACTTTCTGTCTGCCTCTCTGATTTGAAACCCGCCCCGCAGCGGTAAATT
>CANHTS010000236.1 GCA_947463435.1 Flavobacteriales bacterium | reverse complement strand
GTTTTAAAGTCGCCGAAAATGAGTTCCACTCCAATGGGTTCAGCGCGGGTGATGAGGATATCGCGCGTTTGCGGGAAAACCTGTTCGTCAACAAAAAAGCGGCGGGCTTCAGGCCGCTTTTCCATTGAGTGGAACATGTTCATTGCTTCTGCTGCTGCAGTTCCTTCATCGAGCAGAGAAGCATTGGTGATTTCAAGACCGGTGAGGTCAATCACCATGGTCTGGTAATTCAACAGCGCTTCCAGGCGGCCTTGTGCGATTTCAGCCTGGTAAGGTGTGTATTGTGTGTACCAGCCCGGATTCTCCATGATATTGCGGAGCACAACTGCGGGTGTAAAGGTGCCGTAATAACCCATTCCGATATGCGAACGGAGAATCTGGTTTTTGGTTGCTTTCGTTTTCAGGTCGGCGAGGAAAGCTTGTTCGCTCAGGCCTTTGCCGACACGCAGCGCCTGTGGCAGGCGGATGGCAGGTGGCACGGTTTTGTCGATTAATTCGTCGAGTGAAGCAACGCCGATGGTTTGCAACATGGCTTTTACATCGGCCGGGCGTGGCCCAAGATGTCGTGACTCAAAAGTCTCTGAATGATTGAGTGTGAGTTGCATGGGAATGGTCGCGCAAATATAAGCGGTGAAATGCGCTGCGCGATGCCAAACTAACAAATGTTAGGAAATGCTGACGTGTGCATTATTCTTCAGCTTTTGCGCCTGTTTGTTGCCGGGCAAGCAGTTCATAGGTTGCCATTTGTGAACGCAGCAAAGGAGCGCTGTTGTGGATGTACCGGTTGCTGATTTTCCCGTCTTGCACACGCGCTTTCGTATTGTCGTCCATCTGCAGTTCCAGCAATGCCGTAATGGTTCTGGCTATGGCCGTATCGAGAATGGGTACGGTGAGTTCCACGCGCAGATCGATATTGCGTGTCATCAAATCGGCGCTGCCAATGTAGATAATGGGTTTTCCGTTGTTGCCGAACCAGTAAATCCGACTGTGTTCTAAAAAGCGGTCGACTATGCTGATAGCCTTGATTCGTCCTTCCAGTTCTTTGGTAGTTGCCTTGAGCGAACAGGAACCGCGAACAACCAGGTCAATATGCACACCTGCTGCCGCGGCATCGGCCAGAGCACGGATCATGGTCTCATCTACCAAACTGTTCATTTTCATGATGATACGCCCGGTTTTTCCTGCCTTTACGAGCTCTTTCTCTTGCAGTATGAGTTCTAGAATCCGGCCGCGCATGTTAACAGGCGACACCAGGCAATGACTGAATTTAACGCGGTTTACTGCAGCCGGGAAATTCCGAATCAGTCTGAAGAGTTTCTGGCTATCAGCGGTTATGCGCTTTTGGCTGGTCAGCAAGCCGAGGTCAGAATAAACGCGGGAGGTGTCGTCGTTATAATTTCCCGTTGAAACGTGGGCGTAAAGCTTATTCTTCCCGCCTTTGGTGCGGCTGATCAGACAGCATTTGCTGTGGACTTTATAACCGCTTACGCCGTGAATCACTTCAGCACCTTCTTCCTTGAGTTTATTGGCCCAGAAAATATTGTGTTCTTCGTCGAAGCGGGCCCGCAGTTCCATTACCACGGTCACCTTTTTCCCGTTTTTAACCGCATTGATAAGGGCATTGGCAATGCTGCTGTTTTCAGCAATGCGGTACAAGCTGATATGGATATGCTTGACCCATGGGTCGATCGCCGCTTCACGCAGCAAGCGGATCACATAACCAAAACTGTGGTAAGGGTGATGCAACAGGATATCCTTGCGGTCCATCACATCAAAAACCGAGGTGGCAGCATCCAACTCCGGAATACGCAACGGCTCCAATGGCGCGTACAGCAATTCAGCACCGCCTACTTTCGGAAACTTCATGAAGTCGCGGAAGTTGTGATAGCGCTGCCCGGGTATGATGCCCTGAGCGTCTATTTTCAATCGCGATGCCAGGAAACTCAGCATGTCTGCCGGAATTTCGGCATCGTAAATGAAGCGCACCGGCGCACCCAATTTCCGCTGATGCAGACTCTTTTTTACTTTGTCTAGTACCGATGCAGAAATATCGGTATCCAGATCCATCTCCGCATCGCGGGTGATTTTGATGGTATGCGCCGTAAACTCATTGTAATCCAGGCTGCTGAACAACAAGTCCAGTGAAGCCCTGATCACATCGTCGAGCAGAATAATGGTGTGGCGGTCTTGTTCACCCGGAATGATGAAAAAGCGCGAAAGGATAGAAGTGGGCAGTGCAACCAACGCATAGCGGAAGGCGCGGGTGGTACTGTTGCGCAGCCTAACAGCGAGATAAATGCTCCCGTCTTTCAGTACCGGTAAGGGTTTGCCAGGGTCGAGCAGTATAGGAAAGAGCCGGTTGACAACGGTTTCCTGGAAATAGGTTCGTACCGCCTCCGCCTGTTGCTCGTTCAGCTCTTTTTCATTGACGATAAAGATGCCTTCCTGGCGCAGTGCCGGTAAGAGTTCCTTCAGATAGATGCGGTTGAATTCGGTTTGCTGGTCGAGTACAATTTCCTGGACTTTCTCCAGCAGTTTTTTGATTTCTTTCTTCTGTTCAACGCTTAAAGTGCTTTTTTTCAGGTGAAGCAACCTGCGATTTGTAGCCACACGAACCCTGAAAAACTCGTCGAGGTTATTGGAGAATATGCCAAGGAAACGCAGGCGCTCGAGCAGCGGCACGTCGTGGTCGGCCGCTTCCTGCAACACCCGGCCGTTAAAGCCGAGCCAACTCACTTCACGGTTTACGAACAGTTTTTTGTACATGGTGCTTACAAGCGGATAACAAGTACAAAACTAATCGGTCGCTGCAGGCCCAATGTTAAGTTTTGGCTTTGTGCATAAGTGAATCTCGAGCCTACCCTTCCTGCTGCTTATTTCCGTAATTTTGCGCCCCTTTTATGACGCTCATAACTTCCATATCCGGCATCCGCGGTACAATCGGCGGTAAACCCGGGGAAAACCTGACTCCTCCTGATGTAGTAAAATTTACGGCTGCTTATGCAGCCTGGGTGCTCAGCGCGGGCCACGGAAAATGCGTGGTGGTTGGCCGCGATGCGCGCTTGAGCGGTCCGCAGGTAGCAGCCCTTGTCAATGCAACCCTCACATCTATGGGCCTGGACGTAATTGATCTGGGACTTAGCACCACGCCAACCGTGGAGATGACGGTAGTGAATGAAAAGGCCGCGGGCGGCATCATCATCACCGCCAGCCACAATCCCAAACAGTGGAATGCTTTGAAACTCCTGAATAACAAAGGCGAATTTATTTCTGCAGCAGAAGGCGAACAACTGCTGGCTGCGGCTGCCTCAGGTGAAATGGAGTTTGCGCAGGTAGACGCATTGGGAAGTATCAGCACCCGCCCCGATGCCATCGGAAAACATATCGAACAAATTCTGGCATTGCCCTTGGTGAACATGGAAGCCATCCGCGCCAAGGAATACCGCATCGTGGTGGATGCCGTGAATTCTACTGGCGGAATCGCCGTTCCCATGTTGCTGCGTGCCCTCGGCGTACGCGATGTAATTGAAATGCATTGCAAACCCGATGGCCATTTCCCACACAATCCGGAGCCGCTGCCCGAACACCTCACTGAAATCTCGGCGTTGGTACGCGAGAAAAAAGCCCATCTCGGTATCGTAGTAGATCCGGATGTTGACCGGCTTGCACTGGTATGCGAAGATGGTGACATGTTCGGGGAAGAATACACCCTGGTTGCTGTGGCCGATTATGTCATCAAGCATACGCCCGGCAATACCGTTTCGAACCTGAGCAGCACACGCGCCCTGCGCGATATCACCGAAAAAGCCGGCCTGAAGT
>CANHTS010000235.1 GCA_947463435.1 Flavobacteriales bacterium | reverse complement strand
AGGTTGAAGATATCCATGCGGCCCTGGCCCTTCATGCCGTTGCGGAACGAGAACTGTACGGGTGTGTTGGCAGCAGGATTCGGGAATACATTCACTTCACCTACAGCGTCAACGCTGAAAGGCTTGGCGCTAACAGCGAAGTCAGTGAAGGTCATCATATCAAGTGCCAGCAGACCGGCAGCAGAAATCTGATTGTTTGAGTTCGGGGTGAGGCTGAAGATAACGACAGCGGTGTCGGGGTTGGCTGTAAAGCTGGTATTGTAGAGCTGGGAAAGTCCAACGGTGAACTGGCCCCAATCGCCAATAGCCTGTGGATTCAGTACACCACCGGCCTGCAGAATGGTGTCTTTGCCACCACCCATTTTGTTCTTGAGGAAAAGGATGCGGAAGCCCCAGCTTTCACCGGCTACAGTACCCGGGAAAAACATCACTGCTGTACGCATGGAAACCGGGCGCTGGCTGAATGCAAAGCGGTTGGAAATGGTGCCAAGGCTACCTTGTTGCCCGCTGATGACGTTGCGCAAACCAATGAAGTAACGGCCACCTGCTGGCAGGCGCGTCTCTTGTCCGGATTGCGAATTCACCGTCAGATTCTCCAGGCGGAGGATGCCGTTGCCCATCCAGCCGCCACCCATTTGGATGGAAGTGCCGGAACCAGTCCAGTCTTCAAAACTGCCGTTGGGCAACAACTGCGCCTGAACCTGCGTTGCAGCAGCCAGGAGCATAAGGGAAGTAAGGGTTTTTCTCATGGTTTGTAATGGATATTCAAAGATAATCAGGCACTTCGGCTTTTGTACCGGCTTGTGGTATTTTTGCAGCGTGGCGATTCGCATAAAAACACCGGAGCAGATTGAAGGCATTCGCCGCAGTTCACAACTGGCTGCCAAAACCCTGAAACACCTGGAGCCTTTGGTGAAAGAGGGAGTGAAGACCAGCGATCTCGACCGCATCGTGGAGGAATTCGTGCGCGATCATGGCGCCGTGCCCGCCACCAAAGGCTATAAAGGGTATCCCGCCTCTTGCTGTATTTCGCCGAACGATGTGATCTGCCATGGCATTCCGGGTGATTATGTGCTGCGCTACGGCGATATCGTGAACATCGATGTTACCACCATCCTGGACGGTTTTTACGGCGATACCTGCCGCATGTACGCCGTCGGGGAAATCAGCGAATACGCACAACGCCTCCTCGATACGACCAAAGCCTGCCTTCGCGCCGGTATCGACCAATGTTTTCCTGAAAACCACCTGGGGAATATTGGTTACCATATCAATGCACTGGCAACATCGCATGGCTATTCGGTTGTGTATGAATTCTGTGGACACGGCGTGGGCATCGAATTTCACGAAGACCCTGAAGTGGCCCATACAGCCGCCAAAAACAGCGGCCCCATCCTGAAGCCGGGCATGATATTCACCATAGAACCGATGATCAATGCCGGAAAAGCGCGCGCCAAGGTAGACCGCAAAGACGGTTGGACTGCCCGTACCATCGACGGCAAATTGTCTGCCCAGTTCGAGCATACCATCCTCATCACCGAAACCGGTTGCGAGGCATTGACCGACGTGTACGGCGATTATTGAACCGTTAAATCCCGAGCTGTTTGCAGGCTTTTTCCGCCGCCAGCTCCTCGGCCGATTTCTTGGAATGGTTCAGGTCTGAAATCAGCATCTTGTCATCCAGCATCACCGTCACCTTGTGCAGGGAATGCCGCTTGTCGTTGTCGGCCCTTTCGGCCACAAACTGCAGTTTCTTCTGGTTCTTCTGCGCCCATTTGAGCAGCTTGGCCTTGTAGCTGATTTCCATTTCCATGACCTTTTCCAGGTCGAGGTATTGGTCGATCAGTTTGCGGATGATGAAACGCCGCGTCAGGCGGTACCCTTTGTCCAGGTAAACGGCACCGATCAGGGCTTCCAGCGCATTGCAACCTACCGATTTCATGGCCTGCGGATTCTTCAGCATATCCGGATGGATGTCCATATACTGCACCAATCCCATTTTGCCGGCCAGGTGTGTGAGCTGCTGCCTGCTCACAATGCGGGTGCGCATCTCCGTCATGAAGCCTTCGCCCTTGAATGGATAGCGCATGAAAAGCATATCGGCCACCACTGCATCCAAAATGGCATCCCCCAGAAATTCAAGGCGCTCGTTATCGGTAATGCGTTCGTTTTTGCCGCGCCGCATTTCCATAATGGAACTGTGCCGCAGGGCTTCGCGGTAAATTTCCAGACGTCCGGGCGTAAAGCCGGTTAGCTGTCTGATAAGCCTGACCAGGTTCTGGTCTTCTTTGTTGTTGAAAATCCGGCGAATGGGTGATACCGGCAATGCGATAAACTCAGGACAGGTACTTTTTGAAAATCACCGAAGCATTGTGGCCTCCAAAGCCGAAGGTATTGCTCAGTGCTGCGTTTACTGTGCGCTTCTGCGCAGTGTGGAAGGTGAGATTCAATCCGTTGTCGATTTCCGGATCGTCGGTGAAGTGGTTGATGGTCGGGGGAACGATGTCTTCCCGCACCGACATAATACCTGCCACGGCTTCAATGGCACCGGCGCCGCCGAGCAAATGCCCGGTCATACTCTTGGTGCTGCTGATGTTCAGCTTATAGGCCTGATCACCGAAAACGGCGCGTATCGCCTTGAGTTCTGCGATGTCACCGAGCGGGGTGGAAGTGCCATGCACATTGATGTAGTCGATGTCGTTGATCGTCATCTCTGCATCTTCCAGCGTCATCTTCATCACGTTTTGTGCACCCAGACCTTCCGGGTGGGGAGCGGTGATATGATAGGCATCGCCGGTCATGCCGCCACCGGCCATTTCCGCATAAATTTTTGCTCCGCGCGCAAGAGCGTGCTCCAGGTCTTCCAGGATCAGGCAGGCCGCACCTTCGCCGAGTACAAAGCCATCGCGGTCTTTGTCGAATGGACGGGAAGCTGTTTTCGGATCATCGTTGCGTTCGCTGAGGGCTTTCATGTTGTTGAAGCCGCCCACAGCTGCTTCGTTGACACAAGCTTCCGAGCCGCCGGTCACGATCACATCGGCCTTGCCCAGACGAATCAGGTTAAAGGCGTCGATGATGGCGTGGGTACCGGTGGCACAGGCCGACACGACACCGTAGTTGGGGCCGCGGAAACCGTGCTGGATGCTGATGTAACCGGAAGCGATGTCGATGATCATCTTCGGAATAAAGAATGGACTGAAACGCGGGGTTCCGTCGCCTTTACCGAAGTCGATGATTTCCTGACTGAAAGTGGTGAGGCCGCCGATGCCGGAGCCCCAGATAACCCCGATGCGGTCGGGGTTATGGGTTTGTTCCAGTATGCCGCTGTCGCGGATGGCTTCATCGCTCACTACCAGGGCATAGTGCGTGAAGGGATCCATCCTGCGTGCCTCGCGCTTATCGATGAAAGCGGTAGGATCGAAGTTCTTTACTTCGCAGGCAAACTGTGTTTTGAATTTAGAAGCGTCGAAGCGGGTAATGGGACCCGCACCGCACACTCCGTTCTTCAACGCATTCCAGAACTCCGGAAACGTGTTTCCCAGTGGCGTGAGCGCCCCAATACCCGTTACTACGACTCTTCTTAACTGCATCCCCCGGGGATTACTTCGCGTTTTCTTCGATGTACTTTACTGCTTCGCCCACGGTCTGGATCTTTTCAGCCTGATCGTCGGGGATGGCGATGTTGAATTCCTTTTCGAATTCCATGATGAGTTCTACGGTGTCGAGTGAATCGGCTCCGAGATCATTGGTGAAGCTGGCTTCCATGTTCACTTCACTCTCTTCCACACCGAGTTTGTCTACGATGATGGATTTTACTTTGCT
>CANHTS010000234.1 GCA_947463435.1 Flavobacteriales bacterium | reverse complement strand
GGGCAGTCCTGGCAGAACATTGCTTTATGGCAAGGTCACCTGGTCTGTAAGCTCATGCACCGGCAGGAGCGTTTATAATGTCAGTGTCCGGATTTTACAAGAATGAAGAATAATCCAGGCCGGCAGCCTGTATCAATACCCCTTGCACGCTTTCCCGGGACAAAGAATGCAAAGCCGCGCAACAGCGGTTCAACGGCGGTAGAGGGGACGTGTTATTCGCTGTCGCGCTGGTTTCCGTCTGTGGTTTTCAACCAGCCCAGCAAGGCAAAAGCGGCAGCGAGTGCAAGGAATGACAAAAAACCTATCATTTTCGGTTACAGTTTTATTTTACATTCATGCTTTGCCATAGTGGAACACCTGTTGTACATGCGGCAGGTCAACAAGCGCAAACCATCTGTATCTGCAGCCGCAGATACCGGGTATTGCAACTGTTTTCTTCCCAATGGCAGGCACAGAAGCTTGTATGAAAACCTCCATAGGTTTGCACTGTTTGATGAACCACCAAAACTATCCTGTGGCCGGGCGCCGGCACGTCCTGATATTGGAAAGCTTGGGAGCTAAAAACGAACCATTTCCTGAAACCGGCAAAGTATGGGGCGGTCGAACGATCACCCGGGAAGCCGGTAAAAAAAAGGGGGAACATCCGGGGACGGGACGGAGCGCAGCCTGGTGCATGGAACAGCGCATCCATGGCCGCCTTCCCTTCCGCTGCATTGAAAAAGTGACTGTAGACGCAAGGGCGACCGCGGGCGGTTGACATCCGTTTTCCTACATTTGGTGGAAGGCAGTGCACGCGCGGGCGACCACGAGGGTCGACGGCTCGGGCACAACAAAAAAAGACCGCTCTTTGGCGGTCTTTAAAGTTTGTGGTGATGGACGGAATCGAACCGCCGACACAAGGATTTTCAGTCCTTTGCTCTACCATCTGAGCTACATCACCATTCTGAACGGGCTGCAAAGGTACAAAGAGAATTCAGATTTGCAAGCAGCCACGTGGTTTTATCTGTATGCTTTGCGGGTCTGCTTTCTTCAGCGCTGTTTCCAGGCTTCGGCGCCGGCCTCGAGTTCGGCATACCACTCCACTCCCATTTTGCGGATTAAGGGGTTGCGGAGGAACTGGTACAGGGCCAAACCGCTTTGCTTTCCGGCGGCACAACCCGGCGCACAGATCGACCAGCGGTGGTAGTTCATGACATTGAATTCGCCGTATTGCGCCATGCGGATGGGGTACAAATGGCAGGATATGGGTTTTGGAAAGGCAATGGCTCCTGCCCGTTGCGCCTTTTCCATTCCACAGAGGGTGATGCCATTCTCGCGGATGGCAAACACACAGGCTCCGTCGGGCCGGCAAGCGGTAACTGCTCCGGATTCATCTTCCTCCCAAAAACCAGTGGCCCGGATTTGTTCAACGCCGTCCGCTTCCAAAAACGGAATCATCGCTTCCAGCTCCGCTTCAATCAAGGGGATTTCTTCTTTATCCAGGGGTGCGCCGAGATCGCCCTGCACGCAGCATTCCCCTTTACAGGCGCTCAATTCGCAGGTGAAAACTTCCTGGATGATGTCTTCGCTTACCAGGGTATTGCCGACGATCAGCATCTTCAGTTCATTCCCTTGAGGTAGGCAGCGTAGCCGATGCCTTCGAGCTTTTCGGCCTTCACGAGTACTTCGGCTTCGAGGTTCTTTTTGTAAGCAGCTACTTTATCGAGCAGTACTTCGTCGCCCGCTCCCACAATCTGGGCGGCACAAATACCGGCATTGCGTGCTCCATTGATGGCCATGGTCGCCACCGGAACGCCCGGCGGCATTTGCACGATCGAATACAGGGAATCTATGCCCGACATGGTTTTAGACTGCACCGGAACGCCGATAACGGGCAATTCGGTCATGCTGGCCACCATGCCCGGCAGATGTGCGGCACCACCGGCTCCTGCGATGATCACGCGGATACCGCGCTGGCGTGCGGAAGCAGCGTATTCCACCATGCGTTGCGGTGTGCGGTGTGCCGAAACCACCGTGATTTCATAAGGCACCCCGAAATGGTCGAGCATGGCTGCGGCCTCCTGCATCACCGGCAGGTCAGAATCGGAGCCCATGATTATTCCCACTTTCAGCATATTGCAAAATAAGTTCAAAAAAGCGGAGCCACTTCGCCCTTCCCTCAGAAGGAACGCTTTATGATTCCTCCGGCGTATTCACTGCTTTGGGTTTGCGGTTCAAGGCTGCATGCAACAGTGAAAGGAACAGATAAAGCACGAACACCAGGGGAACAGACTTCCAGCCCCAGATGAGCAATAACGCAAGCATGCCCAGCAGGAAGGCATAGCGCATGAGGTTTTCCTTCACACCGAACGATTTGAATTTGAAGGCCATCAGCGGCAAATCGCTCACAAGCAGGAAGCCGGCCACAAGCGGGAAGAACTTCAGGAAATAGAAGTCTGTGATGATGGCATCGAGGAAGAACCCGCTGCCCGCAATGAAGGGAAAGGAAGCGATGAGGAGACCGTTGGCGGGCGTTGGCACACCGAGAAAGCCCTCGCGCTGCCGGGTATCGATATTGAAGTTGGCCAGGCGCCAGGCGGAGAACAGCGGAATCAGGATAAAGACATAGGTATTGATGCAGAAACCTTCGGCCGGGCAATAGCCGTAGTTGTTCATGAGGGCGTGGATGATGAAGCCCGGCACCACGCCGAAGGTTACCAGATCGGCGAGGGAATCGAGTTGAGCACCCAGGGCCGAACTCACTTTCAGGAGGCGGGCGGTGAAGCCATCGAGGAAATCAAGGCCTGCGGCGAGCAACATGAGCCAGGAGGCGCCCTGCAGGTTGCCATCGCGGATGAAGAGCAGGGCCAGGACGCCGCAGCCGAGGTTCGCCAGCGTCATGTAGTTGGGAATATCCGCGTACCAGGGTTTCGGCGCTTGTGGTTCCATATCAGTCTTTGATCACAAAACCAACGGTAGCCTGGGCAAAGGCGCCAGATTGGCTGGTACTGGCAATACCGGGCATCAATTGGCCATTGTAGCGCCAACCTTTTCTGGAAATATCCAAACCGTATCCCATGTTCAGCCCGAAACTCAGCGGACCTAAGGAGGCTTTCAACTGGGCAATGGCTGTGAGCAACACAGCGGGATTGCGGTAACGGACCACCCAATTGGGTCCGGGATTGCGCAGATCAGGCACCTGCGGTGTCTGGCTCAGTTCGAGTTGGAGCTGCTGGTAAGCCATACCCGTACCGAAGGCCAGGTTGAAATGTTGGTCGCGCAGGATATCAAAAAGGCTTTCGTTCGACACATTGAAGGCATTGAAGCGCATGGCCGTGTCGTTAGTGAGCGTAAAGTTGCGGGTAGGCACCCAGGTCATGGCCAGACGGCCACCGGGCCTGTTGCCCCGATTGATATAGCTCACTTCAACACCTTGCCAGATCAGGCCTGGATCGATTTCAGGCAAGCCGGCTGCGGTAAGCATGGTCTGGAGCCCTGACAATTTCGCATTTGAATACCCAATCAAACCGGTGATATGGACGAACTCCTTATCCGGCTTGTATTCATCATCATACGCAGCGGTATCGGTATCATCTTCTTCGTCGTCATCTTCTTCATCTTCCATCCAGCTTTGGTCTTTGTTGTTGTAGAGAACAAAATCGAAGCGCTTGCCGATTTCGGGATACGCTAAACGGAGGCTGTCGAGCGCAAAGAGCGCCACGTCGCCTTCGGGCGTTTCGTCTTTGAAGTCGATGGATTCCTTGTTGAGCTTGTCCTGATCGTAATCGTCGTCGCCGGCATAGAAATAGCCGATGGTGGTGATGCGGCCTTTGAAATAGCCACCGCCCATTTGTTCCAT
>CANHTS010000233.1 GCA_947463435.1 Flavobacteriales bacterium | reverse complement strand
TTCGGGTGACCCAGATGGCGCTGTACCTGCAAAGCCGAAATCGATTTCTTCTGAAATGCTACTACACCAATCGCGTAAACCCAGTAACGGAAAGGGAGTTTTGAGTACTCCAGCAAGGTTCCACTGCGCAAGGTGATTTCAGACTTGCATTGTCTACACCGGTATTTCAGCTTTGAAGGGAGCCACAGATGTTCATTGCTGCCGCAGCGGTTACAGAATACACCATGCTTATCCCGCAAATTCTTCCACAAACGGATACAGCGTTCTTCGGTGTTGTAAGTTTGGATAAAAGTAACAAAGTCCATAATTAAAAATGATGAGAATACAGGCGCAATATAGGGGTCGAAACACACACCGCAAAGGCCCATAGTCGGCTTGCGCATAATCTGGCCTGAAATTACACGCTTATAAACGTTTAAACAATACTTTATTCACACCACAACCACTCGTCTCCCACTCCTTCCTCGCCTCCACTCTCCCTTCACCCCAACCCACATCCGAAATCCCTTACAACAGCCCAATACCCATACACCGACAGCCGCCCAAACCTACAGCCAGAATTACACAAACCTCCCCATCATGCTGAAGCCAAGCAATAGCTTTTCACCTGCCCTTTTCAAACAGGCTCCGGCCTCGATAGCTATGTTGAAAAATGCTTAGAAGTATCCGATCTATCCGACTTCAATAAGCCAGCTTCATAAGCGAAACCTGGCGGTTCCGCAGGCAGGTGAGCACCATGCGGTTAAAGCCGGTTTGTTTGCCTTCATTGGGTATAACGGCGCTGAAATAGTTTTCGCTGCGCATGATAATGCGTTGTTCAGTGAACCCATCTTTCCGCACGCTGTACTGGATTACATCGCCGTCGGTCTTGCTGTAGTCGTTGTAGATGATCTGGATGGAAGCCGGAGTCGCGCAGACTGCAATGCCTGAATACTGCGACGCCGCAGCCATTCCGCTCTGCCTTTTCCGGATCACCTGACGCCATTCGATATTGCCGCTGCCGTTCAGCGAAAGCAGCATCACATCGTCGTAATGGTACATATTGGTGGTGGTGGTTTGTGGAATACCACTGACATAAAAAGTCTCCACCTGCTGCGTCACATAATAACGTTCTGCCACCAGCACCATGCCCTCGTCGCTGC
Source organism: Flavobacteriales bacterium (assembly GCA_947463435.1). GTDB lineage: Bacteria > Bacteroidota > Bacteroidia > NS11-12g > UBA955 > REEB481. The sequence continues at coordinate 2,696 of CANHTS010000233.1, read as the reverse complement.
GGCATATCACTTTCCGAACCCTGAAGTTCATCAGGTCGTCGCCATTGCTTTCCTGCTGCTGACCAATGATACCGGCCACAAATTCCCGGTCGATTGGCGTGAACTGCGACTTGAACACGCCCATATTGGCCGGATCGATATGCAGGCTGAAAACGCCATACGTTCCTTCATTGCTCTTCATGCCGTACAAGCCGGCCACCACCATCCTGCCGCTGCTGTCGTTGAAGGCCATCCTGGCGTGGTTGATGAAACGAAGACCCTCGTTCACTTCCACTTCAAACCAGGCTTCCATCTTGCGCTGAAAGCAATACACCACATGACGCACCGATCCGGGGTCGCCTTTGCGGCGGTCTTTGCGTTGTTCGGAAGCGAGGATATAGGCATTGCCCTCGGGATCGAGCGCCAGTTCACCGATGCGGAAGGCATCGGCTTGTATTTCCAGGGTTTTAACCTGGCGGTAAACCGGTGCCAGGCTGCTGTCGAGCACCACGAGGTCAAGGATCTGCTTTCCAGACCCGTCGCGGCTGTCTGCATACAAGGCGCAATAGCGGTTGAACCGGTCTTGCACTGCTTCCGTATTGTCTTTGTAAAAATCGTAATGATCAAACTCGAGCAGCCTGGGCTTTTCAAGAAGATCCTTGAGCGCCGCATCGGTTTTGCCGCCCGAAACGGTGAAGACCCCGCGCGACCGGTCGCCCTTTCCTTGCAGATAACAAAGTCCGCCTGTGGTCTGAAAAATCCGGAGCAGTCGGCCCGAACCCATGCTCAGGTAACGCGACGACTGAAAATTGAGGTTATGGGAATACCATTCCACTTCCACATTCTGCCGCGCATCGGGATTGCGCATGCGCAGCAGGTACAGCCCGGAAGGATTTTCGCCGATCACGCGGTTGTAGGAACTGCGCGGATTGATGCGGGGTACATTGCTGAAGCTGATGCCCTGGGCAGCCATCCGATCGGCGCCGGATGCGATGATAAGCAGGCTCAGCCACAGGAATCGCATGGTGTACAAAGATAGCCATATCCGCTTGCCTACCTTTGCACCTCTCAGGGCATGGTGAAAAAGAAGGTCTTATTCGATGCGCATAAGGATGCCGAAAAGGCAATCCTCGTGGCGGTGGAAATCAAACATCCGCACCATGGCTATAAAGCGTCAGAATACCTCGACGAACTGGAAATGCTGGCGCAGACGGCCGGCGCCCAAACGCTGAAGCGCTTCGTGCAACGCCTCGACCATCCCAGCTCGCGCACGTATGTGGGCAGCGGAAAGCTGGATGAAATCAAGGCCTATGTGACGGAACACAAGGTCGATATGGTGATTTTCGACGACGAGCTGAGCCCCTCGCAAATCCGCAACCTCGAACAGGAATTCAAGGACATCAAGATCCTCGACCGCAGCAGCCTCATCCTCCACATCTTCGCCCACAATGCACGCACTTCGCAGGCGCGCTGGCAGGTGGAACTGGCACAAAGCCGCTACCTGCTGCCCCGTCTTACGCGCATGTGGACGCACCTGAGCAAGCAGAAAGGTGGCATCGGGATGCGCGGACCGGGTGAACAGGAAATCGAAACAGACCGCCGCGCGCTGCGCAACCGCATTGCCCTTCTGACAGACCGCCTGCGCACTGTGGAAGGTCAAGCCCAGGAACGCCGCCGGGGCCGCGACCAGAAAATGCGCATCGCGCTCGTAGGCTATACCAATGTCGGCAAGAGCACCCTCATGAACCTGCTCACCAAAGCCGATATCCTCGCTGAAAACAAACTCTTCGCAACCCTCGATACCACAGTACGCAAGCTGGTTCTACCCGACACCCAAGGCCATATGACCGAATGCCTGCTCAGCGATACCGTCGGCTTCATCCGCAAGCTTCCCCACGAACTGATCGAGAGCTTCAAGAGCACCCTGGCCGAAGTGGTGGAAGCCGACCTGCTCCTGCATGTGGTCGACGCCTCCAGTCCGCATTTCGAAGAACAAATGCAGGTGGTGAAAGATACCCTGAAAGAAATCGGCGCCGAAGACAAACCGGTATTGCTGGTGTTCAACAAGGTAGATGCCTACCACGCACCGGAAGACGATTTCGGAGAACCCACCATGACACTGAAAGAATTCGAGAACAGCTGGATTGCCCGCGAAAACCATCCGGCCGTGTTTGTCAGCGCAAAAAACAAAGAGAATATCCAGCGGCTGCACAGCCTGATTGTGGACATGGTCAACGAACTGCGGCTCAGCCGCCGCAACTGATCAGACACCTGCAAACTGCGCCGCTTCCAGCGATTCAAGTTCAGCCAGTATCTCCATCACCTCCACCGCAGTGCCTGCCGTTACCAAACGGCTGCGGTACGGTTTGAAATGGGAAAGCCCCTTGAAATAGGTCGCATAATGCCGGCGCATTTCCACCACACCGGTTTTCTCTCCCTTCCAGGCGATGCTCCTTTCGAAATGCGTGCGACAGGCCTCGATGCGCTCGTTGAAATCGGGTGGAGCCATGATTTCTCCGGTCTGGAAATAGTGCTTGATTTCCCGGAAGATCCAAGGGTAACCGATGGCGGCACGGCCAATCATGATCCCATCCACCCCATAGCGGTTCCGGTATTCAGCGGCTTTTTGCGGTGAATCTATGTCGCCATTGCCGAAAATCGGGATATGGATGCGCGGATTGTTCTTTACTTCGGCAATCAGGCGCCAATCGGCTTCG
>CANHTS010000232.1 GCA_947463435.1 Flavobacteriales bacterium | reverse complement strand
ATGGTATAGGGTTCGCGCTCATCGGGAACAGAGCGGAACAAACCCTTGTCCATCCAGTATTGATACCATTTGTCTTCTACCCTGCCGGGGTTATATGTTTTGTCGGCTTCCATGCGAATTTGCAAAAATAGCGCCCCGGGGGTATTGCCTTTTCCACGCTTTTGGTTATTTTTCCCATTTGGAGGTCGCATGGAACTGACAGACATTTCACAACGTGCTTACGATATCTACCGGAAAGAACGCCGTTTCGAGGCGGTGCAAGAGTTTCTGGAATCGGCTGGTCTCCCCTCGGATACCACGCAGTCCATTCTCAGCGAACTCAAACGTACGCATTATGCGCGGCAACGGCGCCTGGGCATGGGCTTTCTCACGACAGGGGCGATCTTGTGTATGACCAGTATGGGCATTACCATGTCCGTTGGGCACGAAGGAACGTATGTTATCTACACGCTGTATGGCATGACGATAACCGGCGCTTTGATAGCCTTCCTCGGGATGGGTTACTTTCTCGGATTCTGATTGAATCCGCCGGCAAGCGGTTTATTCTGCACCGTCGGTGAGCGCGCGTTGCACGGCCATGCCGCCCAACATATTGCCCATATTCATCCCGACTTCGATATCGCTGCGGTAGTGAATGGCACCGTACAATCTGGAAACACTCGCTTCGGATGCCATCGATTTGTAGGAGCCTGCGCGTGAAGGCACAACATGCGCCAGGAAGGTTGCCGCAGCTCCGCTGAAAGTGCTGTGCCCGCTTGTGAATGCCGGGAAATTTGGAACGCCGGTATGCGTCTTGATGGCAGCATCTACCTGGCTCGGACGAGGATTGAAGTAGGCATATTTGGCATCCCAGCAGCAGATGGCGGCATCGAACATCGCCATGTTGAGCAGTGCCAGGTTACGGGCCCATCGCACCTCGCTGAACCTTTCTTTCACGAAGTCGCTGCAGGCGATGGCGTTCCAATGGCCGGGTGGTGTATAGGTACCGGCACCGTCAGCCCAGAAATGCACGATGGCTACACGTTCGCGGGTCGGATTCAGGCTGTATTGCAGCACCTCAGCCAATTCTTTCCTGAACTGCTCGCTGTGAACTGAAGGCGGTGCCGGGGGGCGGTTGTTCACAACCTCGAGCGAATCGAGTAAAAAGCCTTTCACTTTGCCGAAAGCCGGAAGCATTGGCGGACGCGGTGGTGTTTCCAGGCTCTTCCATGGTGTTTCGCCGGCTTGGATCGCCTTCTGTTCAAGCTGTTGCCACAAAGCAGGGGTTCCGGCTGATGCTCCTGCACGGTCGGTTCTGGCCCTTGCAATGAATACCGCAGCTACACCGCGACCCAATGCCTCACCCGCAGCTGCATCACTGCGCGAGCAGGTGCCTGACAACAGGATGGCATCGCGGCATGCATTCAAACGGCGCTGCAGATAATCCTGTTCACCCGGAAACATGAGAGAAAGTATTGCAACGGAAGCACCCGCAGCCGTCAGATCATCGGAAGGATAAGTCCAGTCACCCGTAACCGGTATGAGATGCTTGATTTTAGGATTGGTCCTGGAAGGTAGCGGCCTGCGGTAGAGGCTGCGGTAATGGGCCGCTGCTACCAATGCGTCATAAACGGCTGCGCTGGCGTAGGCGTAAGCGCGCGCAGCGTAGGGCGGATTGGCAAAGGGGAAATACGGATAGGCCAGCGGGTTGTTGGCATCCGGAAAGGGGTAGCTGCCGTCAGGGTTCTGATACGGCGGCAAATTGTATTTGGCAACCAGCTCACGCATGATTTCGTTCCAGCGCAATACGGTACCGGCTGCCCAGTACTTCAGGTTGTCTTCGTCTGTTTCCTCCATCCGCTCCTGGCGGCTCACGATCTCCTGCAGTTCAAGCCTGTAATCCGGGCTGGTAACAGCTACGGGTGCAGCCACCGGAATCTGATCCGGTCGGCTGAGCAGTATCGTTTTCCATGTGCCTGCTCCCGTATCTGACCGCAATGGCTCAAGGGCCGGAAACTGCATATTCTCCTGCTCGAGTTCCTTCTTACAGGCGGTCGGGAGCAGGATCAGGGCAGCAAAGGCTGCCATGAGAATGGTGTTGCGCATATGGAAGAGCTTGCGTTTGGAACGCAGGTTGTTTTTAGTTAGAGCCTTCAGGGCTGATTGAGTAGATGGAAAGTTGTGCATTGGTTTCATCGCATTCAATAAAAATCAATTGTAAGTCTTGGTTTTCCTGGGTACTGCAAACTGCCATACCAATCCGGCCATGGCAGCGCTGGCCTGGCCCATGTTGCGACCCGCAACCACGCGGGAAACATTCCCCATGAAAGATAGTCCTTGTTTGCCTAGCGCCCATTTAGCCCCGAGACCGATACGCGTTTGTTCCATGTTATTGCTCGGGAATGGCATATCGTTGCGCCGCATATCAAAGCCCCCGAGCGTATTCATCCGGTCGACAAAAAACTCCACGATATGATCCGGGTCCTTGCGATAACCTGTCCTGACCATCCAGGTAAACACATCGGGCATGATGACCTGGTTGCTGTAGACCATTTCGGTGGTGTAATAGGCAGTGCGGTCGATCTCAATGGAAGCACGGCGCACATAGGCTGCCGAAGCGGTCGCGAAGAATTTGCCCCGCTGCAAATCGCCCAGGAGACGCAGGCTCAGTGTCCGGCTGCGGACGCCAATGGCCAGCGGAAGGAAATCAGCTACATAATTGCTCAAGGGTGTGGAAACACCGCCAACGGCTGTCAGTCCAACGGTGCTCCCTTTCCAATTGCGCCCGCCGAGGTATTGCTTCACCGAAAGGTTAAGGTCTTGCAAGCCTTGCTGCGGAGCGAGTGTACCCGCACTGGCTTTATTGCTGATATAAGGAAGGGAAAAGATGATATTGGTATTCTCTCCGACTCCATAATTTCCCATGGCCATCAGGAAACTGCTGCTCAGGGTGCCGATGTTCTGGTTGTTGCGGTGCAGGGTGCCTTCCCAGTAATGGGTCCATGAAGAAGCACCTGCTATCAGCCCGCCGCAGAAATTGCGCTTGGGCATCCAGAGCCCGTCGGTTTCGGTTTGTCCATGCAGCGGATTCCAGATGGATATCCACATGGATGCGCTTATGAGTACGAACTTGAAATAGGGTTTCATGATTGGTCAGAGCACCTTAGCAAATAAAATGAAAACCCTGCAATCTGTGTGTCTTTTTATGCAGTGGCGCAGAATTACCTTCGCAGACATGAGCACCGGCAGTTTACAGGAGGCCGTATTGGAGATTTTAAAGGAAGCCGGCGGCAAACCCCTCAACCACAAGCAAATCACGCGTCGCTTGCCACTCGAGCTGGCCGATGATGCCATAAATATCCAGCAGTTATTGGAAGATTTGCACCGCGCGGGAACCATAAAGCAACTTGAACGCGGGCGGTATTACATCCAGGCCGAGCGGCAGATACTGAGCGGCAAACTCGAGATAACACGCAGCGGCGATGGCTGGGTGGTGCTAGAAGAAGGCGACGACGTTTACATACCCGCCGAGCGCCTGGGCAGGGCACTGCACCGCGACCTTGTGCGGGTAAAGGTGCGCGGCAAACGTGGAAACAGTTCTCCGACAGGCGAAGTTATCGAGGTATTGGAAAGGCATCGCGGTCCCTATGCCGGCATCATCCGCATCCAGGGGCAACGCATGCTGCTTGAATCGCGCGACAAACACCTGCACTATGCCATCGGCCTGAGCGACAAGCCGGATAAGCGCTTGCGCGGCCTGAAGGCAGTGGTGGAAATCACAGGATGGGAACCGGGAGACAAGTTCCCCCAAGGCCGCCTGATGCACATCCTCGGCGAGCCCGGTGAAAACGAAACCGAAATGCACGCCAT
>CANHTS010000231.1 GCA_947463435.1 Flavobacteriales bacterium | reverse complement strand
GTTACCTCACCAACCGCCGCTACAGCGGAAATCAGAAAGTTGAACACATGTTCGGTTTGTTCGTCAGCAAGGCATGGAACCTGCCGTACATAGTGGACGCTTCCGACTAATCTGGAATTGCCGTTTCGCCGAAGGGCAGTTTACCAGCCATCTATTCTTATACTTCCTTCAAGCCCTTCCCATCCCAACCTCTGTTTAGCTCCCTCTCAATCCTCATACCCTGAGCCCTGTTCTACCAAAACATCCAAACCCCTCATCGGAAACACCGTTCCTTCAAGGCCACGTACAACATCAAACGCTATCTGCACTTCCTTTTCTCAGCATAAAGGACCTTAACAACTGGTCAATAAAACACCTGATACTATTGGGCAATCGGTAGAAGTTTTTAATGCGCAGTACGAATTTGCAATACCCGATCCGGCTACTTTGCCTTGCTTACCTTTGTTCCATGCAGTGGAAACTGAACCGCTTGTTATGGATACCTGGCCTCATCTTCCTCGTATTAGGCTTGTGGTTCTTCCGCAGTATTGTCATGTATTTTCTGATTTCGGTGGTGCTGTCCGTTTTAGGCGCGCCGCTCTGTGACCGGCTTGAAAATTTCAGGCCTGGCAGAAAGGCACCGCGTTGGCTGGCGGCATTGTTGGTCTTGCTGGTTTTCCTTGCCGGCTTGAGCGGCACCTTCTTTCTGGTGATTCCTGTAATCGCTGAACAGGTGTCCGAAATTAGCCGCATGGATCCCTTGCTGATTGAAAAGTCGTTTGCTAAACCGCTGTTGGAACTGCGCGATCTGGCTACCCAGCTCGGACTCGACCCGACTGCACTCAATCCTGAAAACCTGCGTGCCAGGTTGGTTGAAGTTTTCAGCCTCAAACGCCTCTCCGCTACCCTGCAAGGCGTCTTTGGTTTTGTGGGAACCATCGTGGGTGCCATCTTCTCGATCTCCTTCATCACCTTTTTCCTGCTCCGCGAGAAATTCCTGTTCTACCGCCTTGTTCATTTGTTGACACCCGGCAAGCACGAACCGGCCATGCAGCGCATCATGCGGTCGGTCAACCAGATGTTGTCGCGCTATTTCCTCGCCATACTCTTGCAGATTCTCATCTTCACTGCATATATCTGGGTTGGCTTGTTGTTCGCTGGTGAACGCTACGCTTTTACCATTGCCCTTTTTGCCGGCATCGTCAACCTGATTCCCTACGTCGGTCCGTGGATTGGCCTGGGTTTCGGACTGGTACTCGGTGTAACCACCCATATCGGGCAGGATTTCTACCAGGCCATTTTGCCGGATATGTTCGTGATTTCCATTGTGTTTGTGGTCGCTGTGATGCTCGATAATTTCATCACCTATCCGCTCATTTTCTCCAATACACTTAAAGCCCACCCCCTCGAATTGTTTATGGTGGTGCTAATGGGCGGAACACTGGGCGGTATCACCGGCATGGTATTGGCTGCGCCCGTATACACCGTTCTGCGCATTGTGGCCGGCGAATTCCTGCAGCGTTTCGATTTGATACGCGCTGCCACCCGCGAACTCAAGGAATAGGTGCCTGGTCGCTTCTCAGCGGTTGAAGCGTGTCATGGTATCGCCGAGCCCGGCAAACACGAATGATTCGATGGCGTCGGCTGCTTTCTCGAGGCAGTCCTCGAGTTCTTTTTGTTGGGTTTCATCCCAGCGACCAAGAACGTATTCCACTTGTCTTCCCTTTTGATAGTCGCTGCCGATGCCCACGCGCAACCTGGCAAAACCTTCTGTGCCAATGGTTTCAATGATATGCCGCAAACCGTTTTGTCCGCCATGGCTGCCACTGCCCCGGAGCCGCAAACGGAAAGGAGGCAGGGCCAGGTCGTCGCATACCACCAATATCTGACCTGCAGTGGGTTTGGCCTGTTGCATCCAATATGCTAATGCTTTGCCGCTGAGGTTCATGAAAGTGGAAGGCTTGAGGAGCAGGATGTCCCGACCACGGTAGCGCATTTTGGCCGTCCAGCCATGCCGGTCGCTTTGCCAGGTGGCTTCGTGCCTTGCAGCCAGACGGTCGAGTACATCGAATCCTGCGTTGTGTCGCGTATGGGCGTATTCCAGTCCGGGATTGCCCAGGCCACAAATCAGGAAGGCCATCAGTGGTTCTCGGAATACAAGTGGAAATTCTGCGGAAATACGATGCGGTATTTTCCATCATCATCAACCCAGAACCCAGGCGGAACCTTGTGTTTATTGAAGAATTTATACGCCTCTTCGATGTTCTTCCAAAAGGGAACCAATCCGGGTTTGGAACCGTATTGCGTGTTGAGGTAACTCCAGTTTTTTTGGGTGAAGCGGCAAGGATAAATATCCACCGGTATTTTGGCCTGTGCACCTTGATAGGCTTGTGCGCTGAGCGATATCCAGTAGATTTCTTCCATCACCGAATCGGTCATGGGCAGGCAGCCGATGGAAACGCAGGAACCATGGATATAGATTTCGTTACCCGGATTCTGTTTGTCGGCATGCACCAGGTCGGCCTCATTCGGATACGACACCTTCATGCTGAGGTGGTAATTGCTGTTCGGGTTGAAGCGTTCGATATAATAAAGTCCTTCGGGAACCTGGCGGTCGCCGAACTTGCGCTTAGGCCCGAGGTCGCCACTGCCCTGACATACGTAATAGGTTTTGAGTAGTTTGTAGGGACCAATGCTGCTGTCGCTGGCCCAGAGCTCCAGTTGGTCTTCGAGCTTGAAGGCTCTCCAGTAGATGTATTTGGGTTTAGCTGAGAGGCCGGAGTCCAGGAACATCCGGCTGACGCGGAACTGCGTCCGGGCCTGCGCTGCCTGCACGCGTTCATGCGACAATTGATTTAAAATGCCGTTTTGCGCTTCCACGATCAGAGGAAGGAAGAACAAGAAGCTGAACAGTCTGCGCATATAGTGGATAACGGAAAAATCAGTTGAGTGTTTTGTACGATCGCCATGCCGGGTGAAGCGAACTCAGGAAACCCAGTACAAAAGTCACGCCGAAAACCAGGGCAATGTCTGCACTGTGGAGTTCGACCGGGTAATAGGGAATAATGGCACTTTGCATGGTGATGAAGCCATATTGCTGTTGCAAAATTACAGCCAGTACGGAAAGCAGAATACCCAGACCGGCTCCGCTGAGGGCGATTAGCAGGCCTTCAAACAGGAAGATAACGCCAATGCTGCGGTTGCGCGCACCCATTACGTGGAGAATGCGGATGTCTTCCTTTTTCTCAATCACCAGCATGGAAAGGGCGCCCGTCAGGTTGAATGAAATGATGCCTAGTACGAAGCAGAGGATTGCGAAAGTGGCCCATTTCTCGGTCCTGAACATTTTGAAAAGTGCTTCATTTTGCCTGCGGCGGTCGCGAATCTCAAAGTCTTTTCCCAGGGTAGCCTGCACGGTATTGGCAACATTTTCGGCCTGTGCACCGCTGCGGAACATGATTTCCAGCTGGCTGTATTCCTGGTCGCGGCTGAAGAGCTCAGATGCAAAATCGAGCGATACATAGGCATAGCGGTTCCCGATTTCGTCGTCGAGCCTGAAAACGCCGGATGGCACAAGGCGCAGGTTCACAATTTCCGGATTGACAATGCTCGTGCTTTGCCGGTCGGGCACGATGGCATTGATGCCTTGCATCTGATCGGCCTGATTGAGGTTGAGGCGGTAATCGAGCCCTTCTCCCAGCACTACCCTCGGCACTTCGAGCGGAGCACCCAGATCGGTTGTGCCTGCTATCAGCCGTTGGTGCAGGTGGCGCGACCGCAGGTAACCACTGTCTACGCCTTTCAGCGTGCAGATAACCTGCTGGTTGCCGGCCTGCAATACAGCATTGTCTTCAAGTACCGGGGCAACCAT
>CANHTS010000230.1 GCA_947463435.1 Flavobacteriales bacterium | reverse complement strand
TTGTTCAGTCCGTAAAACTGCTGCGCGCGCAGCCCGGTCAAAGAGCCTAATCCGCAGATTACGAGCACAGTACTCTTTCGGAATACAGGTTGAAACAGGGGTGACATAGTTTTTTTTTAACACAGCCAATGTACCCAAAATCCAACATCTATGCGACATGAGAATTCGCAGGATACAGTGGATATCCATGGTGATAAGTTGCACCTTACGCAAGCCCCGTAAGCCTTTAACAGCTGAAAACACAAACCCCAAAAACCATTTTGGCATGATTGTTGAAGATTAAAAGACATGATGAAAAAAAGCTGGCTCAGCCTGATTTTCATCTCCTTGATTGCCGTTGCATTTGTGCGCAACGGTTCTGAAGAGACAGCCGCAGGGCGGGTAATGGCTTCGCAGCAGATTCGCTGTACCCAGGACTCGCTGTTCATTGACTCGCTCAATCTGCGTCTTCCTCTGCAGGAGATACCCACCGTGCGTCAAATGCACGCCGTAGCCAAATACCGTATCGGTCGTTGGGCGAAGGTATTCACCGTTATCAAGCTGCAGGAAAGCGGCGCCGACGGTCAGTACAGCTATCTCGCCCGCGAATTCAACAACCTTACCGGCATGCGCATGCCCCGCGGACTTCGTCCGACCACGGCCGTCGCTGCCACCAAAACCAACTATGCCATCTTCGCCAATTGGTACGATTGCATGGTAGATTTCGGTCATTACCTCGAGTTTACAGTCAATGGCTTCAGCAATAAATTTGGACGCGAGCCCAAGGATGAATACGAGCTGATAAACTACATGTTCGGTTCTTACAATCCTTACAGCACCTGGAAACGCGATGTTTTCTGGCTGCTGAAAAACTACCGCTTCGAATAATCGGGTTTGGCATGCTGCCTTCGGCGCAGCAAAGTGAAGACCAGCGCCGAAACTGCACACAGGGCGCATAAAGCGAATACCCAGTGTAGGTTCTCTGTACGGTTGTTGTACAAGTATCCTCCGCCCAAACCGCCAAGCGTGATCCCTGCCTCCAGCGCGATGAAAATGGTTGCCAGCGAACGGCCCTTCATTTCCTTTCGGCTCAAATCTGTTGTCCATGCAAACATGGCTGGCGCATTAAAGCCTTGACCAAAACCGAATAAGACGGCTGAAGGATAAAGCACCCAGGCGGCTTCCGTCCAGGTAATCAGCAACATACTAATGCTCAGGCAACTGGTTCCGAGCACGATCGAAAAAGTACGGCCATGGCGGTCAGACAACTTGCCCGATAAAATGCGGACCAGCAAGGAAGAGCCGATGTAGATGGCCATGTACAACCCTTTGTTCTCGTAACCGAGGTGGCGGGTAAAATCGGGCATGACGGTTAACACAGCACCTAAGTTCATACAAACCAGCAGCATCACAACCGAGGGTTCCCAAACGTGCCAGTCGATGATGTCTTTGGGACGGATGCGCAGCAACCCGACTTCAAATCGTCTTCTGCGCCATAAACTCTCCGGCAGGCGGCTGAAGATGTACAATGCAGCAAGCGCCATGGCGGCTGCCAACCCATACATCCAGTCGCGGCCCAGCTTGACAGCGAGCAGCGGACCAATGGCGAAACCCATGGCGGTTCCGACATTGCTCATCAGTCCGGACATGCCCATGGCTTCACCGCGCCGGGAAGGATGCACGGTATCGGCAATGTATGCAGTGCTGCCTGTGGGCGTGAATCCCGCAGCGAGTCCGTGCAAGGTGCGCAGCAACAAGAACAAACCGATCCAGGATGCAAACGGATAAACCAAGGCGCACAAAAAGCAAACCATGGCACCGGCCATCATCACCGGTTTGCGCCCTATCGTATCGGTCATTACCCCGCTGAATGGCCGAGAAAGCAAGGCCATCATCGAGAAAAGCGGAATGATCAGCGGCTTGAGTTCCGGGTAACCTATTGCCTCCAGGTGGGCGCCAAACTCTGGAACAGGCAGGTTGAAGCTGCAGAAAAACAGCAAGGATCCTGCACCCATGCTCCAGAATTGCCGGCCGAACGGCACTTTCTGCTCAGCCATAATGCGCTACGAGCGGCATCCTTCTTCCTTGCCCGAAAGCACGTCGGCTCACGCGCAAGATGGGAGGCGCCTGGTAACGCTTGTATTCGCTGCGGTCTACCAGCTTCAGCACCCTGTTTACCAATGCCTCGCCAAAACCTTCCTGAATCAGGGTTTCCTTACCTTTACAAGCTTCGATATAAGCCTGGAGCAAAGGATCTAATTCTTCGTATGGTGGCAGCGAATCGCTGTCTTTCTGATCTGGACGCAATTCGGCACTCGGCGCCTTGGTGATGATCGCTTCCGGAATCACGGCGCCGTGCACTTCGTTGATATGCCTGGCCAGCGCATACACACGCGTCTTGAACACATCGCCAATCACGCTGATGCCACCACAGAGGTCGCCGTATAACGTGCTGTACCCCACGGCCATTTCGCTCTTGTTGGAGGTATTCAGCAACAGGTGACCGAATTTATTGGAAGCGGCCATCAGCAAAATGCCGCGCACGCGGGCCTGAATATTTTCTTCTGTTACATCGGCTTCCCGGCCCTGGAACATGGGATGCAACGCATGGTTAAACGCATCGTACAAACCGGCGATGGGAACAATTTCGAACGGATTTCCAAGGTTTTCGCTGAGCTGGCGGGCATCATTGACTGATCCTTCAGACGAAAAACCGGAGGGCATCAGCATCGCATGCACGTTTTCAGCGCCCAGGGCTTCGCTGGCCAATGCCTGCACCACTGCGCTGTCTAATCCACCCGAAGAACCCAATACAGCGGTCTTAAACCCTGTTTTGCTGCAATATTCCCGCAAACCAAAAACCAAAGCCTCCCGCAGCAGCGCAATGCCTTCTGATTCCAGCGGCCATGTTGCGGCTTCCGGTGCGGCGGTAATATCTGTTCCGTCGAAAAGCACATATTCCAAGGCTTCCCTGAATCGGGGCAAGCGCAGGATCACTTCTCCCCTTTTGTTCATGGCTGTGCTTCCACCGTCAAAAATCAGATCGGTATGGGCTCCAAGTTGGTTTACATAAACCACAGGAGCCTGCAAACGACTCGTCGTATCGCGCAGCACGGCATCGCGCAAGGCACCTTTGCCTTCATTGAAAGGCGATGCTGAAGGATTCAACAACAAGCGAATTCCGGCAGCCTGCAAACGGTCGATGGGAGATTCAGCGTATTGAAAACCTGCAAAACGCTCCCAGGTGTCTTCGCAAACGAGAACGCCGGCATTGACATCGCCAAAATCAAAGGGAAGGATATTTTCCGCCGGTTCAAAATACCGCGCTTCGTGAAACACGTCGTACGTAGGCAGTAATGTCTTCCATTGTACAAAGCGTTTGCCTTCGCGCAATACATACGCGGCATTGGCAATGCGGCGGCCTTCTTCTTCAGGATTGCGGGCAACAGAACCAACAACAACGGTTATTCCCGTTGCGGCTGCCGCTACCTCGTCAAGCGCCTTCTCACAACGCCGGATAAAATCGTCGTAATCGAGCAAATCTTCAGGCGGATAACCGCAAACAGCCAGTTCGCTGAAAAGTATCAGAGCAGCGCCGGCCTGTTTTGCTTCCTCAATGGCCGCTTTGATTTTGCTAACATTGGCAGAAAAGTCGCCAATGCGATAGTTTAACTGAGCCAGGCAGATCTTCACAGGCTTCAGAAAAACACCCCCACCTGCAGGGCTATGAAATTGTTGCGGCCTTTGGCCTTTTTATCCCGAAGAAAATCGTTGATCCCGTTGTCGAAACGCAGGCCCATATTCAGCATGGTGCTTCCGTTGATGCGGTATTCGGCGCCAAATCCGAGCACCATGGGAACGCGGATGATCGAGAC
>CANHTS010000229.1 GCA_947463435.1 Flavobacteriales bacterium | reverse complement strand
GGCTTCACATCGCTGATGCTGCCATCCACATCCACCACAAACTTCAGGAGCACATAGCCATTGATACCTTCGCTCTGGCAGCGCTCGGGATACTCAAATTTCTCCTGAACGAACTGATAGAACTTGTTGATACCGCCTTTGGGCATGGCTTGTACCTGCACAATTTCGAGCGGACCTTCGGGTTCGGCTTCTGTCGGGACGCCGGAACCGCTCATGCTCTGGGTATTGTCCTTTTCACCTTCCTGGTCTTCTTTACCGATATTGGTATTGATTTCCTCCTGTACCGGCGGAGGTTCCGGATCTACGGCTTCCTCGTTGATGACAGGCACCACGAACTTCTGGGTTTCCACTTTGGGAGGTTCCTGTTGTGGCGGTGGTGGCGGCGGTGGAGGTTCGGGCTCGTCTTTCAGCGGTTTGGGCGCTTCGAGCACGATGTTATCCACCCGGAACTTCTTCTTCTTTTCCTGCTTGTTCAGCGAGCTCAGAATCTTCGGAGCTGCAGCGGTGAGCAGGAAGAATGCCCCGGAAATGATCATTGCCATGATCATGGTTTTCCGGTAACCACGGCGCAGTACATAGGCACCGTACTCGCGGTTTCTGGTGGCGAAGACCAATTCGTTCCGGCTTTCGCTCAGCGGATCGGTCCAGTTGTCAAACATTTTCGTGGCCATAGTGGTACGTTTTTATGGGTTGGTTTTTATTTGTTCCAGCATTAGTTTCTCCTTGGGGTCGAGTTCATCCACCACGACAAATCTTCCGACTTTCGTGATGTTGAGCTCGTCCACAATGTCAATGATGTTCTTGTAAACGGCTTTGTCGTCGTTTTTGATAAGAACAACCAGTGCATCGGGGAAACTCTGGATTTTAACCACTTCCCGTTTAAAGGTAGTATCGGCCATTTTGGTCTTTTGCGCCTTTTCTCCCAGCGCCTTAATCTGACTCACCACTTCGGCATTCCGCTCGAGGAGCAGTTTGCGCAAGCCATCCGCCTTGTAGCTGATCTCAGTGAGTTTTGGGTCTTTATCAAGCCCACCTGAGTAGTAATACAGCTTATCGTTGCCGGAAGCAATCAAGGTGATACCGTTCCGCACTTCCGATTTTACATCGTTGGCGTCTTCCTTGTCATAAGGAAAGTTCAGGTCCATCACCTTGGGCTTGTTGAAGGTTGCAGTGAGTACGAAGAAGGTGAGGAGCAGGAACGCGAGATCGACCAGTGGGGTCATATCTACGCGGGTGCTCAGCTTCTTGGCCCGCTTTTTTTCGTGTTTACCATGTCCGGCACCGCCGCCGGCGTTTAATTCAGCCATAGTGTAGGGTTAGATTTTAGGTTCCTCTTCAACGTTGGTTATCATATTGAACCTGTAGATGTTCAGATCCTTGAAAATCTGAATCACCGCCTTCACCTTATCGTACGGGGCTTTTCCGTCTGCCTTGATGGCATAACGGAGACCGTCGTCTTTAAAGGGTCGGTTCCGCTCCTTGGCTTCCTCTTTCAGGCGCTGGTATTCCTTGGCTGCCTCACGGCGCCCCAGGTCTATCCACGTTTTAAGCTGGTTGTTCGTGCTATCATAAGGAATCCCTTTTGTGCCCAGGTTCTCACGTTCGCTTTCGCTGAGCATGAGATATTGGGGAAGCTGACGCGTATCCACTCCGAACATGTTCATACCAGCAAACTTCTGGTAGTGATCTTCGTCGAGTTTAAGCGAAAATTCTTCCGCAATCTGGCGCAAAGTGTTTTTCCTCACTTCAAAGCCTGACATTCCAAAGAACGCCCTGCCGTCTTTGTCGATTGTTACCTGGACAACATTCTCCGGCAACAAGTCTTCCGCAATCGAACTGGGGGCTTCAATCACCACCGGTTCTACCTGACGGAACGACGCAGTCAGCATGAAAAAGGTAACCAACAGGAACGCCAGGTCAACCATTGGGGTCATGTCCAGTGAAGGACTTGACCTTGGCATTTTGATCTTCGGCATCGCCTTTTTCTGTTAGTTTATACCTGTGTGAAACAAAAGGTAAATGCTCCGATTAATGATGTGCATTGAAATTCTGTACGATAGTGAAGCTGGCTTCATCTATGCTGTACGTCATGCCATCAATACGGTTGCTGAAGTAGTTGTAGGCTACAATAGCCAGCGTTGAAGCGATGATACCGAAAGCCGTGTTGATAAGGGCTTCAGAGATACCGGTCGCCAGTGCCACGGTGTCAGGTGAACCTTGGCTGGCAAGTGCCGAAAACGCCTTGATCATACCGAATACCGTTCCGATCAGACCGATCAGCGTACCGATAGAAGCACAAGTGGAAATAATTACCAGGTTCTTGCTAAGCATGGGAAGTTCCAACGTGGTCGCTTCTTCCAGTTCTTTCTGGATGGCGGCAGCCTTTGAATCATTGTCCATGGTGGCGTCTTTGACAACCAGCTTATAACGGTTCAGGCCGGCACGTACTACATTGGCAAGCGAACCGCGCTGTTGATCGCAGGCATTGATGGCTTCGTCGATGCGGTTGTCATCTAAAAGCCCTTGAAGTTTCTTTACAAAAGTTGAAACATTGCCCTTGCCGTTTGCCTTGGCAATGGTGATGATACGTTCAATACTGAAAATGATTACGATCAGGTTGATTGCCAACAGCATCGGTACCACCACACCACCTTTGTGGATGATGCCGAGGAAGTTCAAGGGATGGCCTTTGATCGGGTCGCCCCCTTCAAAGTTCTTGGGATCACCCATGATGAATACGTAAATCAGGATGCCCAGCAAAAGGGCAAACAACATGGAAGCGCCGGCGAAGAGGTTCTTCAGGCCATCACCGGAACTCTTTTTTTGTGAAGCGGTTGTGCTCATAACTGGTGTTATTTTTTCTTTGCTTGTAAGGGCGCAAACATAATACGAAGCGTTTTAAGTTTGGCACCCGTCGCTGTTAAACAAATGTAAAGGGACAGCGGTTTCGTATAAATACCCCTGCTTCTTTTGAACAACGGGCGTTCTGACTGTAGCAACGGCGTTTACCCGGCTTTCACCCCGCTGATGTATTTTGCCGCCATGAAACGCCGCTTGCTTTGGATTGCCATTCTGGGACTGCTCGGCGGAGCAGGATGGCTGGGCTACCAATACTGGAAAGCCACTGGTATCGATGCCGATGCCTTCAGCATGGTTCCTTCAGATGCCGTGTTCATTGTTGAAACCGATGAGCCCGTGGAGGCTTGGCGAACCTTCAGTGCCAGCAACATGTGGCAGCACCTGAAAGGCTTTCCGCCGCTCGGTGATATCGGTAAACTCGCCGATGGCCTGGATGCCATCATCGCCGATAACGCCACGCTCTTCTCGGTCTTCGGCAAGCGCAACCTGATCATCTCTGCGCACATGACCGCGGCCAAGGATTACGACTTTCTGTACATCGCCGACATGCAACAGGGCGCCAAACTCGAGCCCGTTAAAACCGGTATCGTGAGCCTGCTCAAGCAAGGAGGCTTCGGCTACAGCGAAGAGAAAGCGGGCGAGTACACCCTCCACGGTTTTTACAATGCAAACGACAAATCCACCCTGACACTCTGTTTCGTGGCCAACCGCCTGCTTTGCAGTTATACCAAAGGCATCATCGAAAAGAGTCTGGCCGAATATGCCGAACCGAAGCTCAAGAACAATGTGCACTTCACCCAGGTGCTGAATGAAACCCCGGCCGGAGGGCTCTGCCGTTTCTTCCTGAATTACGAGCGCCTGCCCGCCTACCTGGCTGCCTACATGGAACCCGGTTCCATTCCGCGCGAGCTGTTGTCGTCTATGTATTTCTCCGGCACCCATGCCGACTTCGAAGGCGACCGGATCGATTTCGAAGGCCGTACCAACATAAACGACTCAATTTC
>CANHTS010000228.1 GCA_947463435.1 Flavobacteriales bacterium | reverse complement strand
CTTATACCCCATCACCGCATTGTGCCGCTTGTGCATGCTTTTGGCGTATGCCGGCGGATCGAGTATTACGATATCCCACAGTTTTTCGTTTTCCTGTAGATATTTCAGGGTGTCCTGACAAACACTGCTATGCGCATCAGCCACGCCATTGATTTCGGCGTTTTTGTCGGCAATGGCCAGGGCTTTGGCGGAAACATCCACACTGCAAACGCTTGTTGCGCCTGCTTTCAGTGCTGCCAAACTGAAACCACCCGTATAGCTGAAAGTATTCAATACTTCTTTACCGGCAGCATACCGCGCGAGGAGGGAACGATTCTCGCGTTGATCGAGGAAAAAGCCTGTTTTCTGACCTTCCGCCCAATTCACCTGAAAGGCAAAATCATTTTCACGCACCAGCGCCTCGCGGGCATCGCCATGCAGCCAGCGATCTTCCACATCGCCACTCAGTGTTCCGCTTGCTTTGAGGTAGATGGTATCCAGTTTCAATCCCTCATCTGCCAAGGTTAAAAGCGCATTCCCAATTTCATCTGCCAGGCGGTAAATGCCGGCATGATGGGGTTGCACTACGGCCGAATTCCCGTACACATCGATCACAAGACCCGGTATGCCATCGCCTTCACCGTGAAAAAGGCGAAATGCATTGCCGGCGCTTTCGGAAGGCAATCCGAGCCGTTGGCGCCATTGCCAGGCTGTTCGCAGGCGTTCAGCCCAAAGTTCAGGCCCCGGCACTTCATTGCCGCGGGTAACGATGCGAACCGCGATGGAAGCACTTCCATAAAAACCATAACCCAGGTGTTCACCTCGGGAAGTTTGAACAGCCACGGTATCGCCTTCCAGCAACTCTCCGCTGATACGCGCCACGGCTCCGGAAAAGATCCAAAGATGACCGCGCAACAACGCCTGTTCCTTGCCCTTGGCGAGCACTATTGTCTGCATAGCCGGCAAAGTTCGTCACTTGGCCAATGAATCCTGAGCCCGGGCCTGAGAAAACTGCGCGTAAATTTGGCGCATGTCTCTCACCCTCGCCGATGTCATACTAGAACTGGAGCGGATAGCCCCGTGCGAATTGCAGGAATCATACGACAATGCCGGATTGATAACCGGGCAATATGATGCGCCGCTTACAGGCGTCATGTGCACCCTCGATTGCACCGAAGCTGTGGTGATGGAAGCGGTACAAAAAGGGTGCAACCTCGTGGTGGCGCACCATCCCATCGTGTTCCGCGGATTGAAACGGCTCAATGGCAATAACCATGTGGAGCGGGCAGTAATAGCAGCCATCAAAAACGACATCGCCATCTACGCCATCCATACCAACCTCGACAACGTGCTGCACCGAGGCGTAAACGAGCGCATTGCGCAACAGATCGGACTCAGGTCTGACAGCCTGCGCATCCTTGCTCCTATGCGCGAACGTTTGATGAAGCTGACCACCTTTGTTCCCCTCGAGCAGGCAGAAAGAGTCCGTGAGGCCATTTTTGCTGCAGGGGCCGGACGGATCGGGCGATACGACGAATGCAGTTTCAACACGGAAGGCCTGGGAACTTTCCGCGCCGGGCAAGGAACCAATCCGTTCGTTGGCAAGCACGGTGAACGTCATACCGAAGCTGAACAGCGCATAGAAGTGATTCTGCCGCGGCACCTGGAAAACGCAGTTATGAATGCCTTGCGCGAGGCACATCCTTATGAAGAAGTAGCATACGATCTGATTCCGCTCCTGAACCAATGGCAGGAAGCAGGATCCGGATTGTTGGGTGAATTGCCAGAACCCATGCCGGTGGCGGATTTTCTGAAGCATGTAAAAACAAGCATGCAAGTCAGCCATTTGCGCTTTGCTGAAGGCGACGGTCGGTTGATCAACAAAGTTGCCGTTTGCGGCGGAGCCGGCAGTTTCCTTATCGGAAAAGCCTTGCGGCAAGCCGATGCCTTTCTCACATCCGACATCAAATACCACGAGTTCTTTGAAGCTGAAAACAGCTTGTTGCTGTGTGATCTCGGCCATTTCGAAAGCGAAAAATTTACGATCGCGCTGATCAGCGAGATTATACGGGGGAAATTCCCTAATTTCGCGGTTCTTTTATCGGAAACAGAAACGAATCCGGTAAAGTATTACAGCTGAACTATGGATCTGACCGTAGAAAAAAAACTCCGCAACCTTTACGAACTGCAGGCGGTAGACACCGCGCTCGACAACCTCAAAGCCATGATGGGTGAACTTCCGATGGAAGTAGCTGATCTGGAAGATGAAATCATCGGACTTGAAACCCGTCTCACCAACATCGAAGGCGAGATAGGGCAAATTCAGGATGGCATCAACGCATACCGCACCCGCATCAAGGAATGCAATCAGCAGATCGACAAATACAAAGAACAGCTGAATCAGGTAAAAAACAACCGTGAATACGATGCCCTGAACAAGGAAATTGAAATTCTCGGGCTGGAAATCCTGCAGGCTGAAAAGTCTATCAAGATGCAGCAGGAGAAACTGGACACGCAGAAGGAAATCCTCCGCGTAACCGGTGAAACCCTGGAGAACCGCCGGAAAGACCTGGAGTTCAAGCGTGTGGAACTGAAGACCATCGAAAAGGAGAACGAAGAAGAAATGAACCGTCTGGGTGGCGATCGCGAGAAAGCTGAGAAAGACGTAGATCCACGCCTGCTGAAAGCCTACAACCGCATCCGGAAGAATGTGATCAACGGCATCGCAGTAGCGAGCATTCTTCGTGGATCCTGCGGCGGCTGTTTTGCCCGTATTCCTCCCCAGCGCCAAAGCGATATCCGTGCCCACTTTAAAATCATCGATTGCGAACATTGCGGCCGTATCCTGGTAGACGTTACCATCAGCGGTCAGGAAACAATCGTTGAGGTGAAGGAGGAAAAACCCGCCACCCGCAAACGCCTGAAACTGGGCGCCAAAGCCGAATAATAACCTTACGCCCATGAACCGGCGCAGAAAGAGGAGTACCCTGGTATTCCTCTTTTTATTTTTTACCCTTTTCACGGTGAAGGCAGCACCACGTGTTGAGTTCAATACGCTGTGCCGCGATGCGCATGCACATGTCTACAATTTCCGTTTTCTGGCTGCTGAGAAAATTCTGGCCGGCTTGCCTGCAGATAACCTGGCGGCTCCGCTTCTGGCCGATTATATCGACTTCCTGAAAGTTTTTATTGATGAAGATGCCACTGCCTATAAAGCAGGGCGTTTGCGTGCCATCAAACGGTTGGAGAGCTTTGAGATGCTGTCTGACAAAGACCCCTGGAAACGGTTTTGTCTGGCGGAAACAAAGCTGCATTGGGGACTCGCGGCATTCAAGTTCAAGGAGTACTTCACAGCCTTCACCTACCTGCGCAGTGCCAATGCCGATTTGCGCGAGAACCTCCGCTTGTACCCGCAGTTCAGGCTTACACAGAAATCACTGGGGCTAATCGAAGCTGCGGCCGGAACGGTTCCCGATGCATACCGCAGCGTGGCCTCGCTGGCTGGTTTGGACGGCAATCTGCGCAAAGGGCTGGAGCGCGTTGAGCTGATGGCTGCCGCTGCTCCTTCAGATCCGAACCTAATCTATTTCCACCGGGAGGCCCGCCTGATCGGGTTGTGGTTGCGTTCTCATTTGCTGCGCGATCCGCAAGGCGCCTGGACGCGTTGTCAGAGCCAGCTGGGGGTTGCAACGCTAATTCCTGCGGAACGCTTCATACGCGCCAATATCGCCATGCAGGCCGGTAAAAACGACGAAGCCATACGGATTCTGAACGGGCCGAAATGGAACAGCGATGCGCATCCATTCTGGTATCTGGAATATCTGCACGGGCAGGCCCTGATGCGTAAGCTCGATACCACTGCGGAAGTGCATTTCAGGCGCTACCTGG
>CANHTS010000227.1 GCA_947463435.1 Flavobacteriales bacterium | reverse complement strand
CACCGGTTCGCTCATAGAAAGCATCCTCAAAGCAGCCGACAGCGGAAAAATCAAAATCAAAAAGGTGGTAGATAATACCGCCCGCGATGTGGAAATCGAAGTGCAACTCGCACCCGGCACCTCGCCCGATAAAATGATCGACGCGTTGTATGCCTTCACCGATTGCGAAGTAAGTATCTCGCCCGCAGCCTGTGTGATTGAAGACGACCGGCCTCAATTCCTGAGTGTCAACGAAATCCTCGAACGCAGCACTGCCAAAACGGTAGAACTGCTGCGTCGCAGCCTGCAGAACCGGCTCAACCGCCTGGAAAACGAATGGCATTTCTCGTCGCTCGAGAAGATATTCATCGAGAACCGCATTTACCGCGATATCGAAGAATGCGAAACCTGGGAGGCGGTAATTGAAGCCATAGAAAAAGGCCTGGATCCCTTCCGCAAACTGCTGCGCCGGGAAATCACCCGCGACGATATCATCCGCCTCACCGAAATCCGCATCAAACGCATTTCCAAGTTCGATGCCTTCAAGGCCGATGAGCATATCCGCGGATTGGAGAACCAGATTGCCGAAGTCAACCATCACCTTGCCAACCTGACCGATTACGCCATCGAGTGGTTCAGGAAACTACTCAAGAATTACGGCAAGGGACGGGAACGCAAGACGCAAATCCGCACCTTCGACAGCATCGAAGCCAATGTGGTGGCGGAAGCCAACGTAAAACTCTACGCCAACCACAAAGAAGGATTCGTGGGCTATGGCCTGAAGAAAGACGAATTCGTCTGCGATTGTTCCGATATCGACGACATCATTGCCATTCGCAACGACGGCAAATTCATGATCAGCAAGATTTCCGAGAAACATTTCTTCGGCAAGAACCTGATCCATGTGGATGTATTCCGCAAGAATGATGAGCGCACCGTGTACAATGTTGTTTACCTCGATGGCGGCAGCAAGCGCACCATGGTGAAGCGCTTCAGTATCACCGGCATGGTACGCGACAAGGAGTACGATATCACCCAGGGCGGCGCAGGCAGCGAAATCCTGTACATGACGGTGAACAAGAACGCAGAGGCGGAAAAGATTACCATCCATCTCAGCAATCTTGCTTCGGCGCGCGTTAAGCAATTCGATTACGACTTCGCCCAATTGGCCGTAAAAAACCGTGGTGCCCAGGGGAATCTCCTTACCCGCTATCCGGTGCGCAAGGTCGAGCTCAAAGAAAAAGGACGCAGCACCGCCGGAGGCCGCAAAATCTGGTACGAACCCGAAGTCGGACGGCTGAACAGCGACGGTCACGGACAATACCTGGGCGAATTCGACGGAGACGACCGCATACTTGTGATCTGGAACGACGGCAGCTACGAACTCACCTCTTACGAGCTCACCCACCGCTACGATTCAGACAAGGTTTACCTGCTCCAGAAGTTCTGGCCCGAACAGTCTATCACCGCCTTCTATTACCACAAAGGCAACGACCAATGGTACATGAAGCGCTTCCTCATCGAAACCCTTTCGGTAGACAAGAAGTTCTCCTTCATCGGCGAAGAACCCGGCAACCAGCTCCTCGCTTGCTCTACTGCTGAAAACCCAAGCTTCGAAACCCATTTCACCGACGCCAAGAAAGTGAAGCAACAGCAGATGCTCGAGGCAAGTTCTTTCACTGATATCAAAGGTTGGAAGGCACAGGGCACGCGCTTTGTCGGTGGCAAGATTCAGAAATTGTTGCTGCTCAGCGAGAAAGTGGGTCAATACCAGCCACCGGTTTCTACCGTAGCCGAGAATATGCGCAACGAACCGGGCGATCCGGGGTCAGAAGGTGGTCAACTGAACCTGCTCTGAGCGGAAGTTCCGTCGCGGATGCAGTAATTTGCCGCAGCCTTGGAATACGATTACTATAAACTGCTCGGTCTACCCACCGGATCTGATGCTGCGACTGTGCGCAAGGCTTACCTTGCCCTGGTGAGGCAGCACCACCCCGACCTCAATCCGGGCAATGCTGAATCGGAGAACTTCATCAAAATACTGAACCAAGGCTGGGAAATCCTGTCCAATCCGGGCAAGAAGGAAATGTACGATGCCCTCTTATACCGGCATTACAACCGCGGTACCCGGCCCTCCGAGGGTCAAACTACAAGCGCTGCAGGCAGCGGCGAAAGCCGGGCACAGCGTGCCGCCAGCATCCGCGCCGAACGCGATGCCCGCTATGTGGCCGACTTCAGTCAGAAACAGCGCTTGTTCCGTTTCCAACTCATCATCTGGATTCTGCTGCTCATCGGCACGCCTGTCTATGCCTTCAATAACTGGTTTGCTGACTTCGAGAGTTATGACCACCTGCGCATGCTGTTGGCAGCCCTCTGTTTCGGCGCCGCTGTCTTCCGGCTCATCATCCTCGGATTCCGCTATTACAGCGTGTACAATATTCTCCATCCCGACAAACCACGCAACGATGCAGTAATCTACGTTGGACTCCTTTTGTTGCTTTTTGTTGTACCTGCTCTGCTGTGGCAGGCCGGTGACTGGCGTAGAACCTATCATCTGAAGCACTTCGCCCGCGAAACCAAAGCCGAGGTCACTTACCGCAATGGGCTTTATGTGCGCTATCAGATACAAGTCGGAGAGCGCAGCATTACCAAGCAACGCACCTTGAGCGACCATTTCTACGGCATGGATTCGGCCACGCAGGCCGCCCATCTGCTCCTGGTTCGCTATTCGTATAAAGACCCCCGTATCACCGACGAAATCGACTGGATAACCCAAACCCCAACGCCATGAAGATCATCTGCATCGGGCGCAATTACGCCGACCACGCCCGCGAACTCAAGAACGACATTCCCGCCGAACCGGTCATTTTCATGAAACCCGATTCGGCTCTGATCACGGGTAACCGCCCTTTCTTCCTGCCCGAGTTTACACAAGACCTGCACTACGAAACCGAGCTCGTGGTGCGCATTCACAAACTCGGCCGCCACATCGAAGAGCGGTTTGCGCACAAGTATTACTGCGATATCACTGTCGGTATCGACTTCACCGCCCGCGATGTGCAGCAGCGCCTGAAATCCCAAGGCCTGCCCTGGGAGCTCGCCAAAGCCTTCGACGGTTCAGCCGTACTCGGCGAATGGGTTCCGTTGGCTGGCCGCGATATCCAGGACCTGCATTTCCACCTCGACAAAAACGGCAAGACTGTTCAGCAAGGGCATACGGCCGATATGCTGTTCAATGTCAACCAAATCATCAGTTTTGTATCCAGGTATTTCACCCTTAAAATTGGTGATCTCATCTATACCGGCACCCCGGCCGGCGTCGGAAAAGTTGATATCGGCGATCAGCTGAACGGATTTCTTGGCGATAAGGAACTGTTCCGATGCGAGGTAAAATAAAACTCCTTTTGCTCCTGGGTGCCGGCTGTTTGTTTCCACACTTCGCAGCAGCGCAGCAAAACGATTCCCTGCAGCGTCAGTCCAACAGCGATTTCACCTCTTCAGCCGAGGGTTACGGTGGCTTTCAATTGCACCCGGCCGTTGGGATATTGCAGAACCGACAGGCCGGCAATCTGGTACTCATTTCACCCGAATTTTCCTTTGGCGGCAAGCTGCGCCTGCTGCTTGCGCCCGCATTTCTGTTGAACGACAGTGTCGGCAAAGGCTATTTTCTGGCCGGTATGCTCGTTCAACACAAGTTCGAGGGTCTATTACTGGAAACCCGGCTGGCTACGAATATCCGCAACAACAAGAACCCCGTGCTCCAAATCGGTTTTGGTGCGGCTCTTCCCCTTTCGCGAACCGTCTCGTTCAAAATCAACTATACTGCCATGTACGAACGCAACCCGGCATTCAGCGGGAACATCGTCAGTGCCGGGTTGGTGTTCCGGGCGGATT
>CANHTS010000226.1 GCA_947463435.1 Flavobacteriales bacterium | reverse complement strand
TACGTGGATCTGATTGCTGCAGGCAAAGGTGTGAACCAGGTACAGCGGAGATTCCTCTTTGGTGCGGGGCCTTCGTGTGGCTATAATGGCATGGTTCTCTGCGAGGTACTCCGTTTCTATGAAAAGCTTGGAGAAGGCAGGGTGCGCTTTGTGGTGTTCCTGTCCATGGAGCATAACCTCCGCATAGCTGCTTATCTCAAGCACCCTTTCGCGATCGGAGTAATTGGTAAAGGTGAGTCTCCTGAGTTCAATGGGATGATCGGGCGACACGAAAATTTCCGAAGTGGTCTCAATCCAATTGTCTACCCGTGAACTCACCACCTTGCCGTTGTGAAACCAGGTGTCGTAGCGGTCTGGCTTGCGTTTCACCGGCTGGTGCATGGCAGACCAATATTCGCCGCTTTGGATATCCTTGATATAAAAAAAGAGCCCCAGCGGATCTGTGCTTGCATCTTCCTGCCATCCATTTAACATGATGCCTTCTGTCTTGGCATAGCCGGTGCCGGCATGCGTGATCATGCTTGTAAAACTCCCATTCGACAAGGTGTGCAGGCGGGGTGGGCTCATGTCAAGTTCATCGATGCCGGCGTGTTCTGCCATATCATGACCTGCCGATTTGATGCCGGGTTCAAGTTCTGCATCTATGGGGTGCGGTTCTTTGATGGGCGTTCCCTTTGGTATCCGCTCCTGAAGCAATAGCTCACAACTCTTGATCCGCCTGTCGGCATGGAAATGGTGCCTGGTCGACCCGCCGTTGATTGCATTTTCCAACGCTATCAGGCCCATGCCATGGTGATGCACCATATAGGTTTTTACCACTTTTAAGGCAGCTCCTTCCGGAAGGTGTGCGGGGGTAAAGTCTATCGCGTCGTAAAATCCGAAAGCGCCCAATGCCCCCAGCTTTTCCAGTGCGCTCAGATTCTTCATGGGCGCGGTGGCCTCCACCATCAATGCCAGCAGGCTGGCATACGGGGCAACGACATATTCATCGGCCAGTCCGCGCTTTAACCCAAGACCGGGTGCGCCAAATGTGCGGTATTGATAATGCAATTCAATGTTGAGAAAATAATAGGCGCTTTCCGACAGCCCCCACGGCAGGCTGCGGCTGTTGCCATATTTGATCTGCCAGTGGATTACGTTCCGGCAGGTTGTATTCATCATCGTATCCTCAAAAGACCGGAAAAACAACAGCGGCATGAGGTATTCGAACATGGTACCGCCCCAGGAAAGCAGCATTTCATCCTGGTTGATGCGGGTAAGTCTTCTGCTGAGCCTGAACCAATGCTCCACCGGCACATCTCCTTTGGCAATGGCGATGTATGAAGCAATTCTCGCTTCACTGGCGAGCAAATCGTAGGTGCTGTTGTCGAATTGGGCTGTGTCGAGGTTATAGCCAATGCTGAACAAGCCGCGGTCTTTCTGATAGAGGAAGGAAAAGTCCATCTCGTCTGCCAGGCTTTCCGCCATTTGTATGATGGCCATCGCCTGCCCATGCCAGCGGTCCAGCTGGTTCTTGCAGGCGTCGCCGGGTGGTGCATCCATCAGGCTGGAACGCAGTTCGTCGCAGGAAGTGTTGCCGGCTTCCATAAGCCTTTCCGGTGTAAACGATTGCCATTCATCGAGCACCATTTTCAGCTGTGCCCAAGGGCGCTCCAGCCAGAATTGGATATGTTCAACCATCCGCTGGTCGAGGTTATGATCGGCTGGAAACAGCGGCAGGTGCATCAGTTCCGCTGCTGGGGCTTCCATGGTCTTCAGGGTTGCGTGAACAAGCGGCAACGGCATGCCCGGCTGAACGGCCTCGTCCCAGCTGCGGAGCATAGATCTCACCAGGTGTTGCGCCGGTTCGAATGAAACCGTAAGCAGCGCCGTGTCGGTTTTGAGCGTTTCTGCAAAATTGTCGATACTGAGCAAGGTGTCACGGAAACCGGCGTGCAGCTGTTGGTACAATTGCTTGGATGCCATGGCGTCCTTCACTGCTTCCTTCACCGCAATCAGGCTGGCGGCCAGGTTGCCGGAATCAACCGTGGAAATATAAGCGGGCTGCAATACGGCCCCCGAATCGGTGGCATACCAGTTGAAAAAGTGGCCTTTGTATTTCTCGAGCGGCACAAGCGCCTGCAGGGCATCGTGTTGCCGCTGCAAATAAGCTCCAAGCGTTAAATAGCCGAGGTTGAAGGCCGCACTGTTCGATACCATGGCCAGGCCGATATTGGTCGGAGAAGTTCTGTTTGTTTCCGGTAAGGATGGGTTCTCCTGGTAATTGTCTGGTGGCAGCCAGTTGTGCCCTGCATGAACAAAACGCTCAAAATAGGCCCAGGTGCGCCGGGCGTATAAACGCATTCTCAAACGTTCATCTGCGGTGATGGCCGTCCGCACCTTCTTCAATGGCAGGCTGATATACCATACATAAAAGGGCGATCCGAACCAGAGCAGGAAAAACGGAGTGACCACCCAAAGGTGTTCCGGTCTGGTGCAAAGGGCAAAGATGAAAACACCCAAACCGAGCAGCATCGGAACAAGCATCCAGCGCAGGTAATGCCCCAATGCATGCCGGTTTTGGCTTGCAACCTGTGAAGCGGTAGCCCATTCAAGCAACCATTTTCTGGTTACAGCCAGCCGATAAAGGGTTCTGCCAATGGCGTCGAGTTGCACATAGGCCTGGTGCGGCGCAATGACCACGGTAGAAATGGCCTGGATGCTGTGAATCCGCATATTGTCCCATACTTTGACCATGTGCAGTTTCCAGCGTACCCTGGCAGGCCGGTTCAGCAAGTCGCTCGAGAGGGTGATATAGGTAGGAAAGGCGATGATACCGAAGGCCGCCAATACCCATATCCAATTCGCCCCGGGCAGCCAGAAGATGCCGGCGACGAAGAATATGGTCAGGAAAAAGAAATTCAAAGACCTGCGGAGGTTGTCGAATATTTTCCATTTCGAGAGGAGACTGATCGGGTTATTCGCCTTGCCCGTTGCCGACGGAACCCGTGGGAATAGCCAGGCCGCAATCTGCCAGTCGCCGCGGGTCCAGCGATGGTTTCTTTTGGTATAGGCGCCGTAAGTGGCCGGATAATCGTCGAATAGCTCGATGTCGGTGGCCAGGCCGGTGCGCACATACGCGCTTTCGATCAGATCGTGTGAAAGGATTCTGTTTTCAGGAAACTGATCTGTCAGCACCTGGTGAAAAGCCCTGACATCGTAGATTCCCTTGCCGGTAAAACTGGCTTCTCCGCTGAGGTCCTGGTAAATATCCGAAACAGCGGCTGAGTAAGGGTCCAGACCTACATTGCCGGAAAAAATCCTGGAAAACCGCGTGCTTTTCTCCGATTCCGGCGCAAAGGAAATACGCGGTTGCACGATCGTATATCCTTTGGTTACCCGCTTCTTGTCTGTGTCGTACCAGGCCCGGTTCAGGGGATGGGCAATGGTATTGATGAGTTTCTTAGCCGACCCGGGAGGCAGTTGGGTATCTGCATCGAGGGTGATGACAAATTGGATGGGATGCAGCAGCGCCGATTCCGCAAAGTCGCCCGCAATCCGCGTATACGAAGTGGAAGCTGAAGGCTGGCAGATCATACGGTTCAGTTCTTCCAGCTTTCCGCGCTTTCTTTCCCAACCCATCCAGGTGTTTTCGGCTGCATTCCACAGGCGTTCGCGGTGCAAAAGGAAGAATCTGTCGCCGTAGCGGGAGCGGTACTTTTGATTCAGTTGCCCGAGGGCTGCCGCTGCGGCCTGAATAATGTCTTCATCGCTGGGAAGCACCTTCTCCGCGGCGTCGGGCAGGTCTGAAAGCAAGGCGAATTGCAGGCCGGGGTCCGGATTGCCCAAAAAGTGAACCTCCAGGGTCTCGATCTGCCGGAGTGCGTCCTGCGGCG
>CANHTS010000225.1 GCA_947463435.1 Flavobacteriales bacterium | reverse complement strand
GGGCCTGGCAGCACTGGCAAGGCGTTTCTGGTTTACACGCTTCGGCAAGCGATTCATTCCGCCTGTACCAACCATCGTTATCGGAAACCTCAGCGCAGGCGGAACCGGCAAAACACCCATGATCAAATGGTTGCTGGCCCGTCGCGATCAGCCTGTTGCCGTGCTCAGCCGCGGCTATGGCAGAAAAAGCCTCGGATTCCTGGAAGTATTGCACGACACACCCGTGCGCGAAGCCGGAGATGAACCCCTCGAAATCCGTCATACGGTCGCAGGACGGCACCGGGTTTTTGTCTGTGAAAACCGCCCGGAAGGAATACACCGCATCCTGGAAGTATTCCCTGAATGCACAGAAATCGTTCTAGACGATGGCTATCAGCATTTGCCGTTGAAGGCCCATCGCTATGTATTGCTGTCGGATATGGCGCGTCCTTTCTATAAAGACCTCTGCATACCGGCTGGCTGGTTGCGCGAGTTTCGCAGGGCCGCCCGTTATGCCGATGCCTTGATCTTCACCAAATGCGCACCCGGAATGGACGAAATAGGGAAAACAGCCATGAAGCGCGCCGCAGCGAAATACACCGATGCGCCGGTTTTCTTCACCGGACTCGAGTACGCCGCTGCCGTGCCGGTATCGGGTACTTTGCAACCTGACGAATCGCATCCGGTACTACTCGTTACAGGCATTGCCAGGGCATCCTATTTCCTGGAACACCTGCAAGGCCGCTGGCAGATTGCCAAACATGTTGCCGGCGACGACCATCAGGATTATACCGCAGAAGATATCCGCGATTGGAAAACGGCGCTACAACAGAACGGCTGCGCGGCCATCCTCACCACGCGCAAAGATTGGATGCGCATCCGCCCATTGTGCGACGAAAGCCTGCCCGTTTGGGTGGTCGATGTGTTGCCTTCATGGAACCCGGGTGAAGCAGATTCCTTTTTGGAAAAGCTGGAAACACGCAATGCCTTCAATCCGCGTTATTTGCAATCATGAAAGCAAGTGCGCTCTTCCCAATGCTCGCAGGCCTGTTTATTACGGCATGTTACAATCCGCAACATGTGGTGAGCGATGAGATGAAGCCGCTGAGCAGCAAAGGCTGGCACTGGAACGAGGTGCAAACCGTACAGACGAAGCTGGAAGACACCGCCATCCAATACAACATGGTGCTGAAGTTGCGCATCACCGGCGGTTACCGTTACGCCAACCTCTACCTTTTGTTCCATGTGAAAGACCCGAGCGGTAAAACCGAAACCCGTCAGTACAACTTCAATTTGCAAGACAAGAACGGACGTTGGTATGGCAAGGGCAGCGGTGAACTGATGTCTTTCGAGATACCCGTCAACGCCAGCCTCCGTGCCGCCAAACCGGGAGTTTATCAGATTGGTATTCAGCAGAATATGCGCGATGAGACGTTGCAGCACGTAACCGATATCGGGCTGCGCATCGAAAAAGGAAAAGCAGTTTACTGAGTTTTCTTGTTGTTGTTTAAGGAATGTAGTTTATTTGCATTCCTTGTATTGTTATAGATTATGAATAAAATATGCTACTTTTCATTGGTTTGCCTTCAGCCCAAGCGCCGTTCTCAAACCGCGGATTCTCTTTCTTTTATCCCACTCTATTCATGAATCATGCTGGTCAGGACATTTGGATCGGCGGTTCACGGAGTGAACGCGATCACCATTACGGTGGAAGTGAATGTTGGGCAGGGCCTGGGGTATTTTCTCGCCGGCCTGGCCGACAATGCGATTAAAGAAAGCCAGCTGCGCATCGAAACGGCGCTGAAGCAAAACGGGCTCGACATGCCGCGGCGCAAGGTGGTGGTGAATATGGCGCCGGCCGATATCCGCAAGGAAGGCTCGGCCTACGACCTGACCATTGCGATTGGATTATTGGCGGCGTCTGAGCAAATTCCCATGGATGAACTCGATGCCTGGGTGATCATGGGTGAGCTCGGTCTGGATGGCAGGATATTGCCCGTTCGCGGCGCACTTCCCATCGCCATACAGGCGCAGCGGGAAGGCTTCCGCGGTTTGATCCTCCCGGAAGAAAACGCCCGCGAAGCGGCGATGGTGAAAGACCTGGAGGTGTACGGGATTGGCCACCTGAACGAATTGCTTGCCTTCCTTCGGAAGGAGAAAACGCTCGAGCCGGTGCGCACCGATCCGCGTGCAGATTTTGCAGCCGTTCGCGACCGATGGGATGTCGATTTCCGCGATGTGCAAGGCCAGGAGAACATCAAACGGGCGATGGAGATTGCCGCTGCCGGCGGGCATAACATCATCCTCATCGGTCCGCCAGGTGCGGGTAAAACGATGCTGGCAAAGCGCCTTCCGACCATCATGCCGCCCCTGTCGCTGCAGGAAGCGCTCGAAACAACCAAGATTCACTCGGTGGCAGGCAAGTTGGGTGTGCGAGCGTCGTTGGTGGCGCAGCGGCCTTTTCGGGCACCGCATCACACCATCTCAGATGTGGCGCTGGTAGGAGGTGGCAACCATCCGCAGCCTGGCGAGATTTCGCTGGCTCACAACGGCGTATTGTTTCTCGACGAGCTGCCGGAGTTCAAGCGCACGGTGCTCGAGGTGATGCGTCAGCCGCTGGAAGAGCGGCGGGTCACGATTTCAAGGGCGCGTTTTACGGTGGATTACCCGGCGAGTTTTATGCTGGTTGCGAGCATGAACCCTTGCCCTTGCGGGTTTTACAACCATCCGGAAAAGGAATGCGTTTGCGGTCCGGGTGTTGTGAACCGATATCTCTCGCGGATATCCGGACCTTTGCTCGACCGCATCGATATCCATATTGAGGTTACGCCTGTCAGTTTTGATGAATTAACAGCCAGGCAACGTGTGGCTGAAACCAGCAGTGCCATCCGCGAACGCGTACTCGCAGCGCGCGAGGTGCAGGTGCAACGCTATGCCCATCTGGACAGTGTGTATTGCAATGCCATGTTGCCTGGCAACCGCATCCAGGATTGGTGTGCGGTCACGGAAGGCGGCATGCAATTGCTTAAAACCGCCATGCAGCGGCTCAATCTAAGCGCCCGTGCCTACGACCGCATACTGAAAGTGAGCCGTACCATTGCCGACCTGGCCGGCAGCGCGCGCATCGAGCCGGAGCATTTGGCAGAAGCCATTCACTACCGCAGCCTGGATCGGGAAAATTGGGGCGCGTGATGGATTAGCGCGCTTCCAACACACCCAGCGTGCCGCCGCATAACCAGGCGGCGTTCACACCCGATGTGCGCAGCAATTCTGCCGCTTCAGCTGAGCGCCCTCCGCCTTTGCCACAAACGGTGACCACGCGCTGGTATGTGCGCAACAAAGGCAAAGCCGACTTGAGCAAGGGCAGGGGTATATGGATGGCATAGGGCAGGTGCTGTGCTGTGAACTCCGCCTCACTCCGCACATCCACCAGCGCTGTGGTGCCGCTCATGCTCAGCCCTTTCCGAACGGCTTTCCATTCCACACATTCGCTACTGGTTTCGTTCGGCATGCGGAACCGGATAACCAATGCTGAAGCAATCGTGATGAAACCGACCAGCATGATGGCAGCAGAAATGCCCAATGCATCGGCAGTTAACCCGGAAATCAGGGCGCCAAATGCATAACCCAGATCGCGCCAAAGCCGGAAGGTGCCGATACTCTCTGCGCGTTGTTCGGGGCGCGTCCCTTTGGCAATGGCGGCGAGGAATGTGGGATAGACGAGGGCCGTGCCCAGTCCGAGTAAGATATTCATCACCAGAATCGGTCCGAATGATGTGAATTGCGGCAGCAGGATAATCGCCAATCCCTGCGCTGTCATGCCTGCAAAGAGCAAGGGTTTATGCGCAAAACGATCGGATAAGGGTCCGGTGAAAAGTTGCGCCAGTCCCCAAACCAATGGATACGCAG
>CANHTS010000224.1 GCA_947463435.1 Flavobacteriales bacterium | reverse complement strand
ATTGTCCGCTCGTGAACTCCGCCAGCGAAAACTGCGCTGCTGCAGCCACCGTGCCGAGGTGGTTGAGGTATTGCGGCGCGTCGGGCAATGCGAGAATGCATGCTTCTTCCTTACCCGGTTCCAAAGCCAACAAACGCGCAAACGGTATCTCGTGTAATTTCATGCCTGCAATTTAATGAAGTAGCCGGGCTCGACCCGGCCAGTAATAGTATGTTGCGTCGATTCATGCATTTAAACGTTTATCGAACGACTCTGTCCCGACATCGGCGCGTACTTGCGGGCCGATGCGTCTTCCGCCCGATGTAGATCCGCTGGTATTGCGGCTGGGCCTGCTCCTGGTGCCGGGTGTGGGCGACGTGCTCGTCCGCAGCCTGGTGCGCAGTTGCGGCTCACCCGAAGCGGTGTTCCTCGAGAAGAAGCGACAATTGGCGCAGATACCGGGCGTGGGCGAGCGCATCGCTGCAGCTATCCACGGTTTCCGTGATTGGGAAAGGGCAGAAGAAGAGGCCCGTTTTGTGCGCGATAACCACATCCGCGCCCTGTTCTTCACCGATGAAGCATTCCCGCGGCGCCTGCTGCATTGTCCGGATGCGCCGGCCATGCTCTTTGTGCGCGGCAAGGCCGATCTCAATGCCGGACGGATGCTCGGTATTGTAGGTACAAGGCAAAGCACCGCCTATGGTCAGCTGATGACCGAAGCGCTGGTCGACAGCCTCAAAGACTACGCCTGCACCGTGGTGAGCGGCCTCGCCTTCGGCATCGATATACGCGCCCACCGCGCCGCCTTGCAAGCCGGTTTGTGCACCGTGGCAGCCGTAGCTCACGGACTGGACAGGGTGTATCCGGCGCAGCACCGTGCCACTGCGCGCAGTATGGTGGAGGAAGGAGGAGCCATCGTGAGCGACCAATTCCAGGGAACCCGTTTGAGCCCGGAGTTGTTTCCACGCCGCAACCGTATCATCGCCGGGCTATGCGATGCGTTGGTGGTAGTGGAAAGCCGCGGCAGTGGCGGGGCAATCATCACGGCCGATATCGCCAACAGCTACAGCCGCGAAGTCTTTGCTTTCCCGGGTCGGGTGGGTGATGTTTCCAGCGAAGGTTGCCTGGCACTGATCCGCACCCATCGCGCGGCCCTGCTCAGCTCGGGCGGCGAGTTGGCGGAAGCCATGGGCTGGATGCCGCGCGATGCCCAACAGCCTGCTCAATTGGCCTTGTTCCCCGATTTTAACCCCGAAGAACGACGCATTTGGGATGCGCTGGGTGCCGAAGCCGTTCATGCCGATGCGCTGTTGCAGACCAGCGGGCTTAGCAGCGGACGCTTGTCATTGCTCCTGCTCGACATGGAAATGAAAGGCTGGGTGAAAGCCCTGCCCGGAAAAAGATATACCAGAAGTCGCTGAGGCCCTGTATCTTGGAACCGGTTTCCTTCCCCCATGAAACAAAAAGATGACGATGAATTGGGCCGTATCAGGCGTTTGCTGAACCGTATCGGTTTAAGTCCAGCCTTATTTTTCCGCGACCTGTTCACCCGGCCGGAAATGTGGCTCGTGCTGCTGAGCAATGCGCTGGTTTTCTTCCTGCCCGATTTTTCGCTGCGCGATGCCATCACCCTCATCTGGATTTACATCGTGCAAAGCCTGTTGCTCGGCCTGGTGCATTTCTTCAAGCTCCTGTTTTACCGCTTTGCACCCGAAGCACAAGACGGACTGGTAAGCCTTGGCGGGCAGCGTTTTACGGCTTTCTTCTTCCTGGTGCATTTCGGATTCTTCCATGTGGTGTACATCATCTTTGCCGGAACGGAAGGTGTAAAGACCGAGCTGGTTATGCTCGCCGGATTGGTTTACCTCAGTGGGCAAATGTTCTCACTCATTGGTGAAATTCCGCATGAAAATACCGGAGTGCGGAAGCAGAGCGCATTTATGATGCGTCCCTATGCGCGGATTATCCCCATACATGTTGCCGTTATTCTCGGCTCCTTGTTCGGCAGTGCCGGCATCTGGCTGGTGCTTATCTGCCTCAAGCTGGTCATGGAATTGCTGATTGTCTGGTTACAATTGCATTGGCCTGCTGCGGGAATGGAGGATAAGCCAGGGTGATATATGGCCGGAGATCTTGTTGCCGGGAATGAGGTTTTGTTTTTGTTCAATTGCCATTAAAGTCATTTTACGGCTGTTGACCGGGCTAATACAGCTGTTTCTTTTCCGCTTTTGCCGGCTGCTTTGTATAATGCGGGCATGAAAGAAATGGAACGCAAGCCGCAAGCAGGCGCTGTGCTCATTTCGGAGCCTTTTATGAACGACAATCATTTCAGTCGCTGCATCGTTTGGCTGGTGCAACACAGCGATACGGGCAGTGTGGGTTTCAAGCTGAACGATCCGAGTGGTTTTGTAATGAACGAACTGATGGATGATTTCCCGACCGGTTTCGAAGTGTTTGAAGGCGGACCGGTAAATGCTGACAACCTGTTTTTCATCCACCGGCATCCGGGCATAGCGCGCTCCGAAGAGGTTTTGCCCGGTCTGTATTGGTCGGGCGATTTTGATCAGGTGAAACTCCTGGCCTCCGCCGGGCTGTTGTTGCCCGATGAAATCAGACTTTTCGGCGGATATTCCGGTTGGGGTGCCGGGCAATTGGAAGCCGAGATGGAAAGTGGCAGTTGGCTGATTACAGCGGGTACACCTGAGTTGATTTTCGGCAACGCCTCGCAGCAATGGGCCACGGCCTTGCGCAGCCTGGAAGCCGATAAACACTGGATGATTCACGCACCGCGCAATATCCAATGGAACTGATTCCGGAGCAAGGGCTGACTTTTGCTGCCCTGCGCCAGGAGTTTGATGCCTTGGTTACCAGGGCGTTCTCCCTGGATGAAAGCCGCGCCATGCTGCGCCTGCTCTATACGCTCGAATGGCCGGAGGCGGTTTTCCCACGCTTTGCGGACGATTGCATTCCTGCCGCACGGGCGACATACATCCTGGCCGTGGCAGCGCGCCTGGCCGAGGGCGAACCCTTGCAGTATGTCTTGGGCAAGGCGCCTTTCGCGGCGTATGTTTTTAGTGTCGGACCCGGCGTACTGATACCGCGGCCCGAAACAGAGGAGTTGCTTGCCTGGATTGCGGAGGATTACCGCGACCTGCCGGAGCCACAACATATCGTGGATATCGGGTGCGGCAGCGGCTGCCTGGCCGTGAGCATGGCCTTTCTTTTTAGGTCGGCCCGGGTCAGCGCAGTGGATGTTTCGGCTGTTGCCCTCGCATTCACCGCAAGCAATGCCGTTCGGATATTGGGAACCGGCCATTCAATACAATGCCTGGAACTGGATTTTTTACGGGAGGCAGACCGCCTTCCTGCTGCCGATCTCATGGTGTCCAATCCGCCATATATCGCCGCCGACGCCGTGCACGAAGTAGACCTGCATGTGCAGTCACATGAGCCCCACCTGGCCTTGTATGCGCCGGGCAGCGATGCCTTGGTTTTTTACAGACGCCTGGCCGATTGCTTCAGAAGGCAGGAAGCCGGACGTTTTTATTGCGAAATCAATCCGCATTACGCAGCGGAAACCTGTGCTTTGTTTGACGGACTTTCCGGTGTGGAGGTGATGCTGCGCAAGGATATTACCGGCAAAGACCGTATGGTCCGGTGCATAAAAAAAGCCCCGTAAAATCGGGGCTCTTTTGAATAAACAACAATGTGTTGGCTTATCCCTTGTTGTTCAGGGATACATTGCCATCGGCATCTTTCACCAGCTCGCCTGATTTGTAAATTTGGCTGAGGGTAGTGAACATGCTCTGGGTGAAGCTCTTTTTGTCTTTTTCACCGCTGGAAGCAAAAAGTGAACGCACGATATCGCCTGATTTTACAGGTTGACCTGCTTCAGTAACGTACTGGATGATCATTTGTTTCTTCGTCATGCCT
>CANHTS010000223.1 GCA_947463435.1 Flavobacteriales bacterium | reverse complement strand
TTCCGTGTGCCCAAAGGCGGATATTATCCTTTGCGCCTCATCGCCATCAGTCCTTACGGATGCCGCGATACGGCCGATTTGCGCCTGCTGGTGGCCGAGAAAGTGCGCATCCATATTCCGAATGCGTTCACGCCCAATGGCGACGGCTTCAATGAGGTGTTCCGGGTGCATGGGCTGGAGAACATCGCCGCCCGTTACTTCCTGCGCATTTACTCACGCTGGGGCGAGAAATTGTACGAAACCAACCTGTCTGAAGAAGGCTGGGACGGCCGTTACGGACCGGAAGCGAAGGTTTGCCCGCAGGAACAATACGTTTACTACATGTTCTGCCGCGATATCTACGGGCAGGTGCACCAGCGTTCAGGTACGTTTTTGTTGCTCCGCTGAGTTTTCAGGGAATCAGCACACGGCTGAAACCGCCGCTCCGGGGTGCTTCGAAGGAAGCTAGGATGACGCCGGCAGGCCAGTTGCGGGCATCGATGTCGAGCCATTGCCCGGCTGCGGTGGGGAAGCTGGCGAACAATCTTCCGTCGCTGAGATAGCAATTCAGGGTTCCGTTTTCGGGTGACCAGAAACGGAGTTCGCGTCCATTTTGCAGGATTTGCAGGGGCACCTGGCGGAACGCATCCACCGACCAGGCATTGTTGCACCAGCTGTTCATGAGCGACAGGGCGCGGAGCAGGTTGAGGCGCCCGCCGGTGGCATTGCGGCCATAGAGCGAAGTGCTCTTGTCGGCGCTGTTCAGGATCATTAGGCGCAGATAGAGCAGGGCTGCCTTGGGTTGCGTTTCGTAGAAGCCGAGGAAGCTGTCGCAGGCGTGGGAGAGGAGCAGGGCCACGGCGGCGGCCACTTGCGGAGACGCGCCGCTGGTGCCGGAGAACTGGTCGTATTTCCCGAAACGGACATTGTTTTCGGGCGGGGCTACCGTGGTGAAGGTGGCTTCGCCTGGTGCTGCGATATCGATGTTATCTATCCCGAAGCCGGAAGAATAGTAGCGGTCGCTGGCATCGACATTGTTCACGGCGATGAGGTACGGACTGGGGCAGGTGGTGGGAAGATCGCCGAGCCGGTCGACATCGGTTTCGCCGTTCACAGTTGCCGCTGCGGTGAGGATGCCGTAGTAACCGAGCGTGTCGTAGAATGCACACCAGAGCGGTGCATCGGCAGGTCGGCCGCGGTCGATTCCCCAGGAGTTATTGGCTGAAACCACCATGGCGCCTTCGGTTCCACCGCTGCTGATCCAGCGTTTTTTCTGGGTGAGCACATAGTCGAAGGCACGGAGCACATCGCTTTCGGATGCACCGCTGCCAACCACCTGCATGAGCTTGACATTGAAGAGGATGCCGGCCACACCGAGGCGGTTATTGCCTTCAGCGCCCACGATGCCGGTTACGCCGGTACCGTGCCGGGCCAGGTCGAAGCGATCGACCACGATCGGGTTATCGTCCATCGCATTCCAACCGCGGTAATCGTCCACATAACCATTTTGGTCGTCGTCGATGCCGTTCCAGGGAATTTCGCCGCGGTTGATCCAGAGGTTGTTGACGAGGTCTGGGTGCAGGGTATCGGCTCCGGTATCGATAATGGCCACCACGAGGGTATCGCCGCGGGCTGTGACGCCGTCTTGCGCATAATCCCAGGCTTTGTGTGCCTGGATCAACTGCAAGTGAATCTGGTTGATGAACCAGGTATCGTCTGGAACAAAGCGGTTTTCGATTTTCTTATCGGTCTGCGCCATTTGTACCCCGCGCAGCGAACGAAGCTTTTCGAGTCCGTCGCCCTTGCCGCTGAAGTCTGTAGACCAATAGGGCAGGTTGTGGCAGAGGCGCCGCGGGGCGCTGAATTCAGGCCCGAGGGCATAGGTGATGTATTCCGCATCGGCCTGCACTTCGGTAGCAAAGAGCAGGCGCTGTGGAGCCTGGGCAGCAAGGTTTTGTGCAGCCAGCCAGCTCAGTACGATGAGGAGATAACGCCACATACTTTCAAAATAAGACGAAAAAGGCAGGATTTCGTTCCTGCCTTTTCGTAATTTCATTTCTGCTGAGGGTCATTTTGTCATTTCAACTCCTGCACTTCCTTGCTTTCGAGGAAGGCTTTGGCCTCGGCGTTGTTCGGATCGAGGGCCTGTACTTTCAAGTAGTATTCCTTGGCCTTGCGCAGGTCGTTCTGGTATTTCCAGTAAGTCGCGAGATAGGAATTGGCGATGATGAGGTCGTTGCGGTAGTTGGCTGATTCTTCTACCTTGAGTTTTTCCATCCATTTTTCGAAGAAGGGACGAGCGGCCCAGTTGCGCTGGAAGGTATCGAGCACCAGGTTGCTCTTGGCGCGGATCAGCCAGCCGTACTGGTAATTGGGTTCGAGCTTGAGCAAATCGGCCATGGTGGTGTCGGCGTTCACATAGTCTTTGCTGAAGAAGTAGGAAGTGCCGAGATACGTCAGGTCGTTGTTGGTGAACCTTTTGCCGAACTGGCGTTTGAGGCTGTAGATACGGGCGGCATCGGTATAGGCCTTGCGCTTGTAATACCATTGAGCGAGTTCGTCGTACCATACGTCTTTGGTGTTTTCCTTGGAAAGCGCTTCCTCGCGGATTTTCCAGGCGCTGGCGGTGTCGCCGGTGATGGCGAGCAGCGAAGACTTGGTATAAAGGTCGAATGCGCTGGCTTCACGGCCGGGGCTGAGACTCAGGTATTTGTCGAAATACATCAGGCCTTTGCTGGCGTCGGCGGCATTGCTGCCGGGTTTCTCAGCGTAGCAATAGGCCAGCAGTCCGTACACATTGCCAAAGGGCTTTTCCTCCACCAGGGCTTCGCCTTCTTTGATGGCTTCATCGTATTGTTTGCCGAGGTAGAGGGCGCTGATAAACTTGCGGCGCGCACCGGGTGTGCTGTTGCGCTGCAGGTAATCGCGGTAGTACTTGAGGGCTTGCTGGATATCGCCTTTGGCGTAGTACATATCGGCGAATTCGCGGTACACAGGCGCGTAAGCAGCGTCGGCAGCGATGGCGCGGTTGAAGTCTTCAGCAGCGCGGTCGAATACGCGCGCTTTGGTCCAAACGCGGCCCTGACGGGTGATAGCCACTACGACATTGCGGCCGCCGAAATCTTCAGCGAGCAGGTAATTCTGTACGGGCTGGCTGGCATCGGAAGGATTCTGTGCCCACAAGGCGTCTCCGAGCAGGATATAGCCTTCGGGGTTGGCGATGCCGCCATCGGTCGCCATTTTGAGGTAACCGAGGGCTTTGTCGAGGTTGCGCTTGGGCGCAGTGAGCCATGCTTCGCCGATGTTATTGAGCATGGGGATGCGTTTTTTCTTGGCAACGAGCAGGCCGCGGCTGAAATAGTCGTCGGCTTCGCCGGGCTTGCCTTCCCAGAGCAATTTGATGCCCATGCCGATCAATCCTTCCGGCGTCTTGGGGCCAAGCTTGAAGGCGGCATCGAAAGCAGCCAGCGCTTCGGGTATTTCGTCGGCTTTGAGGAAATTCCAGCCTTCGCTGTAATGGATCACAGCGCTGGGCTTTTTCGACTTCATGGCGTTCAGCACCTTGGCAGCGTCTTCGTACTGTTCGTTGCGGGTGAGGATGGCAGCCTGCTC
This sequence comes from Flavobacteriales bacterium, assembly GCA_947463435.1. GTDB lineage: Bacteria > Bacteroidota > Bacteroidia > NS11-12g > UBA955 > REEB481. The sequence continues at coordinate 353 of CANHTS010000223.1, read as the reverse complement.
TATACTCTGTGCCTGAATGGCAGGAGCGGCAAGGGCCAGCATCGCGGTGATAAGATACTTGTTCATGGTATACAGTGCGTGTTGATAGGTATGGTTCAAATCTTATGCCAACCCATGCGAAATCAGGGTTTGCTTTTGAGTTCTTCGGGAAGGCCGAGGTGCATCTGGATGAGGCGCTCCTGTTCGGTGGCAGGTGCGAATCCGCTTTTTTTGAGGGCGAGCTGGCCCTGGGCGCCGCCGATGAAAGTGATGAATCCGGTTCCCAATCCGGAATAATGCTGGGTGTTGACAGCGTAAAGGCCGAAACTCAGGGGGTATTTATTGAGGTATACATGCCGGAAGAAAGGTTTGTA
>CANHTS010000222.1 GCA_947463435.1 Flavobacteriales bacterium | reverse complement strand
TTGAAAGCCATCGGCATGTACGGTAAATTCGCCGTAATTGGCATTGCCAAGCGCCTTGAAGAGATTTATTACCCGGACGATCCCTTGCCCTTGTATATCGACAAGAAAAGCGAAACCCTGAAGGTGATACAGCATATGCGCGACGAGGCGCATCGTTTTGGTATCACGCACCACCGCAAGAAGCGCGACAAGGCAACCCTGGGTACAGAATTAACCCATATTCCCGGTATTGGTGAAGAAACAGCCCGGCAGTTGCTGCTCGCTTTCCGCAGTGTAAAAGGGGTGAAGGAAGCTGCCCAACAAGCCCTGGCCGCCGAAATAGGTCCGGCCAAAGCCGAGAAAGTCTACCAATGGTTCCATACGCATGAAGCCTGAGCTGCGCATACCCATTGTTAGCCTTGAGGAAACTGCTGCCCGGCTGGCCCGGCGCGCGCTGCAGGAAACCCATGCCATGCTGCTCGGTGGTCACAAAGGCAATGATCCTTACGGAAAGTACCTCTTGCTTGCGGCATTCGGCAAACGGGCTACCCTGGAACTTCAGGTAGGTCCGCAGGCTTTTGCGCTGTTGCATGAAGCCTGGAACAGCGGAGGATGGTGGTTCGGGCACCTGGGTTACGACCTGAAAAACGCCACCGAAGCCTTGGAAAGCCGCCATCCTGCCTGGGTTTCCTGGCCGGATCTGGCCTGGTTTCAACCCGAAATTGTCTGTGCCGTTACGCGCAAAGAACCCGATGTATTGCAGGTATTCGGAACGCGCAACTTTGACCTGCCGGCAGTCGTGGAGGGCGCTGTGGCGGTGGATGCCCCGGTATTCCATCCCGCAGAAACAGAAAGCACTTATCTGGAGCGGATTGAACAGATACGGGAAGACATAGCAGCCGGCACCTATTACGAAATGAACCACTGCGTGGAGTTCAGGGCTCAAGGAGTAAGCCCCGACCTTGCGGCCTTGTGGCAACGCATGTACCAACGGGCGCCTGCCCCCTTTGCCGCCTTGTACCGTTGGGGCTCAGGAACGGCTATTTGCGCCAGCCCGGAACGATTTCTCTGCCTTCGCAACGGGCGGCTGATCTCGCAACCCATCAAAGGAACAGCGCCGCGGCATCCCGACGCGGAAGAAGATGTACGCCTGCGGGAAGCACTGGCAGCCGATCCGAAAAACCGCGCGGAAAACGTCATGATCGTAGACCTGGTGCGCAACGATCTCAGCCGTACCTGCCTGCCCGGCAGCGTGCAGGTGCCGGAGTTATTCGGCGTTCACAGCTTCGCCCAGGTACACCAGCTCATTTCAACGGTTACAGGTTTTCCCAAACCCGGCATACGCCCGGCCGACATGATACGGGCGGCCTTCCCCATGGGCAGCATGACCGGTGCACCCAAGGTGGAAGTGATGAAGCACATAGAAGATTATGAAAACTTCCGCCGCGGCTTATACAGCGGCAGCCTCGGGTATTACGACCCTGATGGCGATTTCGACCTCAATGTGGTTATCCGCACCTTGCAATACGACAGCCAGACGAATCGCATGGCCTACCATACCGGCGGCGCCATTACATGGGACAGCGACGGCAGAAAGGAATGGGAAGAATGCCGCTGGAAAGCAGCCAGTGTGTTGCGCATTTTTGATTAAATGAAAACACCAGAACTGAAACGCTCCACCTGGCATATCCCGGGTATGGATTGTCTTTCGGAGGAACAAATACTCCGCTTGAAATTCAGTGGCATGGAAAGCATCGAACGCCTTGCCTTCGACCTTCCCGCCCGGCGCTTGCAAATCTGGCACCGGCAGGATCCGAAATTGCTGACAAGCGCACTTGAGTCGTTGAACTGGGGCGCACGACTGGAATCGAGTACGGCTGCAGATTACGCTGAGTTGGATCAAGCGACACAACAGGCGCCTGAACGCAAGTTGCTTTGGATCGTATTGTGGATCAATGCCGGCTTCTTTGTCATCGAATCGCTCACCGCATGGATATCGGGCAGCACCGGCCTCTACGCCGACGGGCTGGATATGCTGGCCGATGCGCTCGTATATGGCATGGCTCTTTACGTCAGCGGCCGCAGCACAAGCGCATCGAAAAGTGTGGCCAGGGCAGCAGGCATTTTGCAACTTTTGTTGGCCATGATCGGCATGGCGGAGGTGTTGCGGCGTTTCATCGGCGCCGAAGCCGCTCCGGACTTTGGTGTGATGATGTTTATTTCGGCGCTTGCACTTATGGGTAATTATGCATCGCTTCGCATCCTGCAGCGCACCCGGAGCAAGGCAGCGCATATCAGGGCGAGTCAGATTTTCACATCCAACGATATCCTTGTCAATGCCGGTGTAATCCTGGCAGGCGGCATGGTTTGGATCAGCGCCCAGGCCTGGCCCGATTTGCTGGTCGGCAGCATCGTATTTGTGCTCGTGCTGCGCGGCGCTATCAATATCCTGAGGATTTCATAACGTGGTGTCGGCTTTCGTGGCCGACCTCCTTTTCTCGGAATTAAACCCACAGCCGAAAGTGGCAACCACGAGGGTCGCCTTAACTTGAGGGCCACCGCACAATTAAGAAGAAAAACCCAGCAGCGCTTCGCCAAGCCTGTAAACATCGCCGAAGCTGTTGTACATCGGCACGGGAGCCAGGCGGATAACATTCGGCTCCCGCCAGTCGGTGACGATTCCGTGGCGGTTTAGGTGATCAAACAGGGCTTTACCATTTTCACCGGTCAAGAACGAAATCTGCGCTCCGCGGTGCGGTGGCGGTGGGGTGATGATACGATAATCTAAGGCCGGATTGCGCAGGACCGCTTCCCGCAAGACGAAATCAAGCCAGGCGGTCAGTCGGGCGCTTTTGGCCGACAAGGCTTCCATGCCAGCTTCGTCGAACAGGTCGAGGCTCGCCAGATGCGCTGCCATGCTCAGAACAGGCGCATTGCTCAACTGCCAACCGGCTGCTCCGGGTTCGGGTATATAGCCTTTGCGCATCTGGAAGCGCACATCTTCTTTGTGACCCCACCAGCCTGCCAGACGCGGTGTGGCAGGATCAAGGCCATGCTTTTCATGAATGAATACGCCGCTCACACCTCCCGGACCGCTGTTCAGGTATTTGTAAGTACACCATGCCGCGAAATCGACGTTCCAGTCGTGCAGGTTCAGCAAGAGATTTCCGGCGGCGTGGGCCAGGTCAAAGCCGGCAATGGCACCTGCGCGATGAGCAGCTGCAGTTATGGCCGGGATATCGAAGGCTTGCCCGGAATAGTATTGCACGCCGCTGAAGAAAACCAACGCCAGGTTTTCAGCTTCGCGCTCAATAGCGTCAAGGATGTCTTCGGTTCGCAGGTGGAATTCACCTTCGCGCGGCACGATTTCAATGATATCCGTTTCAGGGTTCAGCCCATGGAAGCGCACCTGACTTTCCACCGCATACATATCGCTGGGGAAAGCTCCGCCCTCCATGAGGATGCGCCGGCGTTTCCCTTCAGGACGGTAGAAACTCGCCATCAGCAGGTGCAGGTTGACCGTCAGGTTGTTCATCACCACCACTTCATGCGGCAGTGCGCCAACGAGCCGGGCCGTTTTATCGGTGAAAAAATGGTGGTAGCTGAACCAGGGGCGTTTGCCGTGGAAATGCCCTTCGACGCCCCATTGGGCCCACTCTTCCAGTTCCTCGCGGATGTATTCAGCAGTAGCCTTGGGCTGCAGGCCGAGCGAATTTCCACAGAAATAAGCGAGGGGTTCGTTGTTGTGCAGCGGAATCAGGAAGCGGCTGCGAAAACCTGCAAGTTCATCGGCATTGTCGGCTGCGTTGGCCCAGGAGCGGCTGAATTCGAAGTCCATGGTGCAGCAAAATTAAGCCCTCGACTGCGCTGCTACCGGGTTTTAAAATACTTTTCGCAAGCCGCTTGCAAATTTGTTTGCTGTGCTTATTTTTGCGGCCCTGATGTCCGATGGTGTAACTGGCAACACGTCTGGTTTTGGTTCAGAAGAGTCCAGGT
>CANHTS010000221.1 GCA_947463435.1 Flavobacteriales bacterium | reverse complement strand
TTCAGCCACCAGAGATACCCATAGCTGAGGTTGATGGACTGTGAGGTATTGATCATATCGCGGAAATAGTTGCGATCGCGCATCACCGTATCGGTATTCCATACGCCGTTGTTTAGCATCAGCAAACCAAAGCGCGCCATGGAGCGCGCGGTGCTGAAATAGACATTGTTGTACCCGATTTTCATCCACTGGCCGGTCATGCCCGTCGGAACCTTCAGCCGGCTGGTGGTGAACTGGTTGTAAGTGACCCCAACGGCGTTCTCGACGATCTTCTCCATCAGGGTATAGGGTGCGTTGTGATAGGCCCAGCGCGTTCCGGGTGCTGCCTTGTAGGTAAGGCAGGAAGGCAGGGTGCAATCGTCGTCGGCCACAGCGTCATCGAGTCCGGTGGTCATCGTGAGGTGATGGCGCACGTTGATAGCGGCTTCCTGTGCTGCGGTAAGGGAAGACCAGCCCTTGCCGAGGTAACGCGCACTGGTGTCGGTGATGCGCAATTTGCCTTCCTCCTGCGCCAGTCCGGCAAGAAAGGTCGTAAGTGTTTTGCCTGCCGAAGCCCAGTACCAGGCGCTGTCGCGGGTGAAGGTTCCGTAATAGCGTTCGACTACGATTTTGCCATCCTTCAACACCATGAATCCTTTGGTGCCTTTGGATTCGAGAAAACGGTGCAGGCTTTCGAGGCTGTCGTTGCACCAGCCAAGGCGTGTCGGGGAAAGGGTGTCCCAGCTTGTGCCCGTTTTGGGCGGGAAATACAATTTCTGGCCCTGAACAGCCGCGGTGCACAGGAAAGTGAGAATGAATATGCTAATGCGGATCATGTGTTTTTTTTGTCTGAAGGAACCTTGGAGCGTTGCATGCCCCTTGCCTGTCAATGCTGATATCCCGGTGAATTTCAAAAACATAGAAATTGACTTACAAACGAATGTCGCCTAATTTCATCCAAAAACAATCCAAAGCTCAGTCCGTTTGTTCAACTTGCAGACCTACTGATGAAATTGACAATTTACCGACTGCTGATTGTCTCAGCATTCACCGCATTATTCTCTTCACTTCAGGCCCAGACTTCCCTTGGCGGGAGTTTTGTCCGCGCAAACGGTTCCAGTCCTTCCCAGCCTGTTCGCATCAAAGTTGCGCCACTTGCGGGTGACACATTGTACAGCAGCCAGACGCGACCCGGCGGTTTCTTCCGGATCATGCTCAGCAGTCCGGGCACCTACACCATCAACGCTTCCTATCCCGGAATGGAAATGGAAGAATGGGACAGTACGGTGCAGGTTCCCGAAGGCGGATTGAATCTGGGCACCATCCGGCTCAATGCCAATTCCACCAGCCTGGACAGTGTGCGGATTCGGGCGCGTCAGGGTGCAGTACAGAAAGGCGATACCACAGAATACAACGCATCGAATTACCGCGTGAACCGTGATGCCGATGCTGAGACCCTCGTCCGCAAAATGCCCGGCATCACCACCGAAAATGGCCAGGTGAAAGCCCAGGGCGAAAACGTACAGCGCGTAACGGTAGACGGGAAGGAATTCTTCGGCGACGACGTCAATACCGCCCTCCGTTCCCTCCCCGCCGAAATCGTAGGGCGGGTGCAGGTTTTCGACCGCATGAGCGATCAATCTTTCTTCACCGGCTTCGACGACGGCAACAGCCAGAAAGCCATCAATATCTCCACCCGCTCCGGCCGCAACAACGGTGTTTTCGGAAAGGTATACGGCGGCTATGGCCGGGATGCAGCGGAAGGCCGCTATCAATCCGGCGCCATAATCAATTGGTTCAAAGGCATTCACCGCATCACCTTCCTCGGGATGAGCAATAACATCAACCAGCAGAACTTCTCCAGCCAGGATCTGGTTGGCCTTGGCGGTGCGGGCGGCGGCGGTTTTAGCGGAATGCGCGGAATGCCTGCCGGCATGCGTGGTATGCGCATGGGCGGAGGCAGTTGGGGCGGTGGCGGCATGAGCAATTTCTCGGTCGGGAACAGCAACGGCATCAGCAATACCCAAAGTGCCGGCCTGAACTACAGCACAACCCTAGGCACCAAGGTGAGCCTCAGCACCAGCTATTTCTTCAACCGCAGCGTCAATACCACCGAGAACCTCACCCTGCGCGATTACTTCAGCCAGCGCGGCGCGGCCCAGTTGTACAACGACAGCACCCTGAGCCAGAGCAGCAGCAACAACCACCGCCTGAATGTGCGGCTGGAATACGCGATGGATTCGATGAATTCATTCGTGTATACCAACCGCCTCAGCTACCAGCAGAGCGAACAGGAAAGCCGTACCGCTGCCTTCAACGACCTCCGCATTCCCAACAATGGCTTGCTGCGGCTGAACAGTGCCGAAACACGTTCGAACTCCCTCGGCGACGGACTCAACCTGAGCCACAGTCTCTTGTACAAGCGCCGCTTCCTCAAGCCGTGGCGCACGTTTTCGGTGAACATCAGCCAGGACGAAAACACCAGGAACAGCGACGCTTACCTGCGTTCCCTGAACCGTTTTTACGAATCACCCGACACCACGATTGGCATCGACCAGCTCACGGCCTCTAAAAACACCGGAAGTACGTACAAGGCCGAATTCAACTATACCGAGCCTTCAGGTAAAAACGGGCAATGGCAGATCAGCTATCAGCCCAGCTATACACGCAATTACAGCGAGCGTTTCACCCGATCCTACGACAGCAGTTCACGGGCGTACCGGCGGCTCGACACCTTGCTCAGCAACCGCTTCACGAATACCTTTTTCACCCACCGCCCCGGGCTTTTGTACCGCCGCAGGGGCACCAATTTCAACGCCATGCTCGGTTTCAACCTGCAATGGACCGAACTGCGTGGTGACCAGGATTTTCCTTACACATCCGAAATCAGGCAGCCTTTCTTTAACATCCTGCCGACGGCCATGTACCAGTACCGCATCAACCAGCGCAGCAATGTCCGTTTCTTCTACCGCACTTCCACCAACCTCCCTTCGGCCTCACAGCTGCAGGAAGTGGTCGACAACAGCAATCCGCTCTTGTTGAATGTGGGCAACAGCAAGCTGGTTCAGGATTTCAGTCAGTTCGTCGTGGGCCGTTACGGTTGGTCGAAAGCCTCCAGCGGCGAAAGCATTTTCGCTTTTGTGATGCACAACCGCGCCAACAATTACATCGCCAACTCGACCTTCATTGCCCAAGCCGACACCGTGCTCGACGGTATCCGCGTATTGCGCGGCGCCCAGCTCAACCGGCCTGTTAATATGGACGGCTACCGCGTGTTGCGTTCCTTCTTTTCTTACGGCATACCAGTTAAAAAGCTAAAAAGCAATTTCAACGGCAACGGCGGCGTGAGCTACACCCGCGTACCCGGCCTGGTGAACGGACTGGCCAATTTCGCAAATACCTGGAACCTCAATGCCGGCGCGGTGCTCAGCAGCAATATCAACGAGCTGGTTGACTTCACCCTCTCCTATTCTGCCAATTACAACCTCGTAACGAATACCGTGCGGGTGGATCAGGACAACAATTACCTGCAGCAGACCGGTTCTGCGCGGGGCAATCTGCAGCGCAAGAGCGGCTGGGTATTCAGCACCGAGCTCAGTTATACCGGCTTCAGCGGACTGGACGCCGGTTTCCGCCAGAACTTCATGTTGTGGAATGCCGGCATCGGGTACAAGTTCCTCAAAGACCAGAAAGGCGAGTTCCGTCTAACCGCTTTCGACTTGTTGGGACAGAACAACAGCCTGAACCGCAGTGTAACGGAAACGTATGTGGAAGATGTGCAGACCAGGGTCTTGCAGCGCTATATCCTGCTGAACTTCACGTACAATATCCGCAAGTTCAAGCGCCCTGCGGGCATTCCCGGCGGCGGCGGCATGAACCCGATGATGCGTCCGCAGTGAGGGTCGTTGAGCTGCCTGCCCCGACAGTTTTCGTCGGGGAAATCGGGACTCGGAATTCACTGAATTCTTCAAATTAGCTAAACGCGACCAACCCAAGGCATTCAATCGAAGAGATCATATGCTATTCGCCCTTG
>CANHTS010000220.1 GCA_947463435.1 Flavobacteriales bacterium | reverse complement strand
TGGGGAAGGCTTCCGTCTCCGTAGTGGGAATCTGTGGCTCAGAGCGGCTTTCAATTTCTTTCTCCTTGGTTCCCTGAATAACGTTAGCACTTTGCGCCGATTCCAGCCGGTCACAGCAGCGGTCAATTTCCACATAAATGGCATCAGGGCCGTTGGGTCGCATGGAAGGATCGCGCTGCAACATCGAAACCAGCAGCCGGGCAGCTTCCGGATCGATATGCATCGGCACCGGCGGACGTTTCCATTGCAAGAGCTGCGACATGCCAAGTCCGCCTGTATTGAACGCCGTGGGCTGCAACATGAACAAGCCCAACATGCCGAGGTTATACACGCCCGATGCCGGTCCAACCTGCTCCGGCTCTTCCATCAGTTCAGGCGAAGCGAAGCAGAAATCGGCCGGTTCGGCGGGCGGCTCCGGAGTCTGCAGCCGGTAAGACTGAAGTTGGAAGGGCAGTACCAGCAAATGCTCCGCATGGTACAAGATGTCTGCGGGCGAGAGCAGCGGAATGTGCAGGTCGCGCATCCACAACGTGCGGTACAATGAAAGCAGATTGCGCAGGTAACGCATCACCGTGGCGGTTTCGAGCGGATGGCTCAAATGGGAAAGCTTGGACGCTTCCGATGCCCATTCAGGCAGGAGCAAGGCTGTATGGGCAGCGTCAGAATTGCCGGGACTGTATTTGGGCAAGGTGCGGTGCGTAAGACCGTCGAGTTTATGCCAGTTGTCTACAGTTTCAATGGTTCCGGTTTTGCGCAACGCATCTTTTCCGGCCACCAGCAGCCATCCCTGCGCTGTGTGTTGTGCACGGCAATTGATACCGAAAGGAGGGGAAAAGTTCAATGCATCCACGCAGGTACAAACTTAGTCTGCAGGGGCTATCCGGGCTTGAGAGTTTTACACCATCGCGCAACTGCTCGTTACCTTTGCGTGCAAATGCCCTCCTGGATCGAAAGCCTGCAATCGCCCTGGCCCTGGTACCTCAGCGGTCCGATTACCGGATTGCTGGTAGGCTTGCTTTATCTGTTCACGAGAAGAAGCTTTGGAATCAGCACCGTCTTCAGGCATAGCCTGGCGGCGCTGCTGCGCACCCGCAATCCTTATCTGAACTACAACTGGAAAGCTGAAAGCTGGAACCTGTTGTTCGCGCTTGGCATAGCTGCCGGCGGGGCATTGGCCTATTACGTTGCCGGAGCCGCACATACCGCCCCATTAAGTGCCGAAACAGCTGCCGACCTGGCTGCGCTGGGAATCCGCAACTACCAAGGCTTTCTGCCCGATGCCTGGTTATCTGCCGAACATCTCGGTGAATGGCGCTTTTGGTTCCTCAGTTTCGGTGGCGGGCTGCTGACCGGCTTCGGTTCGCGTTGGGCAGCCGGTTGTACTTCCGGGCATACCATCACCGGATTGGCTACTTTCCAGTTGCCATCGCTCATTGCAACCTGTTGTTTCTTCACCGGAGGCTATTTTGCCAGTATGGTGCTGCTTCCCCTCATTCTTCAATAAGTCGCCAACCATGTCTGAAGAAAAGAAAACCTTTACGCTCGACGAGAATCTGGTTACAGCAGCCGGCACTTCCCCTGCAGACAAAGCGATCCAGGGCCCGGTTGTACCTCCGGCCGGACTCCGCTGGTCGGGACTTCTTGCTTCGTTGTTGCTCGGCACGGCATTCGGTTTTGTGCTGTTGAAAGGTGAAATCGCCAGTTGGTTCAGGATGCAGGAGATGTTCAGGCTGGGTTCGCTGCACATGTATGGCTATCTCGTTTCGGCTGTCTTCACTGCGTCAATTTTCATCAGTCTGGTCAGGTTGTTCAGCAAGAAGCAGGGCCGGAAACAGGCGGCTGCGATTTATAAAAAGCCTTTTTCAAAGGGGAATGTATGGGGCGGTTTGTTGTTTGGAATCGGCTGGGCGCTTGGCGGTGCCTGTCCCGGTCCGATGCTGGCCCTCGCCGGAGCCGGCCACCTGGCAGCCTTGGTAATGCTGGGCGGCGCATTGGCCGGAACATTGTTGTATGCCTGGCTGCGCGATTCGCTGCCGCATTGATGCATAATCCGCCGGCATTGGGTTAATTTGCGCCCATGGAAATCCAGTCGTACCTCGATACCCATCGGGAGCGTTTTCTCGAAGAACTTTTCGATCTCCTCCGCATTCCGTCCATCAGCGCCGACAGCCGTTTTGCAGGCGATGTGCGCCGCGCCGCTGAATTCGTTCGCGAAAAGCTGATCGAAGCCGGTTGCGATACCGCACAAATCGAAGAAACTTCAGGCCATCCAATCGTGTATGGTGAGAAAATCGTCGACCCAAATCTGCCAACTGTTCTCGTTTACGGGCATTACGATGTGCAGCCAAGTGTACCAGACGATCTGTGGACGACTCCGCCATTTGAACCCCAGGTGCGCGATGGCAAGATTTATGCCCGCGGTGCCTGCGACGACAAGGGCCAGATGTACATGCATGTGAAAGCGTTTGAAGTGATGGCTGCCACCGGCAACCTGCACTGCAACGTGAAATTTATGATCGAAGGGGAAGAGGAAGTGGGTTCCAATAACCTCGGCGACTTCTGCCGTAATAACCGCGAACGCCTGGCCGCCGATGTAATCCTGATCAGCGACACATCCATGATCGCCAACGATATCCCAAGCATCGACGTGGGCCTGCGCGGTCTGAGCTATGTGGAAGTGGAAGTGACAGGTCCCAACCGCGATCTCCATTCAGGCGTATACGGTGGTGCCGTGGCCAATCCGATCAATGTGCTCTGCTCGATGATCGCCGGCATGCACGACGAAAACCGGCATATCACCATTCCCGGATTCTACGACGACGTGAATGAACTCAGCGCCGACGAACGCGCTGAACTGAACAAGGCACCCTTCGACCTCGAAGCGTATAAGCAAGACCTTGATATCTCTGACGTGATGGGCGAGAAAGGATTCACGACGCTCGAACGCACCGGCATCCGGCCCACGCTCGACGTAAACGGAATCTGGGGCGGTTATATCGGCGAAGGTGCCAAGACCGTATTGCCTTCAAAGGCTTACGCCAAGATTTCCATGCGCCTTGTTCCCAACCAGAACTCAGACAAGGTAACCGAGCTGTTCGCCGACTATTTCCGCAAGGCCGCACCAGCTGGCGTGAAAGTGGAGGTGCGCCCGCACCATGGCGGTGAGCCGGTGGTAACGCCTACCGATTCGGTTCCTTACCGCGCTGCTGCACGCGCCATGGAAAAGACCTTCGGCAAAGTACCCATTCCTACCCGCGGCGGAGGAAGCATTCCCATCGTTGCCTTGTTTGAAAAAGAACTGGGCATCAAGACCGTGTTGATGGGCTTCGGACTTGACAGCGACGCCATCCACTCACCCAACGAACATTACGGACTTTTCAACTTCTACAAGGGTATCGAAACCATTCCCTGGTTTCATTACTACTTCGCAGAAATGAACGGTTGATCAGCGCAACGCCATGACCAAGTTCCCCGTTTCGCTGTTGCTGTTTGCCGGTTTGTTCTGTGCTTTTCCACTCAAGGCCCAGCCGCCTGATTTTGATCCGCAAGAGTATGAGCGCGGCGGTATGGAACCGATCACCCCGCGCAAACGCAACGGCGGGTATGGATACTTCAGCATCGGATACCAGAGCATGCAGCTTACGGCCTTGAATGAACGCCTGCAGCAGTTTGGTTATCCAACACATCCGGGTTCCGGTTTGAGTACAGGAGGCGGTGGCATAGCCGTGATCAATAATATTGTAATCGGCGGTGAAGGCTGGGCATTGAGTGGCGGCGATCAGAAGGCAAACGGCTATCTGAGCACCTGGTCAGGAGGCGGCGGAATTTTCCAGGTCGGCTACATGTTCGGCAAGCGGAAGATGAGCATTTACCCGCTGATCGGCTTCGGTGGCGTTGGCAATTCAGTGAAAATCAGACCTGATGGCGGCAGCATGGCATTTGACACCTTGCTCACGCGCCCCGGTCAGGGTGTGGAAATCAGCGGTGGAGGGGCAGTGATGTCGTTTTCGCTG
>CANHTS010000219.1 GCA_947463435.1 Flavobacteriales bacterium | reverse complement strand
GACACCGCTGGCTTTACTGCATGGCTGTTCCGGGAATACAATCCGGTTCCCGCCGATCCGGATTGGAATGAGCGCATTCACACCACCGCCGATTTGTTTGCCGGGCAAATGGCCGCAACGATAGCCGAGGCCATACACGCCGTCAGGCCCAATACGCCGGAAGCAGAATTGCTCGGGCAAAAAGCGATGGAGTTGTACCCATCCGGAGGCTTTTATGGCAATGATGGCGCTGTGAAACTGATGGAAGCACTCTATCGCAAGGGAATGTTTGGCACAGCCGGACACCTGCTTTCGCTCTGGGTCAGCGATGTCGAAGAGCGGATGGATCTCATTCGTTTTGGTAAGATGGGCGGTGTACTTGCAAGCGGATGGCTGTACGAAGAAGAACTGCGAACGCTCGAAGTGCGTTGGGCCAGTGAAGGAATGCCGGCGGAAGCCATGCGAGACTTGCGCAACGCATTGTCGCAATCGCTGTTTTTTCGCTAAAAATATCCGCTTGTTGTTCAGGCTTTAGCAACGATATTGACCAATATCATATGAAAGTCAATTTCTTTTGTCGAAAATTGTTCTTGAAGCAATCTGAATGCGATGAAAACAAACCTTACAAAAATTGTTTTAGCACTGCTCTGCAGTCTGGCGATGCGTGTACAAGCCCAGCGCACGGCTTTGCATTTTGACGGTGTAGACGATTATGTACCCATCACCGGAACTACGGCGCTGAATTCCATGACCCGCATTACGCTGGAGACATGGATCTACGTTGACAACTTCAGCTCATCACCCTGCAGTGACTGCGCACCCATCATCTGGAACCAGGGCAAGGCGTATCGTTTTGGTACCGGTAACGGAAAGCAGGTAAATATCCAGCTCTCGGATGGCACGGCCAGTTATTCCCTTACGAGCGCTACAACCTTACTGGATTCAACATGGCATCACATTGCCTGTACCTATGACGGTAGCAAAATCCGGATATTTATCGACGGTGTCTGCACCGATTCATCCAGCCAGACGTTCAACATCGCCTCCGCATCGAGTACTGCAGATGTGTGGATTGTTGACCCGGTTACCGGTTACGGAGGTATCCTGGAAGAAACCCGCATCTGGAATTTTGCGCGGACGCCAAAACAGATCAAGGAAGGAATGATTCAAACCTATCCTTCTTCGGCCACGGGTCTGGTCTTGCAGCTGCATTACGAAGATGGTGTCGCCTACGACGACAATACCAGCCTGACAACCATCACCGACGATTCAAGGAATGCCCATACGGCTACGTTGAGCAACTTTAACCTCAATGGCAATACTTCCAATTTTGCCTTGGGCCGCAGCTATTGCGATACGGCGGTATATGCCAAACTGAAAATCAAGAGCTGTCTGCGCTATACCCTGCCTTCGGGCAAGCGCATCATTACGCGGACAGGAACGTACAACGATACCATAGTTTCTTACCGCGGCTGCGATTCCATCATGACGATTGATGTCACCATCAACCTGAACAGCAGTGCCAACCAGAACATCATTGCCTGCGATTCGTTCCGTAATCCGCTCAACAGCGCCATTTACCGCAAGAGCGGCAAATTCCAGGCAACTATTCCCAACTGGGTAGGCTGCGATTCGGTGGTGAGTTTCAACGTAACCATCCTCAAGAAAGACACGACTACCTTCGATTACAATGCCTGCGGAAGGGTGAAGCTGCGCAACGGCAATACCGTTACAGCTTCAGGGAACTATATCGATCGCCTCAAAGGATACCGCAACTGCGACAGCCTGGTGATACACCGGGTCAAGCTGCGTCAGCCCAGTTCGTCAGCACGGGAGCTCACCTTTTGCAAGTTTGTGCTCTGCCCGACCAACAGCGCCAAGGTGTTCCGCAGCGCCGGTCTGTATTACGATACCATCCCCAACTACGCCGGCTGCGATTCTGTGATCGCCTATACCGTGAAAAGCAGTTCCACTTCCGGGGCCATAACCGTGAAGGGATGCAGTTCGTACAAGAGCCCTTCAGGCCGTTATACCTGGACGCAATCCGGCACCTACAAAGACACCCTCTTCCTTTCCAATTCGCGCGCCTGCGACAGCTTCATCACCGTCAACCTGACGCTCAAGCCGGTACAGAAGATCAACCGCAACGAAACGCATTGCCGCAGCTATACCGTTCCATCCGGCACGCGCACCCTGAACAGTTCACAGGTGGTGAAAGATATCATCAAAGGGAAAGATGGCTGCGACAGCATCGAATACACCATCAACCTGACCATCAACAATGCCAATACCGCCTGGGTTACCAGCGGCAATGTGCTGACGGCTTCTACAACGGCACCCGACGCCAATTTCCGCTGGCTCGATTGTCAGGCTTCGCTCGCCTTCATCAGCGGAGCCACCAACCGCAACTTCGAACCCGGCCGCGACGGCAGCTTCGCCCTCGAAGTGAAGGAAAGCGGCTGCACCGATACCTCCGTCTGCAAGCCTTTCATGCAGCTTGGTTTGCCCCGCCTGGCGCAGCATCAACTGCAATTGTCGGGCAACCCGAGCCGAGGCAATTTTAGTCTCCGCGCAACACCCGCGCTTGGTGCCAGCACCGTTCAGCTGTTCAATGTGGAAGGCAAATTACTGCATACCTGGCAGTTGGAGAATTTGTCTGAGCAGGCAATGGAGTACAAAGCCAAACCGGGCCTTTACTATTTGCGTGTCACATCGCGCGACATGGGCCAAACCTTGCCGATCCTCTTTGAATAACAGCTGAAACCTCAGTCCCCGCGATACAGTAAAGAAGCCCGGTTTTGCGCCGGGCTTCTTTTTTTGCGCCCCGTCCGCCCATACAGCGCCTAACTTTGCCGTAATAAGCACATCGCAATTGGGTAATATTTCTGTATGGCCGGTACTGGCAGGCCTGGGCCTGTTTCTTTTCGGGATGCAAATGCTCGAATCGGCCCTGCATGCCTTATCCGGAAGGGCATTTAAGCTCTTCCTACGCCGGCAGACCGGCAATACCTTCCGCGCCATCCTGTCAGGCGCATTGGCTACCGCCGTGCTGCAGAGCAGTTCGATGGTCAGCCTCCTGGTGATGTCGCTGGCCGGCGCCGGTGTGCTCGGACTGAAAAACGGCATCGGCATGATCATGGGAGCCAATGTCGGCACAACGGCCACCGGCTGGTTGATTACCTTGCTCGGATTCCGCTTCAGCATAGAATTGATCATTGCTCCGCTATTGGCTGCGGGTGGCCTGTTGGCCATCTTGGGGAAGAGCGAGAAACTCAGGCGTTACAGCAAGCTCATCATGGGTTTTGCCTTGCTGTTTCTCGGACTAGGCATGATGAAAGACGGTATGGCAGGAGCGGCCGCCGCCATACAACCGGAATGGCTGCGCGGGCATAGCATGGCCTGGTTTCTTGGTTTCGGGGTGCTGTTTGCCGCCATCGTACATTCCAGTTCGGCCGCGATGACGCTCAGCCTGGCCTCGCTGGCAGCGGGAATCATTTCGTTGGAACAGGCCGCCTTCATCACCATCGGCAGCGAACTCGGAACCACCATCACAGCCCTCACGGCCACTTTGCGCGCCAATGAAATCAGGCGCAAGGTGGGCTGGTCGCAGTTTTACTTCAACCTCATCAGTGCCGTACTTGCCATCGTTTCTATGCAAGCGATCTTCGGTTTGATGCCGGATACCATGGATCCGCTGATCCGCCTCGTCACCTTTCAAACCAGTATCAACCTGCTCGGTATAGCCTTGGTGGCGCCGCTGCTGAATCCTTTTACAGCCTTTATTCACCGGATGGTTCCAGGCGGGCAAACGCAGCAGGCACAGTTCATCGTGCAGATTGACCCCGCTGATACCGAAAGCGCATTGGAGGCTCTGCAATCTGAAACGCGTCGCTTCCTCCAACAGGCCATTCACGTGAACCGACTGCAACTGGGCTTGGAACGCGAACCCGAAACCGATCCGGCGGATGCCTATTCCGACCTGAAAAACTACGAGTCTGAAATCAGTACGTATTATGTGCGGATGCAGCAACCCAGCATCACCCGCCCCGAGGCCGATGACATCAACCGGTGCATTACCGGCATCAGAAATGCCGCCCT
>CANHTS010000218.1 GCA_947463435.1 Flavobacteriales bacterium | reverse complement strand
TCTCAGACCGATATCGAGAAAGCCGACATTGAACGCGAAAAAGCTGAGCTGGCTTCTATGCCGGAGGCGGAAATGCAGATACTGGCGCAGATCTACGAACGCCGCGGACTGCAAAAAGAAACCGCTTTGCAGGTGGCCAAAGAGCTCACTGCGGCCGATGCGCTGGGCGCCCATATCCGCGACGAACTTGGGATCAACGAAATCAGCCAGGCCAATCCGATTCAGGCGGCATTCGCTTCCGGAGCAGCTTTTACCGTCGGTGGTTTACTGCCATTGCTGGTGACGCTGTTTGCGCCCATGGAATACATGGAATATGCGCTGTACGTCTTTACCATGCTTTCCCTCGTTATTCTCGGTGCCGTTTCTGCCAGAACGGGTGGTTCAGCCATGCGCCATGCCGTTTTGCGCATTGTTGTCTGGGGAACCATCGCCATGGGTTTGTCTGCCCTCGTGGGTTACCTGTTCGGCGTGAGCGTTTGATGTTGAAAATGCGCCGGCTCAATTGGTGCTGAGAGCTAACCGACTTTGCCTTTGAAGCTCATCAACAAGTACGCGGTCCCGATTTTCCTGCTGTTTCTCGCCGGTGTATTCTTCGCACCGGGCATCGCTGCCTTGTTGTTCGGTTTGCTATGTGCGTTGCTTGCAATGGAAATGCGCAGCACCTTGCGCAACTTGTGCAAATCGGGTGCAGAGGCCATCGCGAAGATTGAACGCTTTGAAAGCGATTCCAACGGCGATCCAATACCCGTCATGTCGTTTGAAACCTCCGACGGAATCCACGTCAAAGGCCGCCCCTATTACTATATCCGCCCCTTTTTCGTGCTTGAGTCGGGCCGGGGAGATGAAACAGGGAAGGAATATGCAGTTCTTTACCGGCCGGAAGTTTCCACCGAGTTTGTAAGGCAAAAGGATGAAGGACAAGCCCGTTTCGTGTACTACCTGCTCCTGGTTTTGATGGTTCTCATCGCCGCTGCCGGTATTGCGGATTTGATGGGATATTTGAATATCAACATAGGGGGCGCCTGACTTCTGAACCACGAAATTGGTTCAACGCCCCCCGAAAAGTACTTTCCACAGCATCCTTAGATCCTTCACCGGATCGTATTGCAGCGCGTAATTTTCGTAGAGCTTTCTTTCCCAGTCCGGATGCGCATCAAGGCCTGTATAACCGGAGCTGAGCCTGATTACAGGAACGCGCACAGGCGGTAAACCAATGGTGCCGGCCGGATAGCCAAGCCAGGTGCGCCGCCCGAGTAAAACCTGCGGCAGGAAACGCAAGAGGCGCCGGCCGCCCTGGGTGAAAGCAAGCAGGGGAGATAAGGGCAAGAGTGCGAGCGCAAATAGTACATCGAAAGTGCGCTTTTTTCGCATTACTTGTGGGAGTGCCAGGGCATAACGGTCCTGTTCGCCGGTCCATTCTCCACGGCCGTCTTTGGAATCGGAGCCAATCACAAAAGCTGCCCCGGGCGGAACCGTTTTGAAGCGCAAGCCTTTGCCTTTCAGCTGTTGCATCAGTGCCAGCGCCTTTCGGACAGGCAATTCGTTCAGGTTGAATACCAGCGTATCCGCCTCATGCACCAGCGCACAGGTGAGCAGCTCGTCGGGATTATCGGCGCGTTGCGGACTGATTTCGCCTGCTATGTGCGCGCCCGAAGGGAATTGTCGGATGCGACGGGCTTCGTCTGCTCCGGCAACCAGCAACCAGCGCCTGCCGGTGTTTTCTTCCTGGTTGAACCTTCCGCGGCTCAAGGCTTGCACCGCCACCCGCCATCCAATGAAAGCCACCCATGACCATATACAGCCCAAACCGAGGATGGCACGGCTGAATTGCAAGGTTTTGGGCAGGAAGGCGTAGGCGGAAAAGAGGATCAGCGATCCGGCTACCGCACCGCGGCTGAGGTTCTTCCAGCGCAAGGGCCGGTCGTAGCCGCCGCTCAGCCAGGTGAAGAAGAGGATAACGGTGATATAGGCCGGCAAATGCCACAGGAAGTATTCCGGGGGATAGTAAGCCCGCACGAACTTGTTGTTCAGTTCCCAATAGCGGGTAATGGCAAAGAAGCCGGCATAGAGTACGGCAAAGTCGGTGAGTGGTTGCCAGATGCGCGCGAAATAGCGGCTGAGCAGCGCGCCGAATGCCCGCACCTGAATGGCCAGGGTGATGAGCAGGGCAAACAAACCGGCACTTCGGCTGGCGTAATGCTTCCGCGCAAAGAGGATCATCGCCTCATAGAACACCTTCACATAGCGGGCACTTTGTTTTTTCGTGCTTTCCCCTTTGTAATGGATGATGCGGGTGCCGGCGAAATAGACATTGATAAACCCGGCCTGCTGGATGCGGTAGCTGAGGTCGATGTCTTCTCCGTACATGAAGAAGCGTTCGTCGAGCCAACCGGCTTTGTCGAGGGCACTGCGCCTGATGAACATGTAGGCACCGGAAAGCACATCAACCGCATGGTTGGTTTCAGGATGCAGGTAATGCAGATGATAACGGCCGAACAGCTTGCTTTTCTTGAAAATAGAGGCCAGGCCGGTCATCTTGAAGAAAGCCACTGCCGGTGTAGGCAGGCCGCGCTTGGATTCGGGAAGGAAATTGCCGGTCCCGTCGATCATGTGCACGCCGAGCGCCCCACATTCCGGATGGATTTCCATGAAGTTTAGCGGAGCACTGAGGCTATCTTCCTGCAACACTGTGTCCGGGTTGAGCAAGAGCACAAATTCCCCACTCGATGCGGCAATGCCTTGGTTATTGGCTTTGGAGAAGCCTGTGTTTTCGCGGTTGGCGATCAGTTTCACCTGGGGGAACTGCCGCTGCAACATGGCCAGGCTGTCGTCTTCGCTGTTGTTGTCAACTACAATCACTTCCGTATCCAGGCCGCGTGCGGCGCGTTCCACGCTTAAAAGGCACTGCTCGAGGAAGTAGCGCACATTGTAATTGACGATGATGATGCTGATGCGGGCCAAGGTCAGATATGGTATTCGGTTCGGTGGATGATGCTGCGCCCGAGGGTGATTTCGTCGGTGTATTCGAGCTCGGCGCCAATGCTTACGCCGCGCGAAATGGCGGTGATGCGCACCCCGCTTTCGCGCAGTTTCCGGCCCAGGTAAAACATGGTCGTATCGCCTTCTGAAGTCGGGTTGAGGGCCATCAGCACTTCGCGCACTTCGCCGTTTGCAACGCGGGGAAGGAGGGATTGGATATTCAGGTCGTCGGGCCCCACGCCGTCGATGGGTGAAATGAGCCCGCCGAGTATGTGGTAAATGCCCTTGAACTGGCCGGTGCTTTCAATCGCCAACTGATCGCTGAAGTCTTCCACCACACACAAAAGGCTGCGGTCGCGGTTGGGGTCGGCGCAAACGCGGCAAACCTCCTGCTCGCTCACATTGCCGCATTCCACGCAGGTGCGCAGGTCGGTTTTCAAGCGAATCAGGCTTTCACCGAGGCGGCGTACTTCGGCTTCCGGACGGCGCAGCAGAAAGACTACCATCCGCAAGGCCGTGCGCCTGCCTACTCCGGGAAAACCCGCCAGGGCCTCTATGGCCTGATCAATGATGCGCGTTTCGGAATTCAATCGGGCGAAATTAATCCCCTTTCCGGGCCTGTTCGTCATTTTCCTTCTGCACTGCCTTTTATCTCTCTCTCCAGACGGTTATACTTGTAGTGTATGGAAAATACTTTCGCAATCGTACTGGTTGTTCTTGTCGTGCTGGTGATCCTTCGCGCTGTGAAGGTGGTGCCTCAGCAGAACGCTTTTGTGGTGGAACGCCTCGGGAAGTTTCATCAGGTACTCGAACCAGGTATCAATTTTATCATTCCCTTTTTTGACAAGGTAGCCTACAAGCACTCGCTGAAGGAGGTGGCGCTCGACATTCCGGAACAAGTCTGCATCACCAAAGATAACGTACAGGTGGGAGTAGACGGGGTGATTTTCATTCAGGTGGTTGATGCACAAAAGGCTTCTTACGGTATCAGCATGTACAAGTTTGCCGTGATCCAGTTGGCACAGACCACCATGCGTTCCGAAATCGGTAAAATCGACCTCGACAAAACCTTCGAAGAGCGGATGAACATCAACAAGCAGGTAGTGGCTTCGATCGACGAAGCTTCGATAGGATGGGGT
>CANHTS010000217.1 GCA_947463435.1 Flavobacteriales bacterium | reverse complement strand
TCCAGCCTTCCGGGCGCGGCCTGTTCCTGCCGGCTGAAGGCGAATTCACGTTTGGAACCCAGGAGCGGGCGTATCATCGGCGCGCCGGTCACATCGCTGGGCACAGATTCCCAACGGCCGAGGAAATTGTAGAAGATATGCGGATTGCGGGAAGCGCTGTCGCCAACTTTGTAATTGATGTCGTATCCGGTATTGAGGATAAAGGGCGCTGCTTGCCTCCATCCTACATAAAAAGTGCCGGCATTGAGCACCAGGGCGGTATCGAACATGAAGAAACTGAAGCGCTGCAGGCTGTCGCTGTAAACTGGCCTTGACACATTGAGCGTGTAAATGATTTCATCGCCGCGGTCGGTCAATGCCGGCGGCTCAGACACCTTGCGCCAGATGCAGAGCGTGAAGGGCCTGCTGCTGACATCTTCGCGGGAGCGGTTGAAATAGATGGCGATTCCGCGCAGGGTATCGCGTTGGTTCAGCTCGTAGCGGATGGCGCATTGTGCGCGGATATTGCCGAGGAAGGCGTAATCGAGGCCGAAGCCGCCTTCCGCACTGCCGTCGTCGTAGGCAAGCCAGGGCTGGAAACGCAATCGGCTGTTGATGCGGTTGTTGTCGCCGGGCGCATTGAATAATCCGGGCGTCTGATCGTTCGAAAGCGGATTGATGCGGTATTCGATATCCACCCAGGGCGTATCACCTCCCGGTAAGCCGCTCAGGGTGAATGGCGGGAAGCGTTCGGTGGTATCATCGCCTGCCAACACGTTGCGGTTGTTGGAAGCGAAAGGACTTTGCGCTACGATGGCACCTGCCGCATCGCGGGCTATGTATTGCAACTGCGTCTGAACCGTGTTTTCTCCCAGGTTGCGCACCCGCAGCTCATGCGCCTGGCGTGTTTCCCTGGCGGGATTGGCCATGAACTGGCGGTAAGGCATGCTCTGATAACGCGCCATGAAAGATCGCGGCACAGCAGAAATGGCCACGTCGCGGATGGCGGTATCGTCGAAACGGCGGTTGCGGTTCATCCGCAAATAATCCAGGTGCCAATGGTTCAGGTTGCCCGTGGCCATGCTGTAATTGATGAAGCGGAACTGGAATGCAGCGTGGAAAAATTCGGTGCGGATGAGGGGCAGCATGACCTGTCGGAAAGCCGGCATGTTTCTGCCGCCGCGTGCCAGCCATACCACTTCCCAATTGCCATCGGACTTTTTGAATTGCAAGACCAGGCTATCGGAAAGCTCAGGCAAATCGCCCAAACCTTTGCTTTGAAAAAAGAAGCTCAGGTACACGCTGTCGATCGGGCGGTATAGTACGGTATTGAGCCCGGAGCGGTAATTGAGCAGATTGATTGGCTGGGAAGTGAGGGTGTCGCAGGCTACCTGCCGGCCGGGGTTGACGGGCGTCCAAGTGCGGCCGTTTTCGTTGAGATGGTCGAAGGTGGCGACGCCGTAAGTTGGTGCCACTTCGCTGAACGTGCGGTTTACATAGACCTGGCGGCCTGTCCAGCGGCGACGGTCGGGCATTACTTCCGTCGATGTGAAGTCATCGAAAAAAGGCAGGGCCAGGGTATCCAATACGCCCCAACTGCGCAAGCCGAACTGTTTCACCGGTATTTGCGAGGGAGCCGTTACAGGAGCCGTGATGACAACGCCTTGAGCATATACAGAAAGGCCGAAGATTCCGGAACAATGCAGGAAGGCCAATGTACCGGCCCGGCGGACCCATGCGGGTAAAAAAATCATGCGATCAGAAATTGTCATCAAAGATTGGAGGGGCTACGCTGTCTTTTCCGAGGCTGTCAACCGGAGCAGCCATGCGGCTGGTGGTAACCCAAAGATCTACCACCGCGCCTTTTTCGAGTCTGGTATTGGGTGCTACGCTGCGGCCGAGGTAGAATTGTTCGATCACCAGGTTGTTGCTGAATTCGTCGTATTTCATCGTCACTTGTCCGAGCTCGAGTCCTTTGCTGCGCAGCAATGCCTTGGCGAGGGTGAACGATTTATCGACCAGGTTGGGCATGGCCACGGTAGGCTTGCCCAGGGCGTTGACCTTGAGGTAGATAATCCGGTCAGATTTCACGCCACTGCCGGCGGCAGGCGTTTGTTCGGCCACTGCACCGGGCTTCAGCGATGCATCGTAAATGGTATCGGAAACCTCGAAACGGAGATCGTTTTCCTCCAGCAGAGCAACTGCCTTTTCCAGCGTCTGACCTTTCACATTGGGCACTTCGATCTTCTCGCCATGCCGGGTATGGAAGCGGAACCAAAGAAAAAGCAAGAGCACAAGTACCAGGCTGAGGCCGGCACCGAGTACAATGTTTATGAGCCATTTATTCCGCATGAGACAAGCGATAATCGCGACCGAAATTCAATATTTCCTTGATGAATTCAAAAGGCTTGTAGCCATTTATGGCAGCCTGGTGGTAAATGCAGGTGGCGGGCGTCATGCCGGGCAGGGAATTCACTTCGATGAAGATAACGTCAATCTCCCCTTCCGGATTGCCTTTCACGAAGGCATCGATGCGGCAATAACCGCGGATGCCGAGCACCTTGGCCGCGGCTTCCAGCTTCTTTCTTACGATACCCGAAATGCGTGCATTCAGCGCCGGATCGCTTGTATAACGCGCCGGTGTAATATTCTGACCCTGACCGGCGAGGAATTTTTCTTCGAGGGAGAGGATGCCGTGTTCGGCCAAGGTTTCGCTGGGCTCGAAGATTTCGTAGCGCCAGTTTCCATCTGCCTGCAAATGCGTGAGCATGCCGCCGGTGATTTCCAGGAACAATTGCGCATTGCCTTTTTCGATCAGCGATTCACACAAGAAGAGTTCCTTGCGCGGAAACTCTTCCGAAGGATGCAAGCCGAGTATGGCCACAGCACCCGCTTCCAGCGCAGCTTCCTTGCGGAATATCAGTTCGGCATAGGCGGTGAGTTGCGCGCGGTCCTTAATCTTTTTCACCGCTGCACTGCAACCGTCGTCGTGGGGTTTGGCGATGAGCGGATACCCGAGTTTTTCAACCTGAGCAAGCGCCGCTTCACGGTCTGCGTCCCAGTCGCTGCGTTGCAGGAGGCAATGGCCGGCCACTGAAAAACCGTTTTCGCGGAGCAGGGCATTGGTACGGTATTTATCGATTGTAATGCCGGAACTCTCCGGGCCTGAACCGTTGTAATACAGTCCGAGTTTGTCGAGCTCCTGTTGGATGACACCGTCTTCACCCGGGCGTCCGTGCAGGGCGATGAACACGCCTTCCGCGAGGGAAGGGAGTTGTGGGATATCGAGCGGTTCCGGATTGAACACCGCGCCGGCCGGGTTGTAGCGTTGGGTGATGGAAGCGCAAGCCTGCCGGATCTCTTCCAGGCCGGGATGCGTGGCCGGATGGCGCAACTTCTCGCGGATATCGTCTGCATTGTCTTTCAGCATGGCGCTGACCGGCAGGCGGTAGAGTTCGAGCGGTTCGGGCCCAGAAGCGAGGAACAGCGGCACGGGAACAAAGTCTTCCGAAGAACTGAGTTTCTCGTAAATATTGCGGCCGCTTTCCACCGAAATATGCCTTTCGAAGGAATAGCCGCCCATGATAACCGCGATGGTACGTTTCCCTTCGTTGCCACCAGCTCCTGAACCGATCCGGGCATCCAGCTTTTCCAGCCATTCGGCCGGGCGCTGCGGCTCGAGCCATGTTTCAGCCCGGGCCGCCAGCGAATTGCGGATGATGAAGGTGAGGAACTGCGAAGGATTGAGCCCGATTTCTGCTGCCTGATGGAAGAAGAAAGAGGAAGGCATCATCCCGGAAGTCGTATTCGGGTCGTTGAGGTAGATGGCGCCGTCTTTGCCGAGGAAACCGTCGATCCGCGCATAAACGTCGAAGCGAAAACGATGGTAGAGTTCGGTGCAGGCCTTGCGGATGTTGTGGAGTGTTTCCACCGGCACATCCATGGGCGTGATTTTACGCGACAGCCCCGGCAGGTATTTGCTGCGGTAATCGAACACTTCGCGGCCCTTACGTATTTCAGTGGGCGGCAAGGCGACGGCTGTTCCGTCGTCGTTGCGCACCACGATGCAGGAAAATTCGCGGCCTTCGATGAACGATTCGCATAGCACGGTATGTTCGCTTTGCCAGGCTTCTAGCATGG
>CANHTS010000216.1 GCA_947463435.1 Flavobacteriales bacterium | reverse complement strand
TGATGCGGTTGTTTTCAGCCGCAATGCCCGATAACATGCCGAGGGCTTTGTCCATTTGCGCTTTGTCTTGCCGGTACATCCCGTATGCAAACATAAACGGCGCCACGGTATTGATGAGGAGATTGGATGTGGCGTCTTTGCCGATGGCCTTGCCCTGCACCGGCGCTTCTTCGCCAAAACGGAAATGCTGGTGCCAGTAGGCCGAAGCTTCCGCCTGCAACAGTTGCATCGCCTTGTCCGGTTTCTCGCTCTGCATCAGTGCGGCGAACAAGCCCGCCTGCGACTGCCAGAGCGCGGCAAACTGGGCGATGCGCAAGGTGGGGAAGTTGAGCGGTCGCATGCGCATGAATTTCCAGACCGAGGCTTTCATCGGCCGCAAACTGTATTTGTGGCGCAGGAAGCGGTATTCTTCGGCGAGTTGCTGCCGGTATCCGTCGGCTTTGCGGCCGGTCAGCAAGCCGCTTTGACCGAAAAGCAAGGCTTCGAGCTGGAACAGGTTGTGCCGGTGCCGCGACAAGAGGTTCGGATGCAGGCTGCGCGCCAGCTGTTCAAAGGCATCGGCGTTGACGCGAAAACCCATGTTCCGCGCCAGGCGTATGAAGAAAGCGTGTTCCCAGTCGCCGCCCAGCTCCTTGACCAGCTGCTGGATTTGCAGGCTGCGCTCGGCCAGTCGGTTGGCGAGGGCCTGTTCCATCATGGCCCGGTGCTGCGCGGGTGGAATCTGACGGATGACGCCGCTGCAAGCCAGCCAGTCGAGCCCGCCTTGCAAGGTCTGGATGCGCTCCTTCGCCCGGTCGCCGATCAGGTTTTGCAGGGCCAGGCATGGAATCGCACTACCATCGCTGCGCAAACAGGCTTCAGCGCCGTATTGCCATACTACGTGCAAGATCACGTTGTCGTAAGCCGGATCGCGGTCGTGTTTGTGTTCGTACCATTCCTCCTCGCGCACGTGCATTTCCACATGGCCGGCCCACAGTGTGCCATTGATCCTGAGCATGGCCTCGCTGAAATCCGGACCTGCATCGCGGTTATACGTGCCGTTTTCAATGATTTCCAGGGTGTCGCCGCCACGCAGGGTAAGCGGTCCGGGCGGAAGTGCGTTCCGTTCCCATATCCAATGCAGCCAGGCTTCGCGCAATTGCGTCATCCGTTTTTCTCCTTTCCGTGAAGGCGAAATACGCAAGGCTCAGACAGCCGATTCGTTCGATAAACGCTTATAAACGACTAAGTTGCGACAGGCCTTATGCCCGCACATCCTAGAATCAGGCACAATCGGATTTCGTGCCTGCTTTCGGTGCCTCCTGGCTTTACGTCTTCAGTTCAATCTCCATCCTTCCTGCCCAGCACTTCCCCGAGTATGGAATACAGAATATCCATCCTGGCCGGTGCGAAATGCGGATTATCAGGCTTGGATGATTGTATGCAATGGGCGAAATAATACACCCGGCTGTCGGATTCCAGGTAACCGACATACCAACCGATATCAAGCCCGTCCATTTCTCCCCAGCCTGTCTTGCCGCGCACGGTATAGCCCATTGTGTCTTTGGCGATCATGATATCCTTCACTATATCCACCGAACGCCTGGAAAATGGCAGTTGATTGTTGCGGAGGCGGCGGAGGAAATCAATCTGCTGTTCCATCGTAATGCGCAGTCCGCCGCTCAGCCAGAAGCGATCGATGCCGCCACTGGTATCGGCATTGCCGTAGCCGCAGGTGTCCAGCCAACGTTTCATGCGTTGCGCACCAATCCGACGTGCAGTTTCCTGGTAATACCAGACTGTTGAATTCCTGAAGGCCGATCGCAGGTTGTGGTCGCAGTTCCATTTCGGATAGGCGCGCAGTACACTATCCCAGGGCAGCGTGAAATTGGCGTCGCGCACCACACCGGTTTCCAGCGCAATCAGCGAATGCGGTATTTTGAACGTTGAAGCAGCCGGGAAAGGTTTCCGGAATTGGTCCGGATTATACAATATGTACCGATCCTCCTGCGGATCGTACAGCGCAAAGGCGCCTTCAACCTGAAAGCTGTCATAGTATTTCCTGAAGTCGTCACGCAGCACAGTTCTTTCGCCTGACTGACAAGCTGAGAATAGGGCTGCGCTTACAAGTAGCAGCGCAATAAAACTGCGGAATGAACCCCTGGCAGGTCCACTTTTAACCTCTTTTTTTATGTGGTTTCCCGCAAACAATGGGTGCAAGATTTTATTACGGTCCGTTTTCATCCCTTAACCCCTTACAGGCATGGCGAAGTTAAGACCGGATGGTAGGAAAGAAACGGTGCATTCTCGGTACGCCAGACCCTGTCTCAAGGGTCCCAGTCTTACATCTTGAAGGGGTTGCTGAACTTCGCATCACCCGCCAGCACCGGGTCGCTCAGCGTCTTCAAAAACGCGAGTAAATCGGCCTTCTGTTGTGCGCTGAGGTTCAGGCGGCGCGGGTTGCCCTGCGGATCGCGCAACTGCGGCGCCAGGTTCGGATGGCTTTGCACGCCTGAATTGTAATGTTCAATCACCTGTTCCAGGGTAGCGAAACGGCCATCGTGCATATAGGGAGCCGTTTCGGCGATGCTTTTCAGCGAAGGCACCTTGAAGGCGCCGAGGAGCGCAGGGTTTTGTGTCGGACCAAATGCGCCCTGATCGCCACCGGTTTCGGCGTCGAGGCCGTTGTTGGTCGGGCCACCGGGGGCGTTGAGGAAGGCGTCGGTATTGTGGCAGCCCGCGCAACCGAGTCCGCCGGCATTGGGCGGCAGCAGGAAGAGGCGCTTGCCGTTGTTTTCGGATGTGGTGAAATTGGGGAATGGATCGCCCTGGTTGGCTACCTGTGCCCGGCCTTCGTCGTAGCGGCTGTTGACACTTACGATGCTGCGCACAAACTGCGCCAGCGCCCTGCTGATGCGCTCGCTGTTCACTTCTTCGCTGCCGAAGGCATTGCGGAAAAGTCCGGCATAGTAGGAATGTTGCTGCACCCGCTGCGTGACTTCGCTGAGCGTCATGCCCATTTCCACAGGGTCCTGGAAAGGCATCAGCACCTGGTTTTCGAGGGTGGTGGCGCGTTCGTCCCAAAAGAAGCGGCCGCGCGCATACCAACGTGCGTTGATGAGACCCATCGAATGCCGGCCGGTGTTTCCGCCTTCAAAGCCTTTGCTGAGCACTGCCGGATCGGAAAATCCGTGCTCCTGTTTGTGGCAGCTTGCGCAGGCCACGGTGCGGTTCTGGCTCAGGTTGCGGTCGTAAAACAGCACCCGTCCCAGTGTAGCGCCGTGGTTGGTTGTCGGGTTGCTGCCGGGCGTATTGTCCTGGTTGGCGGCGATGATACCGCCCGGCCCGGGCTGACGCAGATAATCCGGCAACATCACGCCCACATAATCGTAGGGCGTGGCCGGCAGGTTCAGCGGACTATCCGTTACCGGCGTCGCTTCTTTGCGGCAGGCGGCCAGGCTGCTCAGTGCCACGAGGCCCAGGAATAACAAACGGGAGCGATGGTGCATGGTGTTTTGTCTGTGGAAGGTCAGGATGGTTGCACGGGGTAGCGCGGGCCGCACTCCAAAAACAGCGCTGTCTATTCAGGAACCCTTCGCATTCGACTCAAAATCCTTGAGCGTTCGGCCGTCTTTGAGTTTCCATTCGGTCAGGCCGTTGGCGTTTCGGCCCAGCAATATAGAGGCGGCGGCGGAAGGACTGCTGAAGATGAAGTCGTCGGGGAATTCCAGGAATTCGCCTTGGTCCACCAGCGTGCCGTCGGCTATGAGTTTTTGTCTGAATGCGACGAAGCCGGATGTCAATGAAGCAACGGTTGAGCCGGCGGCTTTGGAACCTTTCAATACCACAAATCCGTCTGATGTTGGTTCACCAAATCCCTCCGCGCCTCGTGCTGCTTTGATAAAGAATATCGACTGATTTTGTTTTGCCTTGACTTCGCGCTTTTCCTCGAAAACCTTGTGTCCCAGGGTGTTTACGAGCAGTTTGATGTACGCAATGAACTCTTCCATTTCAGCTCTGTCGGATTCGGAAATGGAAGATTGGGTAGGTACGATGGAATTGTCAATTTTGTATCGGTTGGCTGCCTTCGCAATATCATGCAGGCGGTTCTCCAGATACTTGATATGGGCTTTGTTCAGGTTATCGTCTTTGCTGATGAAAACAATGGCCTCA
>CANHTS010000215.1 GCA_947463435.1 Flavobacteriales bacterium | reverse complement strand
CCTCATTCGCTACAAAGGCAAACACCTCTTCAATCCGGCCAACTTCGCGCTGGTTGCCTGCGTTTTCGGTTTCAAAGCGGCCTGGGTTTCGCCCGGACAATGGGGCAGCGATGCGATGCTGCTCTACTTCATTGGCGGCGCCGGACTGATGGTATTGCTGCGTTCG
This sequence comes from Flavobacteriales bacterium, assembly GCA_947463435.1. Classification (GTDB taxonomy): domain Bacteria; phylum Bacteroidota; class Bacteroidia; order NS11-12g; family UBA955; genus REEB481. Next base: position 4,002 of record CANHTS010000215.1, on the reverse strand, counting down.
GCCAGGCTCGATACCGCTTTCACCTTCCTGCTGGTCTTGCTGGCTGCGGAGGCAACGCGCTCCATGTTGTGGCTGGGCTGGCCGGCCGACTTCCTGCTGCACCGCTTTTCCAACGGCAGTCTGCTGCTCTTCAGCTTCTTCATGATCACCGACCCGATGACGACGCCCAACCATCCGCTGGCCCGCCGAATCTGGGCCGCTGCCATCGCCCTCCTCACCTTCTGGCTCGGCAGCTTCCACTACATGCAAACCGCACCGGTGATCGCCCTCTTCCTCTTCAGCCTCTCCACCCCGCTGTTCGATCGCCTCTGGAAACACCTGCCTTTCCGCTGGAACCGCGCCGCCGATTTTCCCAAACAAGCCATTCATTCTTAACAACATGCGTATAAAAACACCATTCCTGCTGAGCGGGCTGCTGCTCATCCCCGCCCTCAAGGTACAGGCCTTCTGCGGCTTCTATGTCGCGAAAGCCGGCAGTTCACTCTACAACGAAAAAAGCGAAGTAATCATGGTGCGCGACGGCCTCCGGAACGTCATCACCATGAGCAACGATTTCAAAGGCTCTGCCAAGGATTTCGCCATGGTGGTGCCCGTTCCCGTGGTGTTGAAGGAAAGCGATATCCGCGTCATCGAACGCGGACTCTTCGACCGCTGGGACGCGTATTCCGCCCCGCGATTGGTGGAGTATTTCGATCACAACCCCTGCCAGGAAAACCTGGTTGAAGTGGTGTCGACGAGCAAGCGGAGAACGGTTTCCAAAGAATCCAATAGGGATATGGAGGAAGACGAAAGTTTCGGCGTGAAGATCGAAGCCCGCTACAGCATCGGCGAATACGATATCATGGTATTGAGTGCCGAGCAAAGCGGCGGATTGAAAGACTGGTTGATACAAAATGGATATGCCGTTCCGCCTTCTGCCGAGGAAGTATTGATGCCGTATATCCGCTCCGGTATGAAATTCTTTGTAGTGAAAGTGAACCTCAAGCAATTGCAGCATACCGGGTTCAATTACCTGCGCCCGATCCAGATCAAGTTTGAATCGGAGCGTTTCATGCTGCCCATCCGCCTGGGCATGGCCAACAGCCAGGGCGAACAGGATCTGATCGTGTATGCCATCACCCGCAACGGTGCCGTGGAATGTTCCAATTACCGCACGGTAGACCTGCCCACCGGCAATAAGATCCCAACCTTTATCAAACAGGATTTCGGCAGTTTTTACAAAGACCTCTTCGCCAAGGAACACCGGCGCCAGGGCAGCAATGCCGTTTTCACCGAATACGCCTGGAATGTGTCGCCGAACTGGGGCGGAATGAAATGCGATCCCTGCGTCGGTTTGCCGCCGAATTATGCCGACCTTATCGAATCGGGGGCCGACTGGCTGCAAACCGATCCGCGGGCTTTCTTCACGCGGCTGCACGTGCGGTATGGCAGGGAGCTGTTCCCGCAGGACTTGTTCTTCACCCAAACGGCCAATGTCCAAAACCGCCAGGCGCGTTACGTGATCACCTGGCCGGCCCAGGGCGCTATGGATTGCAGCGAAGCCAAGCAATACCTGCAAAGCCTGCCCGAGCGCCGCGGTCTTGAATTGCAGGAACTGGCCATGCTGACCGGCTGGAACACCGACGCGTACCAAGGCTATATCAAAGACGGCAAAGCGCCCAAAGCGAACAACGGCAAAGAAGGCAGCTTCCCGATTTTATATACACCCGACCGGGGTGACGATGGCAAAGGCGGCGGCTGGCCATGGCTGCTGGCGATGTCGGTGCTTGCGCTCGGCCTGCTCTTTGCCGGGATGCGGAAGCAACAGGGGCAGCCCGCGACATCCTGAGGCAGCGAACAGCAGATCGATTTGCCGGGTCAGCCATCGCGGTTTGGCCCGGCTTTTTTGTTTCCATGCTTTCAGTAATAATTCAGAGTGCTTTACTGCCTGCAATTGCATATCCAACGGATATCCAAATAGGGTTGGTATTTCCAGTCGTTTACCTGGTTTATGTATTTAACTGATTTACAGTCGTTTACATAAAATATTCGCATCCAATGCGCACAGCCATGGCAAGTACGGAGCAACAAGCCCGGGGCCTGAATCCTTTGCCGTGTGTAGTAAAATTGCAGCAAATGCGAAAGTCATTGAATGCCCTGCAGGCCGGGATCCTGTTGCTTGGCGGCATGGCCAATACCCTTGCGGCGCAGACGCCTGCGCATTGCCTGACGCAAGGACAGTTGCAGGAAATCCAAGAGCGCAGTGTAGACGATACGCGCATGTTTCTTTCACATATTGGTTGGTATTTTCAGGGGCAGACATCAGACCACGGCTGGGTGCACAATACCGAGGTACTGTCTTACCACCAGTCGGTATGGACCAACAGCGCAGGACCCGGCGGGCGTCTGGAGGTGTTTCATTATCCCGGAAAGCCACATGTAGTGGTTTACCATACCGACGAAACCTGCAGCGATAAAATCCAGGGTCAGATCGGCACACAGACCGGCACGGAACCGCAGCCAGGCGGGCAAACGCTGCGTCTGGGCGGGCTGCACTGGCGCTTCGCACCGGATGTATATACCGGCTATACCCGGCAGATTGAGGTATTGAACAAGGCGGCGCTGAACCAGGACGCAGCCGCCATCCAGGAGCGCGAAGCGGCAGAAAGGGCTGCGGCCGCTGCGGAGGAAAAAGCCTACCGCGACAAAGTGAGGGAAGGCGACCGGGCCAAGGCTTCCGGCTATTACACCAAGGCCATCGCCCATTACCGCGAAGCCATAGCCCTGCGCGACGATGGTACACTGTTGGAACCAATCCGCTACTGCGAACGCATGAACTGCCTGTACAGGGAAGTGCGCGCCGATTCGGCGTACCGCGCCGGGAACTATACCCTGGCGCTCGACCTGTACCGCGAAGCCATCGGCTGCAGCGCCGGCAAGGAAAACATCCAGACCAAGATGCGTCTGATGGAGCGGATGATCCGCGAGCAGCAGCTGGCAGCCAAAAAGAAGGAAGCCGACCGTTGGTATGAGGAAAAGCGCTACGCAGCCGCGCTGAAGGTGTACAATGAAATGTTGCAGATAGACCCCGGGAACAGCCATGCGCGGCAAAGGGCACAGGAAATGCGCCTGATGCTGGATTTCCTGCAGCGGCGCAGCACCACGGTCTTCCGCTACAGCCAGATGCAATTGCGCGCCTGGACCGAATGGAAGGCAGGTTTGGCAAATGAACTGGAAGTCCGCGCTGCACAAGCACCAACCGGCTATTGCGAAGCCCGCTTGTATGTGCATTTCGACACTTCGGGAAGGAATATTGGCGATACACGCATGGTGCGCTGTTCAGATCTCTCGCTGCGCAGCTTTTTGCAAGGATACAGCCACGCACCCACACTGCCTCCTGCAAAAGAAAACGGATACTTCATGAATGCCTCGGATGAATTGCGTCTGCGCTTCGATTGGAACACTGCGCCCTGCCTGATTCAGGTGAGTGGTAAGGGCGAAATGCAGGCCACCGGGCCCCATGCCAACAGCCAGCGGATGATGGATTTTCTGCACAGCCAGCGGGCCGCACCGGGCAATTATCAGTTCAACGCGCTGGAGAAGATCCTGAACGGAAGAAAATACACCGATATATCCCTCCTGAGCTTTGAAAACAGGGCAACAGCGGAAGGTATGTGGCGCACCTTGCTCTTACCCGGTGCCGGAGCCCGTTGGCTGAGCTATGGGGTGAAAGGGAAACGCAGCAGCAAGCGTTTTCTCTTTCTGAGCGGCGTAGCGCTCGGCAGCATGCTGTATGCCCGGGCTGCGCAAGAACAAGCGCTGCAGGCCGCCAATCCGGTCGACGCGGAACGATTACAGCAGGATGCAGCGTTGGCCAATGGCATGGCCCTGTTCAGCGGCGCGATTTCTTGTTGCATATACACCGGCGAAATATTCCGCACCCTGAAACTGGGGAAGGAAAACCAACGCCAATACCGGCATTGGAACGATACACTGAAGGCACAACCGCTTTTCATTCAACGG
>CANHTS010000214.1 GCA_947463435.1 Flavobacteriales bacterium | reverse complement strand
ACGATCGGCGACCCTGCACCTCCGAGCTCCGCCAGGAGCGTTATATCATTAACAATCGGCGACCCTGCACCTCCGAGCTCCGCCAGGAGCGTTATATCACTAGCCCCGTTTCGCCAGCTCGCCATAGCGAGCCTCGGCGGAGCGGGGATGTTAGATCAGTAGAACCATTCCTCGCTCTTCTTCAGGTTTTGGAGGCTGAAGGTGTAGGTGAAGGTGATGTTGGCAAACCCGCCTTTGTACACCATATCGAAGAAGCGGTTGCGGTTTACGCCGCCCACGCCCGTGATGTCTGCATCGCGCCCGAAAGTCTGGAAGAAGTTGAGTCCGAAAGCGTAGGTGTTCTTGCTTTCTGTGGTGCCACCCAGTTCCAGCCCGAGGAAGAACATCGGATACCCGGCTGCAGCAGGTTTCTCGGTAATGGTATAGGTGCCGGGATTGCCGTTCGACGCTACCACGGAATCCTGTGAGTCGAAGCGGTATGTGTAGCTGAGGCCGAAATTCTCGCGGATAAAGTTCTGGTCGTTGAAGCGCTGCTTGAAGGTGAACCCGATCGGCACATTGATGGTATTGATCCGGCGCACGATGAAGGGATTGAGCGTGAAGGTATCGTTCGATATCTTGTAACCCTTGTTGACGTAATGGATGCCGCCGAGGATGGCTGAATTGGCACTCAGTCCGTATTCGAACGAAAAACCCAGGGTGGCTCCGGCCCGGTTGCGGCGCGAAAACTGCGAAGGGAAGCTGTCGGTCGGATTGGCGCGCGAGATATTCGGGCCGGCCGTAAAGCCCACGCGAAGGCCTGTCTGCGCTTGTAAATCAGGGAATTGACCGGCCAAAGCCAGGCATAGCAAGAGGGAAATACGCCGCATAATGGGTTTCAAATTTAGCTTGTGACGCGATACCCTACCTTTGCGTTACGCATGCGAAGGGAAATATTCGTCAAGTTGGGCGATTTATTGCGGGATGCCGCTGAAGATGCCGGATGGCAACAAGCGGTGGCCGAAGCACATATCCGGAACAATTGGTTCACCCCTGAAAATCAGTGGTTTGCTTTGGCAAACTGGGCCAGCGCCCTCCAGCCGGAATCCATCGATGCCTGGTTGGCCGATGCCACAGCGCCCCTTGCTGCGAAAAAAGTCGGTCTTATGCTGGCAGGAAATATTCCGCTGGTGGGTTTGCACGATATCTTGTGTGTGATTGCAGCCGGGCACACAGCCGTTATCAAACCGTCTTCCGACGATGCCGTTCTGCCGAAATACCTGCTCGAACGCTGGACAGCCGCTTGCCCTGAACTGGCAGGTCGCTGGGAAATCACCGAACAACTGAAACAAATCGATGCAGCCATCGCCACGGGCAGCAACAATTCAGCACGCTACTTCGATTATTACTTCCGGAAGATGCCGCATATCATCCGCAAGAACCGCCATTCCGTGGCCCTGGTGAGGAAGGATGACGGCGAGGAAGTGCTGAAAGCCCTGGGCGAAGATGCATTCCGCTATTACGGATTGGGTTGCCGCAACGTCACGCATTGCTGGCTGCCGGAGGGCTTTGATCCGATCGCGCTGTTCCATGCCTGGGAGCCCTGGGCGGATATCATCCACCACCACCGCTACGCGAACAATTACACCTATCACCGGGCCATCCTGCTGATGAACCTGAGCGTCCACCTGGACAATGGTTTCGTGCTGATGCAGGAAAGCGAAGAATTGTACAGTCCGGCAGGCATGCTGCGCTATAGCTTTTACAAGGACGAGGCGGAAGTGCAGGCGAAAGCAACCGCTTCAGCCGAACAATTGCAATGTGTCGTTGGGAATGCTTCCTGGTGCAATACAAAGCCCGGCTGCAGCCAGTTGCCCGGATTGCGCGACTATGCAGACGGTGTGAATACGCTGCAGTTCCTCAGCACTATATAAATAAGGAATAGGAGGGGCCTCGGCGATTTAACCGGGCAGCACCGTACTGAGCAGCTTCATCACGATTTTGGCCATGCTGTTGTCTTTATCGAGCATGGGATTGATTTCCGTGATTTCAAAGGCGCACACTTTCGGATGGTGGAAGAGGCGTTCGAAGATGCGCACGGCCTGCGGATAATCGAGGCCTTCGGGAACCGGCGTACCCGTTCCCATGCTGATGCTGGTATCTTGTGAATCGACATCGAAAGAAACATAAATGCGGTCGCAGTCTTTCAATTGATCCAGGGCCATGTCGATCACTTTGTCGATACCGTACTCATCCACTTCATCGGGTTCCATATCGAAGATGCCGTATTTATTGACCATATGGCATTCTTCGTCTTCCGCATCGCGCACGCCTACAAAAGCAAGGTCGGAGGGGAGGAGCTTGGGCGTGATCTGATGGTGTCCGAGGCGTTTCAGTTTTTCCCAGTAGCCGATGGTTTCGACGCTGGGTTCATTGCGTTGGCAGTCGAGGTTGTCATCACCGATGAGGGCATTGAGTGCCATGCCGTGCACATTGCCTGAAGGCGTTGTGAAGGGTGAGTGCAGATCGTAATGGGCATCGACCCAGATAATACCGATGCGTTCGTTGTGGTAATGGTTGCGCACACCGGAGAAGGCGCCAATGGCATTGCTATGGTCGCCGGAGATGATGAGGGGGAATTCGCCGGCATCGAGTACTTTTTGCACGGCATCGCAAAGCCATTCAAGCGATTCCGAGAGGTTTTCGATGTTTTTCGCGTGGCGGTTCGGGGTACGGCAATCGTAGCGATGATTGAGATCGGGGACAGGCGTCCAGGGCAATCCCCTGAAAATTTCAGAACATTGTTCAGCGGCTTCAAGTATCACAGCAGCAGGGCCCAAGCTTGCACCGCGTTTGCCTGCGCCGTTCTCGCTGGCGGCTTCCAAAACGTGTATTTTTCTCATATTTACCCCCGGCTGCGAAGATAGGGAAAGGCGTTTGCCGGAAGGAATCGTGAAAACCAATTGCAAGCCGTCAACTTTTCTTTATTTTCGCGGCCTTATCATTCAACCGGTATACCAATTGCAATGAAGAATAAAGGAACTGTCCTTGTCATTTCGGCGATTCTCGCTGTCGCCTGTATCTACCAGCTCTCATTTACGTGGGTGGTGAACAGGTTTGAAACCAAAGCGAAGCGCGCAGCTACGAAAAACGGCGTTTACAACCCGCGTGATTACAATAACTTTATTGACTCTGCGGGTCGCTCCAACATCTTTAACCTGGGCTTTGTAAAGTTCAACTACTTCGAGTGCAAGCAGCGCGAGATCAATCTCGGCCTTGACCTCCGTGGTGGTATGAACGTTATCCTCGAGGTACAGAAGAGCGAAATCATCCGCGGTCTGGCCAACAACCGCGAAGATGCCGATATGCTCAACGCGCTGAAAGGCGCCGACGGCCTGCAGAAGTCGCAGGGTGGAGATTTCATCGACCTCTTCGCCAGCGAATACGCGCGCATCAGCAAAGGCCGCAAAATGGCCAATCTGTTTGCCAACACCGATAACCGCCAATTCATCACCTTCAACAGCAGCGATGCGGAAGTGGTGAACTACATCCGCCGCGAAGCCAACAGCGCCGTTGACCGGGTGTACAGCGTAATCGAAAAACGTATCAACCAGAGCAACGTAACGCAGCCTACCATCCAGCAATTGGACGGTGGCCGTATCTCCGTTGAACTTCCCGGCGTGGATAACCCAAAACGGATGGAAGACCTGCTTGAGAAATCGGCCAGTCTCGAATTCTGGGAAACCTACGACAACTCTGAAAAGAACCAGTTCCAGGCCTGGAAATACCTGAAAGCGGCCTACGAAGCTTCTTCGGAGATGGCGCTGAAGACCGGCGGTTCCGATTCGGCCAAAACCGATTCCGCTACTGCTAAAACCGATTCAACTGCCATCGCCGCTACATCCGCTCCGGTTGACAGCACCTTGAGCAAAGGCAAAAAAGATTCTATCGCTGCTGCCAAGAAAGCCGAAGCCGACAAAGCCAGCGACAATAAAATCGTAAACAGTCCGCTGTTCAAGCTTCTGCAGCCGAATATGACCCAGCAGGGCCAGATCCTTCCAGGTGCTCGCCTCGCTTTCGCTACCCGCGAGAACCAGAAGAAGGTGATTGAAATCCTCGAAAGTCCTGCCGTGAAACGCGCATTGCCTTTCGACGTGAAGTTTGCCTGGGACGCCAAGTCGGTAGAAGAAGGCAGCAACTATTATGGACTGT
>CANHTS010000213.1 GCA_947463435.1 Flavobacteriales bacterium | reverse complement strand
CCTGAAGTGAAGGTGCCTGAAGCGAAGGAGCCCGAGGTAAAGACACCCGAAGTAAAGGTTCCGGTAGCTGAAGAGAAGCCTGCAGAGGTTCCGGTAACGGAGGTTCCTGCTGTTGAGCTTACAGAACACAAGGTTGAGGCACCTGTAACGCCAGGCGTCGACGAAAACGCCGTTGAAAAGGTTGAGACCCGGTTTGAGAAGATCAGTGGGTTGAATATTAAGGGCAAGATTATTCTTCCGGTGGAGCAGCCGCGTAAATCGGCCGCAGACGGGGAGAAGGGTAAGCGTCCGCGCAAGAAGATTGGTGCCGAGAAGGTACGTCTTGACAAGGTGAAGGAGAATCCGGCCGGAGGTAGTAATCCTGCAGCCCCAGGCAACCGCGAGACCAAGACCGTTTCGCAGGAGCAGGTGCGCAAGAACATCGGCAGCACGATGCGCGGCATTCAAAGCGGCGGAAGAGGCAGAGGCCAGAAAGACAAGCACAAGAAGGACAAGCGCGACCGCATACGCACCGGCATGGAGTCGGAAGATGCACGTCGCCGTCAGGAATCACGCATCATTAAAGTGACCGAGTTTATCTCGGCAAACGAGCTGGCCAGCCTCATGAATGTGAGTGTTAACCAGGTAATCACAGCGTGTTTCTCGTTGGGCTTGATGGTGTCTATCAACCAGCGCCTGGATGCAGAGATTATTCAACTCTTAGCCGGCGAATTCGGTTTCGAGGTGGAGTTTGTAGATGCCGACAGCCAGATCGATGTGGAGGAGGAAGTGGATCGCGAAGAAGATTTGCGCCCGCGTCCGCCGATTGTAACGGTAATGGGTCACGTTGACCATGGTAAGACTTCATTGCTCGACCATATCCGCAGCACGAATGTGATTGCCGGTGAAGCGGGTGGTATTACGCAGCATATCGGAGCTTATGAGGTTACATTGCCCGATGGTCGTAAGATAACTTTCCTTGACACGCCGGGTCACGAAGCGTTTACAGCGATGCGTGCCCGCGGTGCGAAAGTGACGGATATCGCGATTATTGTGGTAGCAGCCGACGACAGTGTGATGCCGCAGACGCGTGAAGCCATCAGCCACGCGCAGGCTGCCGGTGTACCGATGGTATTCGCCATCAATAAAATTGATAAAGATGGTGCCAATTCTGAGCGTATTCGCGAGCAGTTGGCCCAGTTGAATATACTGGTTGAAGATTGGGGTGGAAAGTTCCAGGCCCAGGAAATCAGCGCAAAAAAGGGTATCAACATGGACAAGCTGCTTGAGAAAGTATTGCTTGAAGCCGAGATGCTCGAATTGAAAGCCAATCCGGCTCGCCTTGCTAAAGGCACGGTTGTGGAAGCAACACTGGAAAAAGGTCGCGGTGTGGTATGCAGTTTGTTGGTTCAGACGGGCACACTGAGTGTTGGAGATAATGTGGTGGCAGGTCCTTATTATGGACGTGTCAAAGCACTGTTCAACGAGCGCGGGCAGCGGGTTGATTCCGCTCCGCCATCCACCCCTGTTAAAATGCTTGGATTCTCTGAGACACCGACAGCCGGCGACCAATTCATTGTTTTGCGCGAAGAAGCAGATGCCAAGGATCTGGCGAACAAGCGATTCCAGCTTGTTCGGGAGCAGGGCATGCGCACACGAAAGCATATCACGCTCGACGAAATCGGAAGGCGTTTGTCTATTGGCAACTTCAAGGAGTTGAACCTGATAGTGAAGGGCGATGTGGATGGTTCTGTGGAAGCATTGAGCGATTCCTTCCTGAAGCTGAGCACCGAAGAGATCAAGGTGAATGTGATCCACAAAGGTGTAGGTCAGATTACGGAGAGCGATGTACTGTTGGCTTCTGCTTCCGACGCTATCATAATTGGCTTCAACGTGCGTCCTGGTCTCACAGCGCGCAAGCTGGCTGAGCATGAAGAGATCGATATCCGCAATTACAGCATCATCTACAAGGCCATCGAAGAAGTGAAGATGGCAATGGAGGGCATGTTGAGTCCGGAGACGGTAGAGAAGGTGATTGGCAACGTTGAGGTGCGCGATGTTTTCCGTATTTCCAAGGTTGGAGCAGTAGCCGGAGCTTACGTGATGGATGGCAAGGTAGAGCGGAATGCGAAGGTGCGGGTGTTGCGCGATGGCGTGGTATTGCACGAAGGCGATCTTTCTTCCCTTAAGCGCTTCAAAGACGACGTGAAAGAGGTGACCAAGGGCTACGAATGTGGTCTGCAGGTATCGGGCTTCAACGATATTGAAGTGGGCGATTACCTGGAGGTTTACAAGCTCGAGTTGGTGAAGCGCAAGTTGGATTAAGCGATTGTTTTCCCGGCCCTGATGGGCAGCAACGTTGAGCGGCTGATTTTTTTATCGGCTTGTCCTTTTATTTTATGCTACACAAACCGGTGGTTGTAGTTTGCGTGGATATTTGTTCCTGTTGGTTGGTTTAAAATTAACCATGTGTTTACAAATGTGTATTATTAAGCGTTGTAGCATGAACAAAATATGCCATCAGATAAGAAGACGTAGGGAAGCACTGGCTTATAGTCAGTTGTATGTGGCATCGAAAACGGGGATGACGCAGCAGAATTATTCACGTATTGAATCGGGGAAGGGCGATCCACCGATTTCGGTATTGCAGCGGATTGCGAAGGCGTTGGAATGCAGGCTTGGCGATTTGATCAGTGCAGCTGAACGTGAGGATACCTCTGATATTACCGGCACTTAGCCCTTTCTTCGGGCTACTATTTGCCATTCGTTGCCTTGACGAGGCTTTACGCTTTCATCGCAAGGTCCGGCTTCAAGGATATCGAATTCGTTTTCGAGCAGCCGGATATAGTCGTGTGGGTTGCCCCCGAATGGAGGGCCGTCGAAAGGGAATTCGATTGAAAACCATAGGCCGGCAAGCAATCCGCCAGGCTTGATAATGGCAGCCATTTGTTTTGCATAATCGTTTCTAAGGTCTGGCTGCAGGGCGCAGAAAAAGGTTTGTTCGATCACTAAATCAAAGGGCCCGGTAAGGCTGAAGAAGTCGGCGCAGATAATTTTTATTCCGGGATTGTCGGCGAAGCGATTCTGTAGTTTTGCGCAAAGTGTAGGGGAGATATCGCAGAGTGTAATGTTGTCGAAACCACGCTCAGCAAGCGCTTCTGCTTCCCAGGCGTTACCGCAACCGGGAATGAGTATGCGGACGTTTGGGGGACTTTGTTGGTGATCGAAGAATCGGATCAAAGCAGGAGCAGGTGCGCCGAGGTCCCATCCGGTTTGTTCGCTCTGCCAGCGTTGATCCCAGAACGAATTGTCGAGCATGTTAGTCATGCATTTCTCCTTTCCATTCTATATGGTTGCGGTATAGCTGTACGAGTCCTCTCTGCTCCATCTTTTTGAGCAGTCGGGAAATGACTTCGCGGGAAGAGTTGAGGTCGCGTGCAATATCCTGATGTGAGGTGAAGATGTCGCGGCTACCTGTTCCGTCGGCCATGCGCTTGAGGTAGAACTCGAGTCTTTCGTCCAGACTGCGGAAGGCAACCTGATCGATTACCATGAGCAGTTCTTCGAAACGTGTGCGATAGGTTCCGAGAACAAACTGGTACCAGGTTCGATATTCAGTCATCCATTTATCCATCAGGTCGAGCGGGAGCATGAGGGCAGTAGTGTCTTCGACAGCCTGCGCTCCGATTTCGCTGGTTTCGCTTTTGACAGCACATACCAGACTGACAGCGCAAGCCTCGCCCGGGCCGAGATAGTAAACCAGGAATTCAGCACCTTCATCACTTTCGCGAAAGACTTTGAGACGTCCTTTAAGTACGAGCATGGAAGACCGGATGTATTGACCCGGCTTCATAAGTGTTTCACCGCTTTTGTAGATGCGGATTTGGCCAAGGGTTTCAAAATGCGATAAAAGCTCAGGTTCGAGTTGAGGGAATATGTATTTTACATCGGAGAAATCCATGGTGTAAAAATAGGGGAGGATGTCGGAAGGTTTGGTCGGTTTTGTTGTGTTGCAGATAATAACAAAGATTAAACGTTTATAAGTGTAAATATTTTGGCCAGATAAGTCGGATGCTTGCCACATCTCTTTGAGTGTATGTGCATAAAGCCTATATTGCACCTGCATTTTAGCTCTTTTAAGTATGGACTTTTTTACATTTATCAAAACTTACAACACAGAAGAAAGATGTGTTCTTTTGTGGAAGGGATTTCGG
>CANHTS010000212.1 GCA_947463435.1 Flavobacteriales bacterium | reverse complement strand
TCCAAGAGGGTTCCACTGCGCAAAGTGGTCTCAGCCTGGCATTGTTTACATCTGTACCTCAGCTTTGAAGGTAGCCACAGATGTTCATTGCTACCACAGCGGTTACAGAATACACCGTGCTTATCCCGCAAATTCTTCCACAAAAGGATACAGCGTTCTTCGGTGTTGTACGTTTGGATAAAAGTAAAAAAGTCCATAATCAAAAACAGTTAGAATGCAGGTGCAAAATACGTTAAAGCCTGTTCAATGCAAAGCCTTGTGGTACGCTTCCGCATAATCTGACGGATGATTACACATGTATAAACGTTTATTAGATTAATTTAAAAATAAACAACATGTCCCATAATCCAAGCCCGCGCATCAGCAATCCTCACCGAAACTCAAAATCCCATTTCGATAGTCATTAGTACACCTATTCCCTGAACGAATACGTGTAGGCCGTTAGATCATAACAGGAAATTTCTGTCACCGCTGATTTCCCGGTTATACCGGACCGCAATAAATTCTCTAATGAATAATGTGCGGTATTCCTGATTATGACTGTACTTTTTTTGTCGCTGTGTTTAATCCACCAGCAATTTGCCGCTGTAAAACCCTGACTTCGTTATCAGCCGATAAATCAGAATCTGATGCGTTTGGACCGATGCCGCCCGAAATTGTGATGGAAGACCAGTGAACACGCAACGTCCGCTGAGGTCGTACAATGCAATGGTTGCTTCTACAGCACTTGCCGGTTTTACCTGTATTTGGCTCCCATTCCATACCAGCGCAGGGTCGGTTGTAGCCTTTAGGTTTTCGATATTCGTTATAGGCCCGCGCAGGCTGAAACGGCTGAAGAATTGCCAGATTTCGGCACTGGCTGAAAAATCCATATTTGTGGTACCAACGCCCGAATTGCTTGAACCGGGCCAGGTATGCCCGCCGCTGTTCACTGCGATATGCGCCATTTCAAGCGACTGGTTGCAAGGGCCGTAGCGCTGCCATTGGGCGGTAGAACCCTCCTGAACCCGATCCGGGATATTGATTTTCGTAGGCGTCTGATTGCAGGCTGCCTTGTTCACCCAGAACTGCATGAGCTTGTCGGCCGAGATATTCGACAGGCCGCCGTTATAAGCAACCACCAGGTCGCTCGTGCCATGGATATGCAAAACCGGAACTGCGCGCCCCGGGTTGCAGGCCTTGAAGGCGGCATCAGACATGGTGCCGGCAACCGATGCAATGGCTGCGATGCGGTCGCTGAGTTCACAGGCGAGGCGGTGACTCATGAACCCGCCCGCTGAAAATCCACAGGAGTATACCCGGTCGGCATCGATGCCGTAACGGGCGATGAGGCTGTCGGTGAGGATGCGGATGAACCCGACGTCGTCTGCCGTTGAACCTCCGGGGAAACCGCTGTTGGTGTTCCAGCCATTGCTGATGCCGGAAGGATAAACAGCAAAGAATCCGAAGCTGTCGGCCAGCGGATTGAATGCCGAATAGCGGCTGATATCGGCTGCGGTCTGGGTAAAGCCATGCAATACATACACCAGGGGCAACTTCTTGCCGGGGGCATAGCTTTTGGGCGTATACAGGGTGTAGCTGCGGTCCGTACTTCCGATGCGGATACTCAGGGTTTGCTGCGCCCCGCCGGCCTGGATCAGGCTTAACAGCGCGAACGCTGTAGAAACAAAAAACTTCATTCTTGTCGGTATTTTTTCAATAATAGCCCGATTGCCGCAGGCAAGGCGTGTTTTCAGTAAAAATATACACTGAGGAAAGGACTGTGTGGAACGGAAAAGCCTGAAAGCAGAAGTTTGCCCTATGCTTCAGGCTTGTATGCAGCCAATACCGGCAGCGCTGGTTCAAGGGTTGAAAGAGGGTACTATGGGAATGGCCTTGCGGAAGCATCAGCCGGAGTTTCCGCATCTGGAAGGCGTGCGGCTGGCGCTTATCGGCATAGGTAAAGGCGCAGATGCAGTGCGTCAACAACTGTACCTGCTTCAATGGCATTTTGGCAGTTTGAAGATGGCCGATCTCGGCAACCTGCGCCCGGGTGCCGATGCTGCTGCTACGGCCGCCGGTCTTGCAGAAGTGCTGAGCGAACTCCACGAATTGCAAATTACAGCAGTGGTTATCGGCGACGATGCCCTGCTGCGGAGTGCACAATACCTGGCCTTGCGCCATGCGTCAACGCCCATCGAATTCGCAATGGTATTGCCCGGTCTGGACCCGGAAGCCGATGCCGGACTGCAACGCATCCTGCAACATCAGCCTTCCTTCCTCTTTAACTTGAGTTTTTATGCTACCCAGGCTTATTTTATGCCTGAATCGGCCATCGATTGGCTGGAAGCCGGACATTACGAACACCACCGCCTGGGTGTGTTGCGCGAAAAGATGGAAGAAGCGGAGCCCGGATTGCGCAGCACGCACGTGATGAGTGTTGACCTTGCAGCTTTACGCTATTCAGATGCGCCCGATCTGCCTTTGGTTTCAGCCAATGGATTGTATGCCGAAGAAGCCGTTGCCCTGGCGCGTTATGCCGGACTTTCGCCCAACTTGCAAAGTTTCCTGCTCTATGGGAGTCCTTTTGAACATGTCGTTTCAGCGTCGCTTGCCGCGCAAATGGCCTGGTACTTCGTTTCAGGATATACCCAACGCTATCCGGAACACCCCAGCGAAAGCGATCCCAATTTCATGGTATACCGCACCATGATGAGCAATACAGTGAATGAAATTACCTTTTATCGCAGCCAACGGAGCAACCGCTGGTGGATGGAAGTGCCGCATCCATACGAAGACCGCACAGTGCTGTTGGGTTGTTCTTATGCCGATTACCAGAAAGCCTGCGACGACGATCTGCCCGACCGCTGGTGGCGCGCTTATCAGCGGATGCTGTAAGCAGAGCTGCCTGCGATTGGATGCAATAAAAAAAGCCGACTCATAAAGCCGGCTTTTTTTTACGTGTTCGGGTTTGTTATCAACGGTCTTTCATGTCGACAAACGCGCGGGGCGTGTGGCCAACATAGATCTGGCGCGGGCGGCCGATGGGCTGCTTCTCGCGGCGCATTTCCTGCCACTGACTGATCCAGCCGGGCATGCGGCCAAGGGCGAAGAGTACAGTGAAGAAATCGGTGGGGAAGCCCATGGCGCGGTAAATGATACCGGAGTAGAAATCTACGTTCGGATACAGTTTGCGCTCCACGAAATAGGGATCGGTAAGGGCGGTTTCTTCCAGCTCCTTGGCGATATCCAAAACCGGATCGTGCACGCCGAGTTTATTGAGCACGTCATCGCAGGCTTTCTTGATGATGCGTGCGCGCGGATCAAAGTTCTTGTACACACGGTGACCGAAGCCCATCAGACGGAAATTGTCGTTCTTGTCTTTGGCCTTGTTCACCCATTTCTGCACGTCTCCGCCGTCGTTCTTGATCTGCTCCAGCATCTCGAGCACTTCCTGGTTGGCGCCGCCGTGCAGTGGTCCCCACAAAGCGGCAATACCTGCTGCGATGCTGCTGTAAAGATTGGCCTGGCTGCTGCCAACCATGCGCACGGTGCTGGCGCTGCAGTTCTGCTCGTGATCGGCGTGGAGGATGAGCAGTTTGTTCATCGCGTCCACAATTACCGGATCTACTTCGTAATCATCGAAAGTAACCTGCCCGAATGTCATGTTCAGGAAGTTGCTTACGTAATCGAGGCGGTTTTTGGGGAATACGATGGGATGCCCGTTGCGCTTCTTGTAAATCATGGCGCAGATGGTCGGCATCTTCGCCATGAGTCGGATGACCGTGCGCATGTGGGCGCCTTCTTCCCGGTGCGGGTTGAGCGACTTGGGATAGTAAAGGCTCAGGGAACTGATCATGCTGATAAGCTGACCCATCGGATGGCTTCCGGTAGGGAAAGCTTTGAACATGCCCTCGAGGCCTTCGTTCACCAAGGTGTGTTCCTTGATATTATTTTCGAATTCCACGAACTGACCGGCTGTAGGCAGTTCTCCGTTCAGCAGGAGATAGGAAACCTCCAGGAAATTGGATTTCTCCGCAAGGTCTTCGATCGAATAACCGCGGTGACGCAAAATGCCCTCCTCACCATCCAGGAAGGTAATGGCGCTGGTTGTAGCTCCCGTGTTCTTGTACCCGAGGTCAAGGGTGATGTGACCCGTTTTGGCCCTCAGGTCGGAGATGTCGATGGCTTTTTCTCCTTCGGAACCTGTAATCACAGGCAGCTCATATTCCTT
>CANHTS010000211.1 GCA_947463435.1 Flavobacteriales bacterium | reverse complement strand
GGAAAATGGAGCAACGACGAAGATGAAGGCGGGCGCAACCAGTATGAGGATGTGTTCCTCGAAGACTTGCTGCGCCGCCTGCGGAAAGACGTGAAGTTCAGCTAC
Organism: Flavobacteriales bacterium; assembly: GCA_947463435.1. Taxonomy (GTDB): domain Bacteria; phylum Bacteroidota; class Bacteroidia; order NS11-12g; family UBA955; genus REEB481. The sequence goes on along the minus strand of CANHTS010000211.1, from coordinate 4,119 downwards.
ACCAAGGTGACTAACCTGCAAGGGGCAAAAGATCTGGTAGACAATATTCCCAATCTCATGAGCAATAAGCTGAATGTGATTGTCTACAATTTCGTTGACACCCTGAGCCATGCCCGCACCGATAGCCATGTGGTGCGCGAATTGGCGGAAGACGAAGCCGCCTACCGCAGCCTGATGGAAAGCTGGTTCAGGCATTCACCGCTGTGGGATGCTTTGCAGCGCATTTCTGAAAAACAAGCCAAGGTGATCATCAGTACCGACCACGGTTCGGTGCGCGTAAAAGAACCGGTGAAGATTGTCGGCGACCGCAATACCAGCACCAACCTGCGTTACAAGCAAGGCAAGAGCCTTACGTACAATCCGAAGGAGGTATTCGAATTGCGCAAACCGGAACAGGCTTTCCTGCCGCGCATCCACATGAGTTCGACCTGGGTTTTCGCCCGCGAGAACGATTTTTTCGCCTATCCCAACAATTACAATCACTACGTGAATTACTACCGCAATACCTTCCAACACGGCGGCATCAGCCTGGAGGAAATGATGATTCCCCTGGTAATTCTCAGCTCCAAATAATGCAGGAATTCAGGCTGGAGGCAGATTCACCTGCAGGCCTGGGCCCATTGCTCAGCGATTTGCAGGAGGCAGTAAAGCGTTGCCATATCCTGACATTTACCGGTGAGCCGGGCGCCGGAAAGACGACGCTGATCACACAACTTTGCGCCTTGCTTGGCGTGGAGGAAGCGGTGAACAGCCCGACTTTTTCGCTCATCAACGAATACCGCACAGCCTCGGGAGAGCTCATCGTACATGCTGATTGGTACCGTGCGCGTACGGCAGAGGAATTGTTCGATGCCGGCATGCTGGAATACCTGGACAGCGGTGTGTTGTGCCTTATTGAGTGGCCGGCGGTAGTACCGGAAATATGGGAGCATTATCCGCACATCGCCATTGAGATCGAGCATTTGCAAGGCCGTTCGGGCAGAGCCTACCGCGTGATCGGCTGAGAATCAGTCGAACGGACTCTCAAAGTCGGCCCAGAAGGGCAGTTCCTGGTCTTTGTCTGATACCAGCGGAAGCTCCAGTTCCCATTTGATTCGCAGCGTCGGATCGTTCCAGCGCAGACCGCCCTCGCTGGCTTTGTTGTAGTAGTTGCTGCACTTGTATTGAAAAATGGTATTGTCTTCCAGGGTTTCAAAACCATGCGCGAAGCCAACAGGAACGAACAACATGCGGAAGTTGTCGGCGCTGAGATGTGCGGTATAGTGTTGGCCGAAGGTGGGGGAGCTTTGGCGGATATCCACAACCACATCGTTTACGGCCCCGCTGATTACCCTAACCAGCTTGTCTTGTGCATAAGGCGGAGCCTGGAAATGCAGTCCGCGCAAAACACCCCGTGAGGAAAGGCTCTGGTTATCTTGCACAAATTCGCAGGCGATACCGGCAGCGCGGGCTTGCAATGCATTGAAACTCTCGAAAAAATAGCCCCGGCCGTCGCGAAAAACACGCGGTTCAAGCAAGAACAGCCCTGGCATGGGTTCCTCAATAATAGTCATTCGTGATTTTGTGGTTAATTCTTGTTTGGTGCGGGAATTGCAGCTATATTTTTGTACAAATTAACGAACTGCAACCATGGAAAACAGAAATAATCAGGACAGCGCGGAGAAAGACCGCAAGAGCAGGGTGCTGCTGTATTTCATCATCGGTGTGCTTGCGGCCTTGAATGCAGGCCTCGTGTACATGTGGCGCAAAGGCGATAAAGAAAAAACCGAGGTAAAAACCCAACTCGTCAGCGAGCAAAAGGAGAACCTCGAAAAAGAACAACTGTTGGCCGATGCACGCGTATTGCTCGAACAATACCATCAGGACAGCATTGAACTGGCGCGCAAGAATGTGGAAATCGGTGCCGAATTGCGCGCGAAGAAGGAAGAAGTGCTGCGTTTGGTAGCCAAGATGAACCAGACGAAAAATGTAAGCGATGCTGAAATCCGTGCCCTGCGTCAGCAAGTGCAGGATATGAAAGACCAGATAGCCAAGCTTGAATCGCAGAATACCGAACTCCGCGAAATCAACCGCAACCTGGAAACCCAGCGCGAACGCCTGCAGGGCGATCTGAGCACGGCCAACGACCGCAGCCAGCGTTTGCAGGGAGAAGTTACCCGACTGAAAGACATCGCAGAACGGCTTCAGGCCAATGCCCTGAGCATCACGGCACTCAAGAAGAAATTCATGAGCGAAAAAGAAGCTACTACCGACAAAGCTTCTGCAGCCGATGTGTTCCGCCTTTTCTTCAAAGTAGCCCAGAACAGCGAAGCCAAAGAAGGTCCGCGCACGATCTACATTAAAATCACCGGTCCTGAAGGCGTTACCCTCGCCAACCCTGGCAATGAATCGGGTAAAGCTGAGCTGAACGGAAAAGAAAGTCTCTACACCTTCTCTACACAAATGGTTTACGAAGGCAGCGAGAAGGAAATTTCCTCGCGCTGGAAGCCGCACAACGGTTTCAAGAAAGGCACCTATACCGTGGAAGTCTTCAGCGAAGGCTATACCATGGGCAGCAGCAAGATTACCCTGAACTGATCAACCCAAACCCAAATTTCATACTTGAAGAGCCGTCCCTTAACCGGGGCGGCTTCTTTTTTGCTGCCGACCTAACTTTGTGCCATGCGCCGACTGCTCCGTAACCCTGCAGGTATTGCCTTGTTGATTTTGTTGCTGCAAATCCTGTTGCTGGTTCTGCGGCCTGGGCTCGCCGGAAACTGGCTTTCACCTTTGCTGGTTTGGGTGCCGGTGCTTTTCGCCTTCTTTTTTACCCTGCGCTGGAAGGCCTGGAAAACGGATGCAGCCCGGCACAACCTGGGCTCTAAACGCCTGCTGCAATGGGGCGCTTTTGGATTCATACTCTTTGTTTCCGCCATGGTCTTCCGTTCTTACGATAGCACCAATGCGATGCAAAGCGATGTTATTCCGACGGTTCGCATACTCGGTGAGCGCTTGCTGAGCGGTAAACCGGTGTACGTTACCATTACCGAATTCGGGTATATCCTTCCCCCAACTTATCTGCCCATGCATTGGCTGCCATTCGTGCCGGTGCTGCATCTGCCGGTCGATCTGCGCATCTGGGCCATGCTGTTGTTCTTCCTGCTGAGTACGCCGGCGCTGTATTGGCTGGCACGCCGCCAGTCCGCTCCCAATGCTTCCATACTCACCTTGCTGGCTCCGGCTTTGCTGGTCGGATTGTACCTGCTCGGGCAACGCGACGACGCAGGTTATTCGGTTGAATGGCTCTATGCCGCATACTACCTGCTGTTGGTGTTTGGTCTGATGAAGGAAAACGCTTGGATTTGCGCGCTCGCCCTGGTCTGCATCCTGCTCAGCCGTTTTTCGCTGGTGCTTTGGCTGCCGGTTTTGCCGCTTTGGTTCTCGATGAAGAAAGGCTTGAAACCCGTGGCTATAGCTGCCGGAATCGTGATTGCCGGTATCGTCCTGATTTATGTAATTCCTTTCCTCAGCCGTTTTCCTGAATCGTTCGGCAATGCGCAAGCGTATTATACCAAGGGCGCTTTGATGGAATGGGACGGACAGGATTGGCAGAAACCCGGCGATCATCCGTATCAGATCAGCCGCGGGCTTGGCATGGCCTGGTGGTTCTATCGCCTGGTTCCAGGTTCTTTGCCCGAGCGGATTCTTGCCCTGAAAATGGTGCATGCCGGTGGCGCCATCCTGCTCGGATTATTGTTCGCGTTTTTCCAATTGCGGCAAACTTTCAGCCACGTGCCTTCGGGGGTTTTTCTCCTGGGAAGCCTGCATGCCTATCTCTGGTATTTCTATTCTTTCATCCAGGTGCCGTATCCGTATTTATTTATCGTGCCCTTGACGGTAAGCATCGCCTGGGTGGCCTTGCTTTACGCCTGGCAGGCAGGGCCCGAAACGCCGGCCTCAGAATAGGTAGCGCGCTTCGGCCCGCAGCTGGTGAACCACACGCGTGCCGGGAATACGCCTGCCTTCATACCCAATATCCGTTTGGATTCTATCGGCCGCCTTTACCCGCAGACTCGCTGCCCATCGAAAATTGGACCCCGCCTGCAAGCCCTGTAAAACATCGTAAGCCAAGGCCGTATT
>CANHTS010000210.1 GCA_947463435.1 Flavobacteriales bacterium | reverse complement strand
TGGCTGAGTTCCGATTGTGCCGAAGTGACCAATCCGAAATGCATACAGGCTACCATGGGCGCTTTCACCAAGGTGCGCTGGCATAGCGCTGAACTGGAACCCGCCCTCCGCGCGGCTGCCTTACCTGTTTACGGTTGCTTGCTTGAAGGGCAGCCATTGGGCGCAACCACAGTTCAAAGTCCGGCCTTTTTATTGGTTGGAAGCGAATCGCACGGTATTCGGGAAAATCTGATTCCCCTGGTTACACATCCCGTAACCATTCCGCGCTACGGAGCCGGGGAAAGTCTGAATGCAGGCGTAGCGGCTGCCATCGCCATGTACCACTTCGCATCAGTCAGGCACTGAGCCGCGTCGACCGGAACGCCTGGCCTTACCAAAACTAAAATCTGCCAGAAGCGGATAAAAAACCCAATAACCCTTCTTGTCTTGCGCGAAATAGTGGTAGTCGCCCGAAGGAACGCGGAAAGAGGCTTCATCGGGTGAATCTTCGAAGGCCCTGTGCAATTCGCTGAGCACCACGATGCCGGGGTCTGGTTCAAACCTGAAGGTGATGACTGCCTGGTCGGCACAATCTACCACCCAGCGGTATTGAGGCTCGTAATCTTTCGGGTTGCGTCGGAAGAGCGGAGCGCCGAATACCGGACCTGCTATCGGATCGAAACGCACCACATCCATGATCTTGCGGTTGTAGCGCGCTGTGCCCCCGTCGTAACCAAGCAGCAGATAGTATTGCTGGCGTTTGGAGCGGAAGGGTTGGATCTGATAGTATAAAGCTCCGGGCCAGCGCTCCGGATCAAATTCAGAATCCAACAGGTCTTTGGGCTGAAGGCGCAAGGTGTCAAGCAAAGGGCTCAGGATCCATTCCTTGCGCTGGCGGTATTGTACGTAACCATAATATTTATGGTCACCACTTTTCAGGATCAGGTTCCAGGTAAAAAAGCGGCAATTACCGTCGGGTGCGCTCAGCACGGATATGGTGGAAAGGCGAAGGCTGTCGAAGGGATAATTCCAGGAATTGGGCTCTGCCAGCAACTTCCCGAGTCTTTCATAGACCAGGTTTGCAGCCTGCCGCCTTTGTGCATCGCTGCGGGCGTTGATGAAGCTCTTGGCTACCGGAATCAATTCGCGTTCAGCCTGAGTGAAGGCCGCAAAGCCTGTTGTATCGGTTTTAGCCGCAAAAAGCTGATCCGGCAGCAGGGAAACAAGAAGAAGGAAGACAAAGACACGCAGCATCACTTCAGGATAACTGAAAAAAACGTACCGGAATTGTGCAGCAGATCCGGGCGGACTATCAGGAGATAGCCGCTTCGAGTACCATTGCGCTGGCTCCGCCGCCGCCGTTGCAGATACCGGCAGCGCCGAAACGCTCTTTTTTATCGTGCAGGATATGGATGAGCGTCACCAGGATACGGGCACCTGAAGCTCCGAGGGGATGACCGAGTGAAACCGCGCCACCATGCACATTCACGCGGGCCGGATCGAGATCGAGCAACCTGTTGTTGGCGATACCCACCACAGAGAAAGCCTCATTGAGTTCCCAATAAGCGATGTCTTGCTTGCTCAGACCGGCGCGCTGTATAGCCAGCGGCAGGGCTTTGGCAGGTGAGGTAGTGAACCATTCCGGTGCCTGTTCAGCGTCGCCGAAACCGCGGATATAGGCCAATGGCTTCAGACCCAGCTGTTCAGCACGGGCGCGGCTCATCAGCACAAGCGCTGCAGCACCGTCGTTCATGGTGCTCGCGTTGGCAGCGGTGATTGTTCCGTCTTTCTGGAACACCGGTTTCAGACCGGGGATCTTATCGAATTTCACGTTGCGGTATTCCTCGTCTTCTGCGAAAATCTTGGGTTCTCCGCTGCGTTGGGGAATTTCAACCGGCACTACTTCAGCCGCAAACTTTCCCTCGGCCCATGCTTTGGCACTGCGCTGGTAGCTTTCAATGGCAAAAGCATCCTGTTCTTCGCGGGTGATGCTGTACTCGCGGGCACAGATTTCAGCGCAATTGCCCATCATAGAATTGGAGTAGACATCGGTCAGACCGTCGAACTGCAAACCATCGACCATGGTCACTGCACCGTATTTGAATCCATTGCGGGAGCCGGGCAGATAATGCGGCACCTGGCTCATGTTTTCCATGCCCCCCGCAACCACCACATCGTTATGGCCGAGCATGATGCTCTGGGCACCTAAGGCAACGGCTTTCATGCCGGAAGCGCATACCTTATTGATAGTGGTACAAGGCACATTGTCCGGAACGCCGGCGAACTTCGCAGCCTGGCGGGCGGGAGCCTGACCAAGACCGGCCTGGAGCACGGAGCCCATGAACACTTCTCCCACTTCGGCAGGGCTCAGTCCGGCTTTTTCCAGGGCACCTTTGATGGCAGCTGCACCGAGGCGCGTTGCAGGTACGGAAGAAAGAGAACCGTTAAAGCTCCCCATCGGGGTGCGTACGGCGGCTACGATGACAACTTCGTTCATAGGATATACGGTGCTTTTTTGCGGCCGCAAAGTTACCCAAAAGAAGCGGAAGGCTGAGCCTAAAAAATGATCGAAGGAGCCGGCCCTCCCTTCCCTATTTTTGCCGCATGCCCGAAATGGAAACGGTTATGTCGCCGGCACTTTTCCACCTGCACACGGCCGACCTGCACCGCAAGAACGTGGTAGTGATCGACATCCTGCGCGCCACCTCGACCATCTGTACTGCCTTACACAACGGCGCGGTTGAAATTGCCACCACGGCCACACCCGCCGAGGCCTTGCATTTCCGCAGCCAGGGGTATCTCTGTGCTGCTGAGCGCGACGGACAAACCGTTGAAGGCTTTGAACTTGGCAATTCCCCACAAGACTATACCAGTGAGAAGGTAAAAGGCAAAGGCATTGCCCTCACCACAACGAACGGCACCCGTTGTCTGCGCATGGCGCGCGGGGCGGCCCATGTGTTTGCCGGCAGCTTTTTGAACATCGATGCACTGGCAAACTTTCTGGTACACGACGGCAGGGATGTGATGTTGTTCTGCGCCGGATGGAAAGACCGCTTCAATCTGGAAGATACGCTTTTTGCCGGCGCCCTGGCTGCAAGGCTCACAGGTTTCGAAAGCCATTGCGACGCTACCTTGGCTGCCATCACCTTGTGGGATAAGGCAGCAGCGAATCCTGAGAATTTCCTCGGACAAGCCTCGCATGCCAAGCGTTTCCAGACCTTGCACCGCGAATCTGACATCACCGTTTGCATGCGCATGAACAGCGCGCCGGTACTGCCCCTTATGAAAGAAGGCGTATTGCGTTGCATGCCTGCCGGCACAACGGCTTGAGCGGTTCGGCAGACAAGTTCCCGAAACCTCCTGTTTTTTTTCAGTTTGCATGGCGGTTTGTTCAGACGGCCGTATAAATTTGCAGCCGGTAAAAAAGCCTCTAAATCAAACACTGCGTGATGAAGAAACTGTTGTACGGACTGGCGAAAAGCGCGAATCTGCGCGCTATGTCGCTGCTCATGCTGTCGCTTACGGCCCTCGCCGCCGGTGCTTATGCACAGGCCTCGGGCGATGTGATTGAACCTCCCAAGGAATTCAGCCTCAGCACTTCCGACCTGGTAACTTATGCCTATTGGGTGCTTGCTGCCCTGGTGCTCGGCGTCATCATTTACATTTTCGATATCGGATCGCTGAGCGAAAAGCTTACAGGGAGAAAGGTGATCTCCTGGGATAATGTGAACGGTTGGGTTGCCATCATCTTTATGGTGGCAGGTCTGGCCGGTGTTACCTATGAGATGATTTATCACGGTGAGCGCCTCCTGCCAGAATCCGCCAGCGAACACGGCAGCAGCATTGACAGCATGTTCAACTGGACTTTCGGCTTCACTTTCGTGGTATTCATCATCACCGAAGTACTGCTGTTCTGGTTCATGTTCCGCTACCGTTACCGCAAGGGCGGAAAGGCAGCCTATTATTACCACAACAACCAGCTGGAAATTGCCTGGACTATCGTACCGGCCATCGTATTGACGTTCCTGGTATTGCGCGGTTACAGCACATGGGACAAGATTACGCAGAATCCTGACCCCAAAGCCCAGCAGATCGAAGTTTTCGGCTATCAGTTTGGCTGGAAAGCCCGCTATGCCGGCTCAGATAACAAATTCGGAGAGAGCAACTACAACTTCATCGACCCCAGCGGCAACGAACTCGGTCTAGCCCTGAAACCCAATGTAGTGGCGCTCCGCGATACCCTTTCCGCCGACACCGGCCGTCTAGGCAACCAACTCCGCA
>CANHTS010000209.1 GCA_947463435.1 Flavobacteriales bacterium | reverse complement strand
GCAGCAAGCCGGCGCCGATGAGCGCCCAACCGCTGAAGTTGCCTAATATGAGAAAAAACCAGGTGGCAGCCCACATGCCGAGTCCTCCCCATATCTTGATCCACATGGCAGTATTGGCGTATTGGGTGGTGTTATTGGCCTCAAAGTACCCGTCGAAGGCTTGTTTGAGAAGACGGGCTATATCGGTTTTTTCGTTGTTTCGGCTATGTCTGGAGTAGTTAATCTGCATTTCCGCATAAAGGTAGGACTAATTACCGGTACGTTCCCCAGGCAGGGCCGGTTTGATCGTAATTTTCATCCAAGGCGAATGGTGAAAACGGACCATTATGTATGACGGAGTTCTGACGAAGATCGGCTAGCAAAATGGATATGAAATTCGGATTACGGGTATAATCTGAAAGCTGTTTTTTTATGCGCCCGGTCAGATGCGTGCACGGTCATGTTGCGCCCCTTCGGTTCAAGGCACGTATAGCTTCAGCGGACTGCACAGTGCTCCGCGGCAAATCCGCGCATACCACAGCCCCGACGGCAGTGCGCCTGTTTCAATTACCGCAGTTCCGTTAGCCCTCCTCATCAGCCGGCCGCCGGTATCGTAGATCTCCATGACAGTGGGTTGTGGGTCGCTGCTCAGCAGGCGGAAGTGATCTCCATGGCTTTCCAAAATCCAGCCGGCCGGCAACGCGGTTTCGGTTGCAGACAGCGGCTGTCGACGCGATACACATTGGCGCAGGTTGAAGAGTTCGGAATAGAGCAAGTTCCCCGGACAGGCAGTATTGCAGCCGTCGCGGTGCCCGGCCAGGCGCGACAAGGCAGCATCCGTTGGAGTGGGATGCGCCTGCGTACCCAGCGGATCGAGCCCGTCTTTTTCGAATTTCCAAGACAGGAGATCGCACAAGGAAGAGAGAGCCGCGGCTGCAGGTGCCTGGCTGGTGAAATCACCAATCACGCAGATGCCCATCGTGTAATCGTTCTTGCCGCAGAAATGCGCCCCGCGCACATTGTCTTGTGCCACGCCGGCGCTGCTTTGCGGATCGCGGCCGGCGAAGATGCTGCCGTCGCGTGCGATGAGGTAATTGTAGCCAATATCGTCCCAGCCGTTCACTTCCGTATGCAGGAGGTAGTAGCTGCGCACCACGGCGGTGTAGTTCGTGTCGAAGGTGCTGCCCGCGCTGTGGTGCACTATGGCATGGCGCGTGGGCGTGGAAACCGGATTGGGCTTAGGAGCTGCCAGTCCGGCCCGCCATACCGATTGCGGTACAATACCATCGGGCATGGGATTGACCAAAGCCTTTGCGTGTTCCGCCTCACCCGGATCGATGCCGTACCAGTGGTACTGCCCGGGGTTGCTGAAAATGAGGTGCAAGGAAGCCTGTCCACCGGTGAAAACCAGTTCGCTTTGTGCAAACTGCTCCGGCCCGTGTGGATCAGCCTGCAGTTTCTGCCAGGTTCCCGGCTGCAGCATCCAGAGCGAGCTGTCCCACTGGCCGTCAAGCCGGCGCAGGGTCCAGGCGCGGCAGCCGGCGGGCAGCCGGAAAGTGAATTCCTTGCCGCAGTCAGTGGCGGAAACAGTCCATTCCTCCTGCCAGATGCGTCCAGGCTGAGCCCTTAAGGCTGTCGCCAAGAACAAGAGGAGCTGACCAAGCAGGAACTTCTTCATGCCAGACAAAGATAAGGCAAGCGCTCAAAGGCGGCCGAATTGCCCCTGGATGATGGGTTGCATTTCGCTGTGTATGGCCGGCGCAGCGGCGATGATGGTTTTGCCGAAGAGGTAATGGTTGCCGTTGTCGAAATCGCTGACCCTGCCGCCTGCTTCCTGCACCAGGAGGGCGCCGGCAGCCACATCCCAGGGCGCGAGGCCGTATTCGAAGAAGCCTTCAAAGCGTCCGCAGGCGGTATATGCCAGGTCGATGGCCGCGCTGCCCATGCGGCGCAATCCGCGTGTTTGCTGCATGAAGCTGCGCAGTACCTGCAGGTAGGCATCCGTGCCGTCGAAATCCGTGTAAGGAAAGCCGGTAGCCAGCAGGCTCTGCGACAGGTCGGGAGCCTCCGAAACACGGATGGCTTGTCCGTTCAGAAAGGCGCCTTCACCTTGCACAGCATGGAAACATTCGCCCAGGGCGGGGATGTATACGATACCAGCCAGGATTTCCTTGCCACGTGCCAACGCCACCGACACACTGAATACCGGCAGGCCGTGCAGGAAATTTGTGGTGCCATCGAGCGGATCGATGATCCAGGCGAGGCTTGCTTCATCCGCTTGTGCCACAGTGCCCTCTTCGGTGATGAATGCCGCGCCAGGCATGATGTTACCCAGTCCGCGCACCAGTTCTTCTTCTGCCTGAACATCTGCTTCAGACACCAGTTGGTTCAGCCCTTTATCACGGATGGTCAGGGTTTTCAGTTGAGCCTGTTTAGCCAGGAGCCTGTCGCCGCATTGCCGCACAATTTCCAGCGCCGCTGTAAGTTGCTGAGGGTTCATGTTGCGAAGTTAGGGCCTCTGGGTGGTTGAGCCGCGAGGCTGCGCTCGCGGTTAAAAACCTGTCGAAATCTACCTTTAGGAGCGCTCGTCCCGACTTTTTCAGTCGGGGAAAGCTACCTCAAGACCTTACTCCGTGTTGAAAACCTGTCGCGAGGGGCTGCTCAACGACTGGGCTGCAGTAGTATGAATTCCCGCGTTTCGATACGCCTTTGCTTCGCTGCGGTCTACGACCCGGGGGCAGGAGAATTCCTTGAGCCAATTTAAAATTTCAGGAACGCGCGAATGCCAGCAATAGCTTGTAGTCTCCCTGATCAGCGGTTTTGATTGCTTTCAGGTATGCGGCACGAGGGTCTCCGGTATCGGAGAGGTTTGCTAAGCCCCAACTGAAAACTGGTAGCCTAAATAGTTTCTCAATAATGATATCAGCCATCAAACGACTGTGCCGGCCATTTCCATTGGAGAAGCAATGGATACTCACGAGGCGGTGTTTAAAACGCAAGGCGATTTCATCCGGAGTACAGGTCTTGTTTTCATGCCAGAACAGGGCATCATCCAGCAGTTTCTTTAACTCAAGCGCAATCTGCCACGGAAGCACACCGAGGTTTTTTTCGGTTTCACGGAATTTGCCGGCCCAGGTCCAGACATCCGCATACATGCGTCGATGAACCGATTTTATGAAATCTACTGTAAACACCCTTTCAGTTTTAAACGACCGACTCAATGTCCATTGGATGGCTTGTTCAATATTCTGTTGCTCAAACTCATCTAACTCCCCGCGGGTGGCTATGCCGGGAATTCTCAGTCCTGCGATTTCCTCCTCGGCGAGTGGAGTTTGTCCATCGATGTAGTGGAGTCTTAGTCCCATAAAAATTTCGGCATTTCTTGCTGCAAGACAGCCGCGCGTTCGCGGATGGCAGTTTGTATGCGTTCCGTGGAATTGGCCTGATCTTCCAGTTGCATTGTATTGGCCGAGCGCAAAACAATTTGTGTTGCCAGTTCCATTGCCCTTTTTTCGATCAGCGCATCCAATGAACCCGCATGTGGGATGAAGCCATAGACCAGTTGCATATCCATGGCGCGGCCGATCTCACGCAATGACCGCAGGGTAATGGAACCTTCTTTTTCACGGTTCTCCATGTCCAACACTGCTTGCTTTGAAACACCGAGTTTATTCCCCAGCTGCTGCAAAGACATGCCAAGAGCCGAGCGGATGGCTTTAATCCAACCTGATGGCGGAGCGGCTACCGATTGCAAAGCGCTGTAGGCTTGAATCTTGCCGGATATTTGCTGCAGAAGTAGCGTTTTCTTACCCATGTTAGCAAAGTTTAAGGTTGACGTATTCAATACAAAAGTAAAAAAAATATATTGACTAATGCAAGAAATAGTAAAGTTTTTATTTTACTAAGTTTGGATTTAGTCAACTTATGGGTTTACTTTAAGCGGTAATGTTTCGGCTGATGACAGGTTGGAGGAGTTTGTTTGTTTTCGCTGGAGACGGCGACCACGAGCGCGGCCTCTCGTCTCAAGGAACGGGCGGCACTAATATGAATTACCGCCTAAAGGTGTCGGGGCACAACAGCCCTCCGCTTCGCTTCGAGTCTACGACCGCGCGTAACACCTCGCGGCCCTCCACGACCTGGCGGCTGCAGGATCATCTGTTACTATAGTTTCCTTTTCTGCCTACCTTCTTTCGGTAAAAAAGAGCGCGATTTTTGGGTTTCAGGCAAACAGCCTGTGCGGTAGGGTGTTTTTTTGAGACGTTATGAGCACAAGCATTGCAGGTAACAGGATCGAT
>CANHTS010000208.1 GCA_947463435.1 Flavobacteriales bacterium | reverse complement strand
TAAATCCCTTCGCGGCCCTGGCAGAACATCGTCATCAGGTCGGGTTTGCCGTCGCCGTTGTGGTCGACGATTTTGGTGTGGATGGCACCAGGCTCGGCGCGCAGCACTTTCTTCTTCGCCATATCACCACCGGGCAGCCAGTACAATTCGCCTTCCAGGTGTCCGAAAGCGTTCACCACCTTGTCTTTGCGTCCGTCGCCGTCGAAGTCGGCTTCCTGCACCTGGGTGGGGCGCTGGAGGTTCTCCATCAGGGCATTGCCTCCGCTGAGTTTGCCTGCGCCGTCAATCCGCAAGCTGAGCAAGCCGCCTTCGCGTTTGCTGGAAGGGAAAATGGAACCCAGGGTGGTCACTTGCAATTGCCCGGCGGCGGGTTCGTCGATCCAGGCCGGAGAACCGCTGAGTTTGAGGCTGGAAAGCTTCTTCAGCGATGCATCGTAGGTATGGAGGGTATTGTCGTTCCCATCCCCAAAAAATATCAGCTTCCGTGCGGGATCGATTTTCGTGAATACCGCCATCGGGCCCTGGGAGCTGCGTTCAGGCAATTGCGGACTGAACAGGCCTTTGTTGCCGCCGATGCCCATGTTCCGCACCTGTTGCGGGCGGGTTTCGGGTGCGCGGCTGCCGTAAAAATCAAGGATGCGCTGCCAGTAGGCGCTGCTGAGCATCGGCTTGTCCGGATAGATTTTCGTGCGCAACAACGGCGTATCGCCCCGTTCGTGCATGGTATACACTTCGCCGCGGTGTTCGTAGATACCCATTTTCGGGCCCATCACCGGCAACACACCGCGCAACCAGGTATTGCGGTCGAGCAGTTCAGGTTCCGGATACAGGTGGCAACTGCCGCAGTATTGCCGGGCGAGCTTTTCGTCGGCGCTGAGGCTGTCGGCCGTGGCAGTTCCGTCTTGCTTGCCGGCTCCGTTACACGCAGCGAGTGCCACAACGGCCGCTGCAAATGCGAGGATAAACAGGTTGCGCATGGTCGGATCAGGAAACGGTGCTGCCGGGTTCGGCATCGCCGGCGGGTTGTACAAAATGCAAACGGCCCTGGGCGTCTTCTGCCATCAGGATCATGCCTTCGCTTTCGATGCCGCGCATCTTGCGCGGAGCGAGGTTGCCCAGCCAGAGCACGGTCTTGCCGGCTACTTCCTCGGGCTTGAAATGCTGCGCGATACCGCTGAGCACGGTGCGTTCGCCCATGCCGGTGTCGAGCGTGAGTTTCAGCAGCTTATCGGCCTTGGGAACGGCTTCGGCAGTGAGCACCTTTACCACCCGGATATCGAGCTTGGCGAAGTCGTCGTATTGGATGGTGTCTTTCAGGGCCGGCGGGAAAGCCGCAGCGGTTTCTTCGGGCATTTCAGCGCTATGGGTGGAAATCATCGATTGGAGCTTTTTTACTTGTTGTTCAACTACTTCGTCTTCTACCTGGCGGAAGAGCAGTCCGGCCTCGCCGAGTTCATGCCCGGCGGGAAGCAGGGGCCATTCCAGGCCGTTCTTCCAGTACTGTTTGCGGGTAGCGGCATCGGGCTTGTAATTCAATTGATCCGACAGCCGTGCAGCCGTGGCGGGAAGGAATACCTCAGCCGCGAGTTGCAGGCAGGCGCAGATCTGCAGACCGCGGTCGAGCACCCAGGCGCGGGTGCGGTAATCGTCTTTCATCTTCCAGGGCTCGGTGGCGGCCAGGAAGCGGTTGCCCAGGCGCGCGATCTGCATCATGGCGGCCAGGGCATCGCGGAAGCGGAAGGCTTCGATATGCGCGTTCATTTCGCGCCAGGCGGCGAGAACAGCCTGATCCGTTTCTTTCCAGATTTCGGCCACAGGCGACCCTGACTCCGGTGCAAAACCGGGCATATCGGGCACGCGCTTGTCGGTGAATTTGCCGCTGAGCACGAGCACGCGGTTCACAAAATTGCCCAGGATACCGACCAGTTCGCTGTTGATGCGCGTCTGCCAGTCTTTCCAGGTGAATTCGCTGTCTTTGGTTTCGGGGAGGATGGAACCGAGCACATAGCGCAGTTCGTCTTCCTTGCCGGGCAGCTCATCCATGTATTCGTGGAGCCAGACAGCCCAGTTGCGCGAAGTCGAGATTTTATCGCCTTCGAGGTTGAGGAATTCGTTCGCCGGAACCTGCTTCGGTACCACAAAACCGTGGTCGTAGAGGTGCAGCATGGCCGGGAAGATGATGCAATGGAAAACGATATTGTCTTTGCCGATGAAGTGGATGAGTTCGGCGTCGCCGGTCCAGTATTCCTGCCAGTTGGCGGGTTTGAGCCGGCGGGTGATGCTGATGTAACCGATCGGTGCTTCGAACCAAACGTACAGCACTTTTCCGTCTTCACCGGCCACCGGCACCTTCACGCCCCAGTCGAGGTCGCGGGTCATGGCGCGGGGGCGCAGGCCTTCGTTCAGCCAGCTGCGGCATTGCCCGAGCACATTGGTTTTCCAGTTGTCGCGGCTGTTGATGTATTGGTTCAGGAATTCGTTTTGCAGGCGGTCGAGCGGCAGGTACCAGTTCTTGGTCGGGCGCAGCACCGGCGGGTTGCCGCTGAGGGCCGAGCGCGGTTCTTTCAGCTCCTGCGGGCTCAGCGTGCTGCCGCATTTTTCGCATTGGTCGCCGTAAGCATTCGGGTTGGCACAAACCGGGCAGGTGCCGATGATATAGCGGTCGGCCAGGAATTGACCGGCTTCTTCGTCGTAGAACTGTTCGGTTACTTCTTCCGTAAAGGCCCCTTTTTGCAGCAGGTCGCTGAACATTTCAGAGGCTGTTTCGTGGTGCAGCGGATCGGAAGTGCGGCCGTAATGGTCGAATGAAATGCCGAAGCGGTCGAAAGTATCGCGGATGAGGGCGTGGTTGCGGTCTACCAGTTCCTGCGGACTGATGCCTTCCTTGCGGGCGCGGATGGTGATGGGCACACCGTGTTCGTCGCTGCCGCAGATGAAGATTACGTCATCCCCGCGCAGCCTGCGCCAGCGCACATAGAAATCGGCCGGCAGGTAGGCTCCGGCCAGGTGTCCGAGATGCACAGGTCCATTGGCGTATGGAAGGGCTGCGGTAACCGTAATCTTGCGCTGCGACATGGGCGGCAAAGATAGCTGCGCCGCGCGAAATGGCCGGCTTTTGGGTTAATTTCGCAGGCGCATGCACAGTGCCCTCGTTGCAGAAAAACTGCGAAAACAACATTGGAAGAAAGCGGTAATCACTACCCACCACAAACCCGACAGCGATGCCATGGGCTCGAGCCTGGGGCTTTACCATTTCCTGCTTCAGCATATTCCGGAGGTTCAGGTAATCACACCGACCGATTATCCGGATTTCCTGAACTGGATGCCGGGAAACGACCATGTCCTCATATATGAAGGAAACGAAGCGCGCGCCAATGCCATCGCCCTGGAAGCCGATGTGATCTTCTGCCTCGACTTCAACACCCTCTCCCGCATCAACGAGTTCGGTGAGACGGTGCGCCGCTCCAAGGCGGAAAAGGTGCTGATCGACCACCACCAGGATCCGGAAGGTTTTGAAGACTTCAGCCTTTGGACCACCGAAACGAGCAGCACGTCGGAGCTGGTTTACCATTTCATCCAACAGCAGTTCGGGCGGGAAGCCATCAGCCGCCAAAGCGCGCCCTGCCTGTATTCGGGCATCCTCACCGATACCGGCAATTTCAGGCACAACAATACCCGTTCATCAACGCACCGCGTGGTGGCCGACCTCATTGAACTCGGTGCCGATATCACCGCCATCCACGATGCCCTGTACGACAATTTCAGGGAAGAACGGCTGCGCCTGATCGGTTACACGCTGCACAACAAGCTCGAGATCCTCGATGATTGCCACACGGCCCTCATCACCCTAAACAAGGAAGAACTCAAGCAATTCAAGGTGGAAACCGGCGATACCGAAGGTTTGGTGAACTACGGACTCAGCATCAAAGGCATCGTACTGGCGGTACTCATCATCGACCGCACCAAGCTGGTGAAGATGAGTTTCCGCAGCAAAGGCGATTTTGCCTGCAACGAATTTGCCCAGAAACATTTCAGCGGCGGCGGGCACCGCAATGCCTCCGGCGGGCAGAGCACCGAAAGTCTCGAAGCCACGGTGGCAAGATTTAAGGAAACCATACGTTTGTACCGGGAAGATTTGTCGCGTATATGAAGAACAGCATCCTGATCACAGCCCTCGCAGGGCTCCTCACGTTCAGCGCCTGCAGCGGCGGCTACAAGAAGACGGAGACCGGACTGCAATACAAGTTCCTGAAGGAACCCGGGCAGGGGCGCAAACCCCGCGGCGGCGATTTCGTGTTGATGGAATACACGATGCACGTGGAAGATTC
>CANHTS010000207.1 GCA_947463435.1 Flavobacteriales bacterium | reverse complement strand
TGCCTTGCCCATCTTTTTGATGACTTCCCCGGGTGCTGCGATGGCCGCCCATCCCGACACAGCCTGGTCTTCTTTAGCCTATATGGCCCTGCTCGGCATAGTAGGGTCGGCGCTTTCGCTGGTGGTTTTCAATGTGCTGGTGCAACGCACGACGGCCTTGTTTGCCAGCACCAATACCTTCATTATTCCGGTTGTTTCGGTTGGTTGGGGCTTGGTTTTTCATGAACCATTCGGCTGGCATATCATTGGCGGATTGCTGCTTTGCCTGGCCGGTGTCTGGCTGGTGATGAAGCGCTGATCGGTCGCACAGCCAGCTCCCGGCGTATCAAGCCAGGTTTGACGCTATAAGTAGCTTCAAACAAAGGTGGTACGCGGAAACGCGCGTTCGGATTGAATGTGATTTCCCAGGCCCGCAGTTCCTTTCCTTCCGTTTCGAGATAGTCGATCTCCTGTTGCCGGGTATTGCGCCAGAAATTACTCGAAACCTGCAGGTTGTTGTTGGACAGGTGTTTGAGCATTTCTGAAACCACGGAGTTTGATGCTAATCTCCAGAAACCGGTAATTACGGCGAACGTAATCCCCGAAATCATGTATTTACGGCGATTGTAATCCCCGAAATGACGATTATTTGGTGAGTACGAGCGCTGAAATGGCATTGCTTCGGCGATTGGCGGCCGTGTTTCCGGTTGGATTGGGCTTCAGATAGTTTCCCTCAGGCACCCTAACAAGCGGCCACCGTAGATCCATTCACAGCTTTGCGTAAAAGGAAACCCAAACTGCCGCAGAAAGGCTATTCTCTGTTGGGCAACTTGCACGGATTTTCTGAACTTTGCCGTCAATGGCAAGCAAAATCAAACCTGAGCAGATTCTGAAAACTTTGCAGGTTCCCGCTGTGGCGGAAAGCGTATGCACCGGAACAGGATGGATTACAGCGGTGGGCTCCGTGCACCGTGATATCGTAAGTCCGGTTGACGGCAAGAAGCTCGGCGAAGTGGTTTTTGCCACCGAAACAGAATACGAAGCGGTGATGAAGCGCGCCACACAGGCCGCTGCTGCCTGGAAAGATGTTCCGGCACCGCGCAGGGGTGAGATAGTGCGCCTGATCGGCAATGCTTTCCGCGAGAACAAAGACGCCCTTGGCGCGCTGGTGAGCATGGAAATGGGCAAGAGCCTGCAGGAAGGCCTGGGCGAAGTGCAGGAGATGATCGATATCTGCGATTTCGCTACCGGCTTGAGCCGACAACTCTACGGCCTCACCATGCACAGCGAGAGGCCCGGCCACCGCATGTATGAACAATGGCATCCGCTCGGGGTGGTAGGGGTGATATCAGCCTTCAACTTTCCGGTTGCCGTTTGGAGTTGGAATGCCATGATCGCAGCCGTTTGCGGGAACGCCACCATCTGGAAGCCGAGTGAAAAAACACCGCTCAGTGCCGTTGCCGTGATGCAGCTGGTAGCCCGTGTGATGAAAGAGAACAGCTTGCCAGAAGGCCTGTTCACTTTGGTCAATGGCGATTACCGCATCGGTCAGGCCCTCGCGGCAGATCCGCGTGTGGCCATGGTTTCGGCTACCGGCAGCACCCGCATGGGCAAAGCGGTTTCCGAAACCGTGGCGCGTCGCCTCGGCAAGAGCCTGCTGGAGCTGGGAGGGAACAATGCGATCATCATCACCCGCAATGCAGATCTTGATCTTGCCCTGCGCGCCGTGATCTTCGGAGCTGTGGGAACTGCCGGGCAGCGTTGCACATCCACGCGCCGCGTTATCATCCACGAAAGTGTTTATGAAACATTCAAGGAGCGGCTGCTCAAAGCATACGGACAATTGCGCATCGGTTCACCGCTCGACGAAAACAACCATATCGGTCCGCTGATCGATCGCCAGGCCGTTGAGAACTATGTGCGTGCCTTGATCCACCTCAAGAAAGAAGGCGGAAACGTGATCTACGGCGGGAATGTGCTGGAAGGAAAGGGTTACGAAGGAGGTTGTTATGTGGAACCGGCGGTCTGCGAAGCTATGAACCATTACCAGATTGTGCAGGAAGAAACCTTTGCACCGATACTTTACCTGCTGAAATTCAATGAACTCAGCGAAGCCATCGCCATGCAAAACGATGTGAAGCAGGGCCTGAGCAGTGCCATTTTTACAACCGACCTCCGCGAAGCAGAGTTGTACCTCTCAGCCGGCGGCAGCGATTGCGGTATCGCCAACGTGAACATCGGAACCAGCGGTGCTGAAATCGGCGGTGCTTTTGGCGGAGAAAAAGAAACCGGCGGCGGCCGCGAAAGTGGCAGCGACAGCTGGAAAGCGTATATGCGCAGGCAAACCAATACCATCAATTACAGCACGAGCCTGCCCCTCGCTCAAGGCATTCGTTTCGATATCTGAACACCTTGAAACGGCTCCTGCCTTTCATCTCGATTCTTGCTGGCTTGCCTGTGGCGGCACAGCACGATCGCGGCATAACGGCACAGGCCTATGGCGGTTTTCTCTTTCCGCACCACGAAGAGATGAAACGCCAGGAGCAGCATGTACATGGGCTTGAAGTTTCCTGGTATGCCAAAGGAACAGGATATGCGGGCATGGACCGCCATTTCTGGAATCCGCGTTGGGGGGTAGGAGGGATTTTTCTGAACCTGGGCGACAGTGTGAATGGCAAAGTGCTGGGTCCGCATGTATTCATCGAGTTCGATCTGCACCGAAAGCAGAAACACAATACAACCCTGCGCGTTGCCACCGGCCCCGGATATTTTACCCATCCGTTTGATCCGGTATTGAACCCGCGCAACCGCTCCAATGGTTCCCATATCAACGGGTTGATGCAGGTGCTTGTTACCCGAAGGCACACCCTGGGCAAAGGACTGGAATGGCAAGGTGGTGCAGGAATTACACACTATTCCAACGGCAATTGGCGCTACCCGAACTGGGGCGTCAACATGGTCATGCTCCATACCGGTCTTACCTGGTTTCCATGGACGGGCAAGACGTACGATAAGCCCTGGCCGAAGTACAACAGCGATACGCCGGCTTTGCGCGGTTTCTGGGCTTTCAGTGTACGCACCGGAAAGCGGCAAATTGCCATTGATGACCGCCGTAATTTTACCCTTTTCAACGCAGACATCGTCTATCATTATCCCCAGAGCCGCAGCCGCTTATGGCGATTCGGGATGAACTACTTCTTCGACCCGATTTACCCCTATACAAACTTCGGCGTCTGGCCGGTTCGCAACCGCAAACCCGGTGACGTGAGCGAAATAGCGCTATTCGCAGGGCACGAGTACCGCGTTGGTCGCATTGGTCTTACTTCCGATCTGGGTTTTTACCTCTACCGACCAACCAATAGCAAGCGCATGTATTACGAGGCAGTTGGTTTCAAGTATTACGCCTCACCGAGACTCTGTTTCATGAACCGCCTCCGCGTTCACCTGTTCACTGCCGATTATGTAGAATGGGGTTTTGCGTATACGTTGCCGGATAAACAGATCCGCAAGCCCTTGTTCAACAAGGAGTTTGTGTTGTTCTGAGTCTTTCCACGCTCCATTCATCCGAATTTCGCAGGCCCGAATTAAGCTAAATAATACGGGTTGGCGGATGCATTGGCAATCTTGGGCTTTATTTTGCGCTGCAAGGAAAGCACCATGACCAATACACGGAATGCATGGATACTCGGAGCCAGCGGCGTAACAGGCAGTTGCTTGTTGAAGCGTTTGCTGGAAGACCGGATGTACGAAACTGTATATGCTTCCGTGCGCAGGCCTTTGCCTATTCAAACCACTAAACTGCAGGAGTGCCAGCTTGATGCATCCTTTCCTGATCCGGAAAAGCTTCACGGAGCAGATGTGTATTGTTGTTTGGGAACAACGATGGCCAAAGCGGGCAGTAAGGAAGCCTTCCGGGCGGTGGATTACGAATTACCCATGCGTGTGGCGCGTGAAGCGAAAGCCGCAGGGGCACGGCGTTTCCTCCTGATTTCCGCGATGGGAGCCGATGCCGGATCATTTGTCTTCTATAACCGCGTCAAAGGCGAACTGGAGCGCGATCTGGAAGCAATCGGTTTTGAAAGTCTGGCCATTTTCAGGCCCGGTCTGCTGTTGGGCGACAGGGCGGAAAAACGCCCGGGCGAGCAATTTGCCAAGCGGCTATTTGGTGCCATTAACCGTTTTCTTCCTTTAGCCTGGAAAGGCATTCCATCCGATCGCGTGGCTGAATCGATGCAAGGCGTGGCCGGTACAGATTGGAAAGGCAAGCGCATCTTCAGCAACGCAGAAATGATTCAAGGAATTTAAACGAAACAAACCCCCATGGACTTTCAAATACTCATCAGCAACCTCACCAATCCGACCCTGCTGTTCTTCTTGCTTGGC
>CANHTS010000206.1 GCA_947463435.1 Flavobacteriales bacterium | reverse complement strand
TACCGGAAGCACAGCAGCATGCAAACAGTGGGTTACCAGGAGTGGTTCCCTTTTTTTGATGGCAATTACGACCGCAATGAAGCCATTCAACAAATCAGACACCATACCTGGCAGTATGCCCGCAGGCAGCGTACCTGGCTCCGCAACCGGCTGCAAGGGATAATCATCGAACCGCTGGAAACAGAAGCCCGGATGGACATTATCTTGCGCCACCTTTCAGACAACCATGGAATTTGATATCAGCAGTGCAACCCTTCTCGGGTTATTTACGCTCACCTTGCTCGAAGTAATCCTGGGCATCGACAACGTTATCTTCATCAGTATCCTGGCCGGAAAACTGCCGAAGGAACACCAAAAACGCACCAGGCGCAATGGATTGATAATCGGCATGGTGGTGCGCATCATCATGTTGCTGGGTATTTCTGTGATTCTTGCGCTCAAAGAACCTTTGGTTGATTTGTTCGGAGAATCCTTTTCCGGAAAAGACCTCGTATTGCTCATCGGCGGTATCTTCCTGATATTCCAAAGCGTACGCGAAATACACCACAAGATGGAGATTAAAGAAGAAGACCGCTTTGGCGAAAAGACAAAAGCCGTGGGTCAGGTGATGCTGCAATTGCTGTTGCTGAACTTCGTCTTTTCCATCGACTCGGTGATCACAGCCGTCGGCATGGTAAAGGAACTGTGGGTAATGATTACCGCGGTGCTTTTGAGCATGCTGGTGATGTTGCTGGCGGCAGGACCGATCGCAGGGTTTGTTGAAAAGCATCCTTCCGTGAAGATTCTGGCATTGAGCTTCCTGATTCTCATTGGTGTTTCGCTGATAGCAGAAAGCATGCACGCCCATCTCGACAAAGGCTATATTTATTCTTCTATGGCTTTTGCTTTTGGGGTCGAGCTGATCAACCTACGCACCACGCGCACCACAAAACACTGAGTGGATTTCAGTATTTGATCACCCTCCGGGCAGATCCGATTCCTGTTCCAAGAAAGTAGCAGCCGGGTTTCAGCCCTCCCAATGAAATGCGCGCCGATATACCCGCCGGGATGGAATAGGTGCGCAAGGCACGACCTGCCCCATCGTACAGGTAAAGGGTAAAAGCTTGCGGCTTCATTGGGAAAGCCAGCTCCAGCCATTCGGTGGCAGGATTTGGAAAGAGGTGAAAACCGTCCAGGCCGGTGGTTGCCGTGCTGTGCATCACTTGCGATGGCAGTTTGAACCCGGCAACGCCATCGTCGAGCAGATTGGCTTCACCCTGGATGGCATCGGCACCCAAACCGCGGCGCGCGAACACCTCCCAAATCATATTGGCGTGCACGGCACCGTTGAGCAGGCTGTCGGCCAGCAGTATGGCATTGCGGCCATCTGCGAAACCGGGATTACAGGGTTGCAGCTTCATGGCTTCGAGCACCAGTTGCATGCAGCGCATATTGCCAGAACGCAGGTCGCGGCAGCGGATATCCATCCCGTAGCGCTCGATGAACTTCCAATGCAGATCCCACAACATGGAACACCAGACAGTGCCGATATCGTGCATGCCGGAACGGCCGGTGCTTACCGCATTCACCACGTCGCCGTAGGTAAGCGGATTGAGTTGCATATTGGTGGTGTATGGATAGCGGCGCAACCCGGACTCCTTGCCCGAAATGAATGCGCCCACACCACGCGGTTTTTCCGCTTTATCGCCTGCTTGCTGGGTAAAGGCTAGTGCATAATAATCGCTCCAGCCCTCTCCCATCTGCTCGCTGGCAGACAACACACCCAGCCCAACCGTATGCGGTCCGCAGGTGAGCCGGATGGAAACACCGTGGGCGTATTCATGTGCGACCACACCGAGATCGAGACCTGCATCCGGGCGGGAACCTTTGACCAGCGAATCGCGCACAAAACCCTCAGCTGCGCCTGTATTCATCGCCATTTCAAAACGGTCGGATGCGTCTTTACCCAGGCTGTAGACCGGAATCTTCAGTCCGGTACCTTCATTGGTGGTCAGCACAGTTCCATTCCCTGAAGACTCCAGGATGATCAGTCCGACCACGCCGGTTCTACGCGCCATTCTTGCTTGTTGGGCCGGAGTGCATTGCGCGTTTCTGCGCACCACGGCCCAGCAGCCGGGCATATAAGATGCATTGATATAGGGGCTGCAGCCGTACTTGCCTTGGGCCCAACCGCCATCATCGGCCCAGCGAAAACGCCTGCCGTACAGCACACCGGTGTCGGGATATGAAAATGCAGCCATCCGGGCCGGCAAGCGCATGCGGTGTTCCGGCGGATAAGTCACTTCCAGCCAGGTATTGGCTGCATCGTTGCGGTAAGTAAAAAATTGCATCCGCGATACATTGCCCTCGGAGGCAACACCCATATTGGCGTTGTTGATGCCGGAGCCATCGAGCGCGTCTACCCAAACCGGGTCGCGGCCATTGCCACCGCGTCCGTAATTGTTTTGTTGGAAATTGCCCGCCTTCTCGTCGAAGCCCAGGTGCCAGAAGCGGTCGTGCAGCTCGTTCACACTGCCAAAAACCTGGCTGATGCCGAAAGCCGGAAACTGGTGCGGAACCGAGAAGAAAGGATCATAGGGGAAATCAAACTGCAGATCAGGCCCACCATCCGGCGAAAACCCCGGATAGTTATCGCCGTCGCGGTCTTCGTATGCATAGGCATTGTTGCCGCGGGTGATGGTGAATTCAGCGCCTTGGCGAGCATCGGTATCGTGCCAACCGTAGGGCGAAGCATCCGGATCGGCCGGATTTCGCAGCCATTGCGGCGTTTGTTGGGCCAGGTTCTCTGTGGGATATGCGGCGATGCGGTAAGCCGGTTCCGGGTCTGATGGAGGTTGGCAGGAAACCTGAAGCTCCGTTCGGGCCAGCGTCGCACCGTTGCACGCATCCACATACGTTTCGGTCCAGGCCAGCGATTGTGCGTCGACAGCAAAAACCTGCCAGGCGGGCAGCAGGCTGTCACGCCGGGGAAACCAGGCCTTTCTGATGTATACACAGGAATCGTGCGCTGCGTAGGGCAAGTGCAAAGGCGTATTATGATGGATGAGGCAGTCCGCGGAGGGAGTCACCGGCGCTGAAGGAAACTCCACGGTATGCATGCGGTGCAGGGGAAGAAAGGCGGAATGAAAGCGCCGCAATTCACCGCCCGCATCCCAGTGTGCTCCGCTGTGGGTTTGTGCCACAGGAAGTCCGCGGTATTGCTGTAAGAGCCAGGCATGGCCGGGAAGTCCGTTGCGGGATGGCTGAAAATCGCTGAAGACGAGCGATTGGATATCGGTTGTATTCCAGCCCTGTTGCAGGAGTTTGGTTTGGATGGCGCGGCGCAGGAGGCTGCTGTCGTTGTGCTTCGGTGCGGGTTGCTGTGCCTTCATGACGGCAGGCAAAACAGCAAGCAAGACGACAAGCAGAAACCGCATAGTACAAATGTAGGCTGCAAGCAGATAATGCCGGTGTACATAAACGCCTAACAGCTTGAAGATGTGCATTTTTTTACCCGGGTTGCGCTTGGGGCCGGAGTGCGTTCGGATCCAAACAGATAGACAAACACCTTACCCAAAAAAAGCCGCCCCAAGAATCGGAACGGCTAACCGGCAGTATGGTTATTATTGAGAAGCTCAGGCTGTTGCGCCTTCGTCTTCTGTTTCAGCGATTTGCGAATTCTTCTTCACGCTTTCGATGCCGTTGTCGCGGCCCGACTCGGTGGCGTATTGCTGGCTGGTTCCAATCACCTGACCATTGGTAGCTTTCAGGTTGAACATGAATTTGCCACCTGCGGTTTCCTTCTTCTCGTAGCGTGCATCTTCTGCGCCGTTGCGCTTCACGCTGTCGATGCCGTTGAGGCAGCTTTCCTTGCTTTTGTAACCTTCGCTGCCGAGAATGGCTTCGCCGTTGCTGGCGGTAAGGCGGAAATAATGTTCTCCGTTTTTGCCGGTGTACACTTCGAATTTGGGATGTTTGGCCATAGAAGTCAGTAATTTTATCGGGGTAAAAATAACCCTTTCCTATTTGCAGCGCATGAAGTTACGGGGAAAGCCACCCACTATTTTTCCACTTTTTTATTTTCCCAGGGCTTGCGCAGCAAGCTTGCTTTGATTATTTTGATAGCAGTTAATTGTCAAATTACTTATCATGGAAAGAAGTATCGCGCACATGGACCTGGACACATTTTTCGTGAGTGTCGAGCGCTTGCAGAACAGCAGCCTGGAGGGCAAGCCGGTGATTATTGGCGGACAGAGCAACCGGGGGGTGGTGGCCAGTTGCAGTTACGAGGCCCGGGCTTACGGCGTCAGCAGCGCCATGCCGATGAAGACCGCCCGGCAGCTGTGTCCGCATGGCGTGTATATCCGCGGCGATAGCGGCTTGTACAGCAAGTATTCG
>CANHTS010000205.1 GCA_947463435.1 Flavobacteriales bacterium | reverse complement strand
CAACCGCAGCCTGCCGGAAGATTCGAATGCAACCATCCTCGGCAAAGCCCAGCGCGAATGGCTGAAGACCGCTTTGCTCACCGCCCCGGCCAACGAATGGAAGGTGGTATGTGTGGGCGGACAATTCCTGAACAGCGCGCAGGAAAAAGAGAATTTCTCCCGTTACCCCGATGAACGCAACGATATTATCCGCCATATCCAGGAGAACGGCATCCGGAATGTCATCTTCCTCAGCGGCGACCGTCATTTTGCCGAACTCAGCGTACTGAAAGCCGAAGGCAAACCCACGATCTGGGATTTCACCTCCAGTCCGCTCACCGCCGGTGTGTATGCCAAAGGCGACGAAGAAAAAAACACCTTGCGTGTGCCTGGTACCGCGTTTTCGAAAGACCGCAATTTCGGCACGCTCGATTTCAGTGGTCCGCGCAATGCACGCATCCTGACCCTTCGCCTGTTTGACAAACAGGGAAACCAGGTTTGGGAGCAGGTAGTGAAGGCAGAGCGGAAGTAAGCTAAACGGCCGCAGTATCCAAGCAATCGCCTGCATGAACTGCAACCTGGCATAGTACATCGCAAATACCGGCGATGTATATCCCATTTCTCAAAATGCGAATTCGCAATCACCGGCCTTTGTTCTTCCTGCGCAGTGGAAAAAGCAGCTGAAATCCATTCCCAAAAAACCAAGCCATAGCATTGGGCAGAGGTATCTCTATTTTTTCCGCCGGCAAGCCCCAATTAACGACTGTTCTGGTATCTGCCTCCGTGCATCCCAAAGTTTCGGGAACAAGACAGCCATGCGGTAAACATGTGGAGAATCTCTGAAAATCAATTACATGCCTCCTTGGAGAAAGACCCGTGCAACTTTCTTTCCAAAATGAACGTCTAATGACAAAACGGGCGTATGAAAAAGACAAGTTTAACAATCAGTATTGCACTTCTGCTGACAATCACTGCCTGCCAGAAGGAAGCAAACCAGCCTAAGGAATCGGACAGCAACATGGCCATTACCCTTGTGGACGGTAAGGCACATGTTGGTCATGTGCATGGATCTACCAGCATGGGCTCAGGATCCGGCAGCGGTGGTGGTGGTCAAAACGGCTCCGACACCAGACAGAAACCTACGGAATGGAACTGCACCTTTGAATCGCATTTAAAAAAGGTACGCACCGACAAACACCAGTACTACTTTATTGCAGATATAGCGGGGCCGGAAGACTCGTTCAATGTATACATGCAAATGGGTGTCAATTCGATGGGAAGTGTTCAATACGGCAGGTCAGGCTGCGACGCCATAAAAGAATCATGGAATTACACGGCTGTAGGACTGAACGACCTCTATGTGGTCCGCATCCGGTTTGTCAACACCAAAAAGCTTCCGAACACGGAGTTCATGCGCGTGGGTGATTATTCTTTGGATTGGGGTGATCCGTCTGGTCATGTTGAAATACAAATGGATTATCGCGGCAAATCCTACTTCTCAGGATATGCGTCGAATGATCCGGCAGGTGGCTATTTCATGAGAATAACGGAATACTACTCACGTGGGAAAGTATGGGACGAGAATAAAATTGCCTTTCAATTCAATGCCAACCTGAAATCTTCAGACGGCAAAGAATTAAAGTTATTGAATGTTGTCTGCAGAACGGGTACTATACCGGAAGGCTTTTGACAGGGCAATTCTGCGGCTAATCTGCGGGGGTGTTTGGTAAATCTACCTGAGCAAAGCACCTCATCGCTCCGTCCATACCCAAACGCGGTTGGGGTCGCTGGGGCGCAGTTCTTCCACCTTGTCGATAAAGGCCGTAAGGTTATGTACCATCGGATCGAGTGGATTGAGTTTCAGGTATTGCCGGTACAAGGACAGCATATCATCGAGCTGGCCGCCATTCAGTCCACGGGTATGCAGCATACGGCGATAGCAGCTGCCGGCCTGCAACCAGGCAGAAACATTCGGGTTATTCTGATTTACGGTCTTCCGGATATAGGTCTTGAACCAATGCAGTGCCGTGCTGTCTTTTTGTTGCTTTACTTGGCTCAGCCCCAGATACCAATAGGTGCCGGCATGGTTGCTGTCGGCCTGCACGATGCTGTACAGCAGCGAATCAGCCTCGCGGTACCGGCGTTGGTTCATAATGGCATGGGCCAGCATTTGCTGCATCGAATGGTCTCCCGGTGTGCGTTGGAGGGCGCGGCGAAAATGAAACTCTGCGCCACGGTTATCACCTTCCTTCATGGCCTGCACACCGTCCACATAGGCATCTTGCGCTGAAAGTGTGCCCAGGGTCAGGATTCCTGACAGGAAGAACAGGACTGCGTTTATCCGTATGAATTTGTTCATTTTTGCATTTCAAAGATACGCGCATGCGGCTGCAAGAATCGTTCCTTCTGTTCATCCCCCTGCTTTTTATGGCCTGTGGCGAAGATGCGATGCACAATTGCACCCGCAGCTACGGTCGCGATTCGGTGCGTTACCAGCGCCTGGATGGAGTGCGCAGCCTGGAGGTTGGACAGGAGTTCGATGTGTACCTCACGCAAGACAGCAGCCGCGAGGAAGGCATTCGCTTTGTTTATGGAAGCAAACTGCTGAACGGACTGCGCGCCGAGGTGCTAGATGGCAAGCTGCTCATCCGCGACATCAACCGTTGCAACTGGACGCGCAGCATGAAAGGAAATCCGCGCTGCACGCTGAACCTGCACCGGCTCGACGAAATACACCTGCGCGGAGCAGCTTCCCTGCAAACCCTGGACACCCTGCGCGGCAGCTCGCTCCTGCTGAGCCAGCAAAGCGTTTACGATGCCCGTTTGAACCTTCAATACGGAAATGTGTACGGCGGCAGCAACAACAGTGGCAAGACCATCCTCCGCGGCTTCGCAGGTATTTTTGCTTATGAAGTGAACGACGCCGGACAGTTACTGGCTGAAGATTTGATGACGGAAGATATTTATCTCTATTACTATAGTCCGCTCGACGCCAAAGTGCGCGCCCGGCAATGGCTGCAAATCAGCCTGCACGGTTATGGCAATGTGCAGTATATGCAGGAACCTATTCGCGGCTTACGCCTCAACGCTACCGGCTCAGGCCGCATTTTGAAAGGATTTTGACGACATGATGGAAAACCTGGTTACACCCTGGATGCTGTATATACTGATGGGCATCAATGCCGTGTACAGCTTGCTGGCTTTGCAAGACGACCGACTGATGGAACGCGGTTATTTCCGCGTCGGCGATATCCTCGGTCGCAAGGAAAGTTGGCGACTGTTCACCAGCGCATTCCTCCATGTCGATTACATGCATCTCGGGGTCAATATGTACACGCTTTACATATTCGGCGAAATTCTGAATCCAATCCTCGGCCACGAGCAATTCCTGATGGTCTACCTCGGAGCGCTGTTGGGCGGCAATCTGCTCAGTCTTTGGGTAAACCATAAGAATTACAGCTATACGGCAGTCGGCGCATCGGGCGCGGTCAGCGGTATCGTCTTCGCGACAGTTATTCTGTTCCCGGATATGAAATTGGGCATACTCTTCATTCCGATCGGCATTCCGGGTTGGATTTTCGCCTTGCTTTACACTGCATACAGCATTTACGGCGTGCGATCACAGCTCGGAAACGTAGGTCATGATGCGCATTTGGGCGGCGGCATTGCAGGCGCGGTGATGCTGATAGCCTTGTATCCGGACTTGCTCATCTATTCCTGGAAGCCCATTTTGGCCATCTTGTTACCGGCCGTAATATTTTTTCTGATTTTGTGGAAGAGACCGGATTGGTTTAAAAGATAAGATTGCTATATTTGCACCCCGTTTCAACCGGTCCGCCGGTATGAGATGCCCAGGTGGCGAAATTGGTAGACGCACTGTCTTCAGGCGGCAGCGCCCACAAGCGTGCAGGTTCGAATCCTGTCCTGGGCACCAGTAAGGGTGCAAGCCCAAACGTTCTTTAAGGAAATGCCCAGTTGGTGAAATTGGTAGACACGCCATCTTGAGGGGGTGGTGCTTCACGGCGTGCTGGTTCGAGTCCAGTACTGGGCACAAAAATTCCTGGAATTACATGAAAAAACCGACAGACCGTCGGTTTTTTTTGTTTTTGGGGCGAGATCGGCGACGGGCGGGTTTGACAATGATTTGACCTTCGGAATGCTACGACATGCGACCCGGAAGGCCGGGTCGGGATTTCGTTTCCATTCCGGTGCTAGGATATGTGACCCGGGAAGGCCGGGTCACGCGACATTGCTTCAACGTCGGGGTATCATCTCTTAACACACATCTACCTTGCGGTTATGCGACCCGGATAACCGGGTCGGGATTCCATTTCCATTTGGGTGCTAGGATATGCGACCCGGAAGGCCGGGTCGCGATTACGTTTCCATGCCGGAGTTATGATATGTGACCCGGGAAGGCCGGGTGACGCGACATTGCGGATATCGTTCCGGCCCT
>CANHTS010000204.1 GCA_947463435.1 Flavobacteriales bacterium | reverse complement strand
GGAGCCCTGAGTGTGGACCATCTGGAACATTGCGGTGAGGATGAAATCGCTTGTCTCTTGAACAGCAATACCTTACCCGTGGCTTTGCCCGGTTGTTCTTATTTTCTGGGGATTCCCTTTGCACCGCTGCGCGAGATGATCGACCGCGGCCTGCCGGTAGTGCTGGCTTCAGATTTCAACCCCGGCAGCAGTCCCGGTCCGAGCCTGCAAATGGTATGGAGCCTGGCTTGTGCCCGGATGAAGCTATTGCCGGAGGAAGCCTTCAATGCCATCACGCTGAACGCTGCTGCAGCGCTGGATCTGTCGGCCGACTGCGGCAGCCTGAGCCCCGGCAAAAGGGCCGATTTTCTGGTGATGCAGGGCGAGCCTTCGCTGTCGATTATCCCCTATCATTTCGGTGTAAACCACGTGCAGGAAGTGTATGTAGGTGGTATAAGGTTTGAGGATTGAGGGAAACTGCCCATGGAAAAGAATGTGTGGGCTAACAATAGTAGCGTCGATGCTGTATGCAGGAAGGCGAGCACTCGGGGCGCCAGCTCAAGCCTATTGAACCCAAACCTTTCGGCTCTGCCCCGCTCCGTCGCGCAGGAACCAAATCCCGGCTTGAAGCTCAATGCCCATGGTGCCGGAGGCAGGTACGGAGAAAGTTCTCAGCTGGCGACCGTCGGCAGCGAAAACCGATACCTGTAGTGGCTCCGCCCGGCGATTCCGGAGGCAAACCAGCCCATGTGCAGGATTCGGATAAAGGTCCCAACCCCCAATGGTATTCGGAGTCCCGGCGAGCTGGTTCAACCTGGCTTCACGGCACAAAGTCGGCAAGCCGTTACCCACGCGCGATTGTACTTCCGTCATCCTGGAGTTGATGGCAGCCGGCGGACCGATCGGCGGCCAGTTCGTCGGGCGATACCACTGCGGAACCGTGTCCAACGCATAGCTCTGAACCACCGACGATGTTCCGGCCGGGGTAATGGTGCCGCGGAGGCTGTTGCCCGATTCGATATGGTCACCGCCGG
Organism: Flavobacteriales bacterium; assembly: GCA_947463435.1. Lineage (GTDB taxonomy): Bacteria > Bacteroidota > Bacteroidia > NS11-12g > UBA955 > REEB481. The sequence goes on along the minus strand of CANHTS010000204.1, from coordinate 3,451 downwards.
CAAGGATGTAATTCCCCTTGAACAAGGCTGATGAGGTGATTTCGTTGTGGATGAAATGCTGCGACGGACTCGGTACGCCATTGTTCATAAAGATGCCATAACCTTCGGCCCGGTTGCGGAGGAAGGTATTGTATGGCCCGTTTTTCCCGTGCGAATCATCTATCACGATGTTCTGTACCACATTGCCTTCCAGCAGGTTGCGGTAGGGATAATTGCCGTGGAAGACCAAATCGCCTGCTGCATCCGATGGCAATGAAGTTCCGGTCCATTTGGGGCGCTGGGAGTAATTCCACGCAACTATGTTCCCCGAAGGTCCGGCCTGGAAAAGCATGGAATGGCGCAGGTCGCTGAAGGCGTTGCGCTCAATCCGGCATTCACCGCTGGCAAATTGCAATACAACGCCGTAAGCCTTCCCTCCCCCGCCAAAATCGAATGCGTCGCTGAAATGTGAACCACTGACCGCCACACGGGCAGACCAGCTGAGTTCGAGGTGCGCAAAATTGCATTTTACACTGCGCACGCAGTGCACCGCGCTGTTCACCACGCGTTCGAAACGGATATTCGATGTCTGCGCGCTCGTGGCATCCTCACGCAACAAGGTGAAGCGCTCCAGTCGGATATTTTCAGCCGGAACCATCCCCTGCAGCCTCGGCATCCGATCGATCGGATAATCGCGGCGCAGCGCCTGGTCGAACCAAAGCGTATCGCCACTCACTCCGGTAACTTTCAACAATTGACCGGTACTGCCGCTTGCCCAGGAAGAAGTGATCAGTGCACTGTCGTTGTCTTTCAGATAACACCAGTCACCCGCGCGCCAGGCCGTTGCCTGGGTACTGCGCACAAAGCGCTGACCGCTGTTGGCGGCCACACTTATAGCGGCTTCAAAGCGCAATTGGGTACCTGCGGCGCTGATACAATGCCCGCGGCCGCCGAGATTGAAATACAGGTATGTCGTATCGTCGCCGCTGCCTTCCAGTGTAATTCCTGACTTGAGAACGATACCCTGCCTGAACCGGTAATGCCCGGCCGGAAAGAAGATATGGAGTCCGGCCGAATCGGGTACAGCCTGTATGAGCCGGGCGATGACGGAATCGTTGTTTCCTCCCTGGCGGTTATTCCCGCCTGCATCAAGGAAATTGATGCGCTGCAAAGGCCTGTAGCTTGTTCCTGCCTGTGCTGCCGCAGACCAGTCAGTAAGGCGGGCAGCAGGTATTTCCTGCGCAGCAACAGCCTGAAGAAACAGGTTGCAAATGATCGTGATAGCCGGGTACTTCCATCGCATACCGGCAAAGTTACCTTTTATGCGCGGCGATACGATTCGAGGTTGTCGATGCCCCAATTCGCCAGTTCTTCATCAGACCAGAGTTCAGGAAAGAAAATCCGGCGCTGGTAACGCGGATGCATGTATTTCTGCCAATGACTGCCTCCGGTTGCTTCTGCATCGCCGAGGTATTTTCTGGCAGCATTCAGATGCGCCATCACCCAGCGGATGTTCACCGTGTGGTCGTAATGCCGCAGGGCAGCAACCAAAGTCGGATTCTTGCGATCGGCCTCGGGTAAAGCCTGGAAGCGCGCGTGCAGGTTGCGTGTATTGTAAAACTCCATAAAACGCAGAAACTCCCCTTTATAGCGCCGTTCAAAATTGCGCAGCAGGGCCGATTTCTCGCCGGTTACATGGTCTTTCCCGGCGGCCTGCCAATACAAATGCTCGAAAGCATGCTCGTAGGGGGTATTGCGGTCGATGGTGGCGCGGAAACGGTTGTCGATCAGGTTGATGAGCGATGTGGAAGCAAACTCTATCATGCGGTATTGGGCACTCTGGAAACCGCTGGCAGGGGTAAGCGTATCGCGGAAACGCATGTACTGTTCGCGCTCCATGCCGTCGCCCATGATGCTAAACGATTCGGCCAGCATATCGAAATAGCGGCTTACGCGGTCGAGATGCATCGAAAACTTCTCTGCACCCACCTTTTCTTCGTTAGCCACCTGCCCTATCTCCCACAATATCATCTTGAAAAGCAATTCATTGATCTGGTGGTACATGATGAACACCATCTCATCCGGTTCGCGTGTGCGCTTGATTTGCAGCCCGAGCAAGGCATCCACCTGGATATAATCCCAATAGGTAATGGGTTCGGCATGGAGGAGTCCGGACAAGTGCACGTTCGGATCCTGCCCCAATGCGGCGTACTTCTCGTCGATGGCTTTCAGCAACTCTTCTCGGTTCATAGCAGGTTTGGCCGCGAAACTAAGGAACGGAAGCCGCTACTTTGGTATTCCCAACTCAGGCATCTGCATGATGTTTGCCAATTTCAAACATGACAAAAAAGTCCGTAAACAAGCGCTTACGGACTTTCCTGACCAAACGAGAAGGTTTTCAGTACCGGTTCTTGCTTATGAAAACACCAGCACGCCGCCGAGGGTAAACAGATTCGTTTCAGGTCCTTGTCCTTCCTTCAGGAATGGCTGCAGGTTGTACTTGGCATAAAAACGCAGTCCCTTGTATCCGATCTGGACGGTCGGCGAAATTTTCCAGTCGTTGAGGTTGAAATCGTCGCGGTCTTTGACTTTGGCACCATTTTCAGATACAATCTTGGTATGCGTATGGGTGCGGTAACCAAACTGGCAGCCCAAGAGCACATTTACTCCTTTGTCTGAACTTTCCCTGCTGTGGAAGCCGAGATAGACGGGGATGGTGAGATAAGTGGCGGTGAGCTTGCTTTTGCGCGTATCCCCGGGGTTTACCGTTGAATCGATGAACGGACTAAAGGTCGGCTGAGCGGCTTGCAGGCGCAGACGGGTATCGCTGAAGCGGTAGTTGTCTATATCGGCTCCGATCCCCGTCCAGAAGCGCAAATGGCCACGGCGGTCGAGCTGCATTCCGACATTCGCGATACCGATATAGGTATTCAGGCTTTTGGCATTGATCAATTCGGTGTTAACGGATGAAGTGTACTCGCTGAGGCGGTTGAAACCCAACATAAAAGAACTGAAGGCTTCGAAGCTGGTACTCTTGTTTTCCTCCTCGGGCTCTTCATCAATTCCCCAAATGGACTCATCCTCATCCTCATCCTCATCCTCGTCCTCATCCTCATCCATCCGCACGATTGGGCCACGGCCATTGCGAATGATGCGGTAAACCCAGGCGGAATCTGCCGGATTGGCTCCGTTCATAACGATCACGATATTGGTATCGAAGGGGAATGCATCGCTGGTCGGAACCATAGGCGCCTGAAACCCGGCATTCATCGGGATGCGGCCCGTATCGAGGTTCGGCTGAAACTGCATGCGGCTGCGCAGGATGCCGCCAAAACCATGGGCAGAAAGCGGAGGGTAAACGGTCCAATCGTATTCAGGCAACGTAATTTCCGGGATCTGAAATTTGGGGATGGTTATTTCCGGGATCTGGATATTCGGAATGATGACATCGTTGCGTTCAATGCGCCGTGTG
>CANHTS010000203.1 GCA_947463435.1 Flavobacteriales bacterium | reverse complement strand
TGCCAGACGGGTAATGGAGTCAAGGAGGATGACCACATCGTGTCCGCATTCCACCAGGCGCTTGGCTTTTTCAAGCACCATATTCGACAGCTTTACGTGTTTATCGGCCGGCTCGTCGAAGGTTGAAGCAATCACCTCTGCCTTCACGTTCCGCGCCATATCGGTCACTTCTTCCGGACGTTCATCGATGAGCAGGATCATCAAATAGACCTCGGGATGGTTGGCGGCAATGGCATTGGCGATGCCCTGTAACAACCAGGTTTTACCGGTTTTGGGCTGGGAAACAATGAGTCCGCGCTGGCCTTTGCCAATCGGACTGATCAGGTCGATGATGCGGTTGCTGTAATTGCCGGCTTTGTCGCACAGATTGAGTTTTTCCTGCGGGAAGAGCGGCGTGAGGTGTTCAAAGCCCACGCGATCGCGCACTTCCTCGGGCGTCTTGCCGTTGATGAGCTCCACCTTTACGAGGGCGAAGTATTTTTCACCTTCTTTGGGCGGACGGATGCTGCACTTTACGGTGTCGCCCGTTTTCAGGCCGAGGCTTTTGATGATATTACCGGGAACGTACACATCGTCCGGCGAAGCCATGTAATTGTAATCGGGTGATCGAAGGAATCCGAAGCCATCGGGCACCAGTTCCAGCACGCCCTGGGTGCTTACGCAGCCTTCCAGTTCGAGCAGGTTTTGCAGGTGTTCGCGGCGGCGGCGCTCCTGTTCGCGGTTATCCGTTTGCGGCGGATTTTCCGGGTTTCTTTCTTCCGTAACCTGATCCTTGTTTACCGGGTTGTTTACCGGGGGCGCAGTCGGGTTGTTACGCGGCACGAGGAACTGTTTGCGAGGCGGATCAAAACGATCGCGGCGCTCATTCCGTTCGTTCCGTTCATTGGATTCGTTCCGCTGATTGGACTCATTTCGATCGTTCCTATCATTGCGATCATTAGACTCAGGCCGGTCGTTTCTATCCTTGCGGTCATTGCGTTCGTTCCGTCGGTCGTTGCGCTCGTTGCGGGGCCTTTGTTCGCGGGGTTTGTTCAGTTCAGGCGCCGGTTCATTGACTTCGGTAAGCGGTGTTTCGCTTACAGGCGTTTCAATAGCAGGTGTATTGTCTTCCGCTTTGCTTTCGCGGGTATTGATGCGTTTGCGGCCGCGCTGTGCCTCGGGTTTAGTGGCCGGCTTTTCTTCCTTTGCCGGAGCAACTTCGACAGGAGGCGGGGTAGGCGGAACATCTTCACCGGCGGGCGCTGACACGGTAGCCAGGGCATTCACCAGTTCTTGTTTTCTCATGTCGTTGCTGCCGCTGATGCCTTGTTTTTCGGCGAGGGCGCGTAATTCTGCTACTGGAAGTGCGTTTAATTTTTTACGGTCGGCCATGGGCGCTGTTAATGCGTTCCGGAATTGAATAAGAAACAGTCAAAGGGTGGATTTGGCTTGATTGATCAGGGAATATTCCTGATAGCCACTGCAAGGTTAAGACTTTCGCCCGAACTTACAAAACCTGTTTTTCGAACACGCGCAGGCCTTCGCTGCAATTGCGGCAGATGTCGATCTGCGAGCGCCCTTTCAGGATCTGCTGTCTGAAACGGGAATAGGCCGGTCCGCGCCAGATTGTCCGGAAGCTTTGCTCATTGAGTTCACCGAGGGAATGCGTGGCGTCTTTGTCGAAGCAGCAAGGCACCACGCGGCCGTCCCAGGTAACCACGCAGCTGTGCCACATCTTCCAACAGCGGTTGGTGAGTTCACCTTTCAGGCGGATGCCTTCTTCAGTGTAGGTGTATCGCGTGTGATTGCTTTGCAGCGGAATCCAGTCTTCGCCGTTTTCGTAATCGTATACCTGCGCGCTCTTCATCACAAGGTCATCCACCCCGTATTCAGCGGCCAGCTGCTTCACGGCCTCGATCTCGTGTTCGTTGTGCCTGAAAACGATGAATTGCCAGATGATATAGGGAAAGCGGCTTCCCGCAGCCCGCCTTGCTTCGAGCATGTTGCGCGTGCCATCCAATACCTTGTTCAGCGATCCGTGGATGCGGTAATGGGCATAGCTCTCCTGGGTGCTGCCGTCGATCGAAATGATCATGCGGCTGAGGCCGGCTTCGACTGTTTTTCTGCAGGTTTCCGGATCAAGGAAATGGGCGTTGGTGCTGGTGGCGGTATAGATGCCGCGGTCGGTGGCAGCGCGTATCATGCCACAGAATTCCTTGTTCAGGTAAGGCTCGCCCTGGAAATAGAGGATGAGGTAGGCGAGTTCCGGACCGGCCTGGTCGAGTATTTCGGCACAGCGCGCGGCTGTCATGCGCCCGGTAGGACGGGAAAACTGCTTGAGTCCGCTCGGGCATTGCGGACAACCGAGGTTACAGGCCGTAGTTGGTTCGATGCTCATGGCCATCGGCTGACCGATATGCAGGCTGCGTTTGAACACCCGGCTGAGTTGGTAACTGCCATACAACGCGAGCGCATTGACAAGCCGGCGCGGCCGGAGCAGGATGCGCAGAAAATGCAGGGCGTCGCGGGTGGCAGGTTTCATCCGTCGTATTGTTCGAAATGGTATTGGCGGCGGTTATAGCCCATGGCTTTCAGACGGCGCCTTGCTTCGCTCAGCATGGCCGTCCACCCGCAAACCATGAAAGTCGCATCGCGTCCATCGGCAAAGATCGCTTCATATACCGGATGCACATAACCATGGGCAAAGCCCGCCACCTCTTCACGGCTCAGCGCGGGCAGGTATTGGAAGTTGGGATGCGCTGCCGCCAGCTGTTGCATTTCATGGTGATACAGCGCATCCGACTGCTGTCGATTGCCCGAAATCAGGTAAAATTTCCGGGCATCGCCGTGGTGCAGCGCGTCGAGAATTATGGAACGGAAGGGCGCTATACCGGTGCCGGTGCAGATCAGGCAAACTTCGTTTTGTGCATCGGGCAGGGTGAAGCTGCCGCGTGGCTCGCTCAGGAAGACACTATCACCCGCTTGCATGGCAAACAGCGCCGGACTCATGTAGCCATCGGGTTTCAGGGAGATGCAGAGTTCCAGTTCCGCATTGCCCGGGCGGCTGGCGATGGAATAGCTGCGTTCGGTACCCCCTTCTTCCAGGGCTATAGCCACGAACTGCCCGGCTTTGAATTCGGGCATGGTTTCGGGAGCCAGGAAAAAAGACCGAACCGCGGCATGATGTTCCTCGATGCGGACGATGCGTGCGCGCTGCATGCTGCAAATCTATGGAACGGCGGCGCTCGTGGCCGCCATTTTCGTCTACGGATTTAGATTAGGAATGGGAGAAGCGGCGACCCACGCGGTCGCCTTCCTTTTCTCGAGAATAACTCCGGAGCAGAAAATCGCGGCCACAAGGGCCGCCGGTACAGCAGGAGAAAAATCCGTAGTTTTACCGTCAGGAAACGCAGCGCGGCACGGTTTCTGCGTTTCTTTGTTAAGTCCATGCGTTTCGTTTTCACTTCCCTGCTTTGCGTGTTCGCTGTCTTCCGTGTGGAGGCTGCTCGCCTGCTCATTCCGATGGATGCAGGTCAGAAGGCGCATCTGAAAGCCTACGGACTGGCCTATTGGGCCCTGGCCGGTGGCGCAGAAGTGGATTGGCTGCTGAATTACCGCGGCGGAAGCTTCCTCTTTAACCATACCGCCGAAGCCGAGGCAGAATGCCGTATCCGCGGCATCGGCTACGAAGTGATTTCTGAAGCCAATGCCAATGCGGTGCTGGCCACCATTTCCAATCCGGAAGTGAATATGGAAGCCGTGAAGTTGCTGAAAGTGCCGAAAATTGCCGTCTATTCCCCGAAATCCAAACAACCCTGGGATGATGCAGTGACGCTGGTTCTGACCTACGCGGAGATTCCTTACGACGTGATCTTCGACGATGAAGTGTTGCAAGGGAAACTGCTTACCTACGACTGGCTGCACCTGCACCACGAAGACTTCACCGGTCAGTACGGCAAGTTTTGGGCAGGGTTCCAGCAGGCAGCCTGGTACCGGGAGCAAGTGGCTGAAGCCGAAGGCATCGCAGCGCGCAACGGCTACCGCACGGTACGCGAACTGAAGCTGGCCGTAGCTCAGCGCATCCGAGACTTTACATCCGGCGGCGGATTTCTCTTCGCCATGTGCAGCGCCACCGATACCTACGATATCGCCTTGGCAGCGGCAGGCACCGATGTATGCCAGGAGATGTTCGATGGCACACCGGCCGATCCGCAGGCCAGTGCCAAGCTCGATTTCACCCAGTGCTTCGCTTTCCACAATTTCCAGGTGGAACTGAACCCGTACATATACGAACACAGCACGATCGACGTGAACCCGGTTGCACGCCGCGTTACGGAACAAACGGATCTCTTTACCCTTTTCGATTATTCGGCCAAATGGGATGTCATTCCCGCCATGCTCTGCCAGAATCATACCCGCACCATCAAGGGATTCATGGGCCAGACTACAGCCTTCAAGAAAGACCTGGTGAAGCCGGGCGTAACCGTGATGGGAGAGAATGCCGTGCTCGGTGAAGCGCG
>CANHTS010000202.1 GCA_947463435.1 Flavobacteriales bacterium | reverse complement strand
TCGCGCACCATACGGTTGGCTGAACCTGAGCCATCGTTCCAGCGGTAAACCCATGCCGGATCTGCATTGAGCGGGGCCAGGGCATAACTGAAGTTTCCACAGAAGCTGGTATCAGGCGGCAATTGTGGTTGTGGACTCGCCAGCATAATATACCTCACGCTATCGGCTGCTGTGCCGCAATCGTTGCTGGCGCGAACGCGATAAAATCCTGCGTTGTTAACCCGCAAAACCGGAACAGATTCGCCGGTATTCCAGTCATAGCGAACGTTTTTTCCGCTGCTGCTTGTACCGTCCAGCACCCGCTCAGGCATAACATCACAAAACTGTTCGCCGTCTGGCAGATTGACTTGCGGTGCCATATCGAAGCGCACGCGCACGGAATCAGAAGTCTCACCGCAATCATTCCATGTGCGGATCAGGTAGGTGCCGTCGTTGGTAACGTTCGTAATCACCGAACTGCCGCCGTGGCGCCAGGCAATATTGCGGCTGAGACCTATTACTTCGGCTTCAATCTGCAGCGAACCGAGATTGCATACCAGTGAATCACTCCAAGGGATATTCACCTTGGGTATGCTGTCGAAACGGAGCAAGACCGAATCGCCGGCAGAACCGCAGCGGTTGCTTACACGAACAAACCACTTTCCTCCGGCATTGGCATTCCGGATGGTATCGCCGGTTTGCCAAGGCCCGCTGTTGTTCTTCCATTCATAACGGGCCGAGTCCATACCGCGTGTGCGGAGGCTGAGTTGTCTGACCGTGCACAGCAAGGTATCGTTCCGAAGCGCAGCGGTGGGTGTTTTGACCATGCTCAGTTTAATGGTATCGGATGAGTTCCCGCAGGCATTGTACTGATAAATCCAATAGGTGCCGGGTTTGCGCACTACCAGCAGCGAACTGCTGTCGTTGGTACTCCAGCGTATTTTGCCCCAGTTATTCGATGATCCAGCGAGCAGGCGCATATTCACCGCATCGCAGAACATGGAATCGCGGGGAAGTTTGGAAACCGGAAAGGTATCGTAGAAAATTTCCACGGTATCCCTGGCCACACCGCAACGGTTTTGCACCGCCACCTGGTAATTCCAGGTATAAGTAGTTGGCAGGCGCGCAGTTGTATCTCCGGTGTTCCAGCTGTATTTGCACTGGTTGTTTTCGTTTCCGGCATCCAGCGACAAAGATCCGGGCATGCAAATGGTCGTGTCTTTGCCAAGATCAACCACCGGAGTGAAAATCTTGGTAATGCGCGCTGAGTCTTTCACAAGACCGCACCAGCGCGTTGTAACCGTAACACCCAGCCAACCGGTATCGGTAGCCTTGGTAAAGCGGGTCGAATCTCCATTGGTCCAGCGATAGGTAACCCGCGGGATGGTATCGTTGCGCGCATCGAAGCGGGCGCTGTCGTTATTGCATAGCAGGGTATCGCGCAAATTGGGTTTGCGCGGTGAATAGTTCAGTTCCAGCTTGATGGTATCCGAACGCCATCCGCAGCCGTAGCTGGCTCTTACGGTATAGGTTCCCGGTTTGCGCACTGTAATTCTCCGCGTTGTATCATTCGTGCTCCACCGGTAGCTCGCGCCTTTATTCCCAGCGTCCAGCACCTGTGCCAGTACATTGCAATACACGCGGTCGGAACCCAGATCGATATCCGTAACTTTCAAGGTATCCCTGAATTTGCCTACCACTCCAGAATAGGACAAGCGGCTCACTGCAGGTTTCCACGCGTTAAGGGTAGGGAAGTCGGAACTGTTGGACCAACCGGCCATGACAAGATGCGTAACACAACCAATGCGCCGTGCCGCAGTGGCATAGAGATAATCCCAGCTGGAGCCGCCATAATAAGTAGCATATTCCATATCGCCCCTTGGGTTGAGTTTGGCTATAAAACCATCTGAACTTCCTTTGAGTAACTTTTGAAAGGCGTCACTGCTGACAGGAAAAGAAGTTGAATTGGTATTCCCTGTCATGATGAGTTCGTCTTTAGCCGTTACCGCCACCCTTTGACGCCAGCTGTAAAAAGAACTTCCAACATATGTTGTCCAGAACGGATAAGTGCCATCGGCCTTCATCTTCAGGGCAAATGCCTGATATCCGGCTCCCGTGGGCGAATTGGTAGGATTCGGGAAACCGGTGCCGTTTGTAATGCCCGTTACGAAGATCTCGTTCAGGTCATTCACCGTCACCGAGGTGGTATAGTCGTATCCGGTTGTTCCGAGATACTTGCTCACCATCCAGCGGGTAAATCCTGAGTCTATTTTGAAGAGATATCCATCGTACTGTCCGCGGAACAATCCGCCGAAACCGGCAAATCCGCCTGTAGCAGGAAGGTTTTGCGAAGTGGTATACCCGGTGATATACACGTTGTTGCGCTTGTCAACGAAAAGCGAGGTGGTGTATTCGAATCCATCCCCGCCAAACCGTGTGCTCTGCAGAAGGCGCGACCCGTCGTCTTTGATTTTCAGTATGTAGCAATCCGGATTGGTGGTGACAAAGCCGGGAGGCAGCATCGGGTGCGTAACGGTGAGCGATGCATTGGTGTAAGGTGCCAGAAACACTTCTCCTTTTTCGTTGACATCCATTCCCAGAGACCAGGTAGAACCTCCTCCACCGATATAGGTACTGTAAATCAGCGTTGACCCATCACCTTTCAATCCAAAAAGAAAACCAGACCATCCGGAGCCGCTTACGGTTGGCTCCATCACGCCGGAGGTGGTCGGGAAATTCGATGAACTCGTAAGGCCAGTAGCGAAAACCCTTCCATCCAGGGTCAAAGCCAGTGAATAGCCGTATTCATACCCGCTTCCGCCCACATACGTAAAGTAATCGATCGTTTTGCCTGCGAGCGGCATACGGCAGATGTAACAATCGCTCGTTCCGCCGTTGAAGGTTGTATCGTAAATACCAGGTTTGCCCGGAAATTTGTCTGTGGTGTACCCGGTGAGATAAACGTAATCCTTTTCGTCCACATCCACATCATAAACCCAGCTATTGTTGGTGGCAATGTTTCCGTAGAAATACGTACTCCAGTCCATGTGCATGGGATCTATCAGCAACCATTGACCCGGCTGATACCCCGGCGCACTGAAGCCAACCGTGCTATCGTTTAACAACTGATAATTCACCTGCACGGGTATTCCCTTGCTGTTTTCACCATTACCGGTAAAACTGGCCGGGATGATTTCGCGCAACTCGAACCAGGCAGTTTTCACCTTGAGCGTATTGCCCATAGCTTCGAGCTTATCGATTCCTTCATACACCATGCGCAATTGTTCGAGACGGGCGCCGGGTTCGAGGAAGATATCGTACTTCAGCAGTGAATCTTTCACCGAAAAGCGCAGGTGGATGCCGGGATAGAGGTTGCGGTACTCCATCGCCTCGTAATCGGGAACTTTCCGTATCGGCGCCTCTGCGTTGTTGGTGGTGATATAGTTCACATAGGCAGACGATTGCCCAACCCCTGCCACCACTACATTGGGATTCGAGCCCGGGAAATGAACCGCATAGGTTAGGAACTCATACTTGGCAAAACGCTGCTGATGCGGCAAATCGCCTTCCTGCGGCAAACCCGGATCGATGGTCTTGCGGGTACTGAAGACCATTTTGTCCTTAAAAAAAGCGATATCACGCTCCCCGTTGGTACAACGAAAACGCACGTCTCCCTCCCATTGCCCCCGGTTTTCCCTGAAGTACCAATGGAATGCTGGTGTGCCGGCCGAAGCCGCCAGTTCACCCGCAGCGAGAAACAGAAATGAGACTAGAGTGAGTATTCGCACGTATACGCAGTGGGGGTTAATCCGTTATAACAGACACTTTAAAGCACAATTCGTTGCCTCATCCGGCACATAATTCTTCGTTATTCGACAAACGTGATGATTTTCTGACAATTGCATGGTTCAGTCAAGCGCCAAAACCAAGCCTTTGAGGTAAGCACCTTCCGGGTGAAAAAGATTGACCGGATGATCGGGACTTTGACTCAGTTCGTGGAGGATGCGCATGTTCCGACCGACCTCCATGCCGGCCGCCGCAACCGTATTCCGAAACAAATCCCTGTCTACTACCTGGCTGCAACTGAATGTAAACAGCAAGCCGCCCGGTTTTACCCTCGCCATACCGGCCGCATTCAACCGCTTATACCCCATCACCGCATTGTGCCGCTTGTGCATGCTTTTGGCGTATGCCGGCGGATCGAGTATTACGATATCCCACAGTTTTTCGTTTTCCTGTAGATATTTCAGGGTGTCCTGACAAACACTGCCATGCGCATCAGCCACGCCATTGATTTCGGCGTTTTTGTCGGCAATGGCCAGGGCTTTGGCGGAAACATCCACGCTGCAAACGCTTGTTGCGCCTGCTTTCAGCGCAGCCAGGCTGAATCCGCCCGTATAGCTGAAAGTATTCAACACTTCTTTACCGGCAGCATACCGCGCGAGGAGGGAACGATTCTCGCGCTGATCGAGGAAAAAGCCTGTTTTCTGACCTTCCGCCCAATTCACCTGAAAGGCAAAATCATTTTCACGCACC